>NZ_JABMCN010000003.1:15820-52870 GCF_013179515.1 Pseudomonas sp. CM27
TGCTGTCCCGCAGGATCGGGTAGGTGTCGGAGGCGTAGTTGGGGCAGAACAGCACCAGCGCCGGCTCGATCGACAGCGCGCTGAACGCGCTGGCGGTGATGCCGACGATGCCGCCGTCGGCGTCCAGGGTGGTGACAACCGTGACGCCGGACGGGAACGAGCCCATCACGTCTTTGTAGATGCCGGGTTCGATCATCTCGTGCTACCTCTTAGCGCATCACAAACGGGTCGGGCATCGGCGCGGTGGACAGGTTGATCCACACGGTCTTCAGCTCGGTATAGGCCAGCACCGAATCGATGCCGCTCTCACGGCCGTAGCCGCTGTTCTTGAAACCACCGATCGGTGCCATGGCCGACACGGCGCGGTAGGTGTTGACCCAGATGATCCCCGAGCGCACGTCACGGGCCAGGCGATGGGCACGGCCCAGGTCGCGGGTCCAGATACCGGCCGCCAGGCCGAACTGCGAGTCGTTGGCCATCGCCAGGGCTTCTTCCTCGGTCTTGAAGCGGATCACCGCTGCCACCGGGCCGAATACTTCTTCCTGCATGATGGTCATCGAGTTGCTGTCGCACTCGAACAGCGTCGGCTCGTAGAACCAGCCTTCACCCTCGACCTCGGCACGCTTGCCGCCCATGTGCAGCTTGGCGCCTTCGGCCTTGGCCGCAGCGACCAGGCCTTCGACCACGGCCAACTGCTGCGCGGTGGCCATCGGACCCATTTCGCTGGCGTCGTCCTGCGGGTTGCCGATGCGGATGCGCTTGGCGCGGGCGATCAAACGCTCGACGAACTCGTCGAAGATCTCGTCCTGCACCAGCAGCCGCGAGCCGGCCACGCAGCTTTGCCCGGAAGCGGCATAGATACCGGCCACTGCGCCGTTGATGGCGCTGTCCAGGTCGGCGTCGGCGAAGATGATGTTCGGCGACTTGCCACCCAGCTCCAGCGACAGCTTGGCGAAGTTCTCGGCGCTGCTGCGCACCACGTGGCGGGCAGTGGCGGCGCCGCCGGTGAAGGCGATCTTGCGCACCAGCGGGTGGCGGGTAAGGGCTGCCCCGGTGCTTGGGCCGTAGCCGGTGACCACGTTGACCACACCCGGCGGGAAGCCGGCTTCGAGGGCCAGGCGGGCCAGCTCGAGGATGGTTGCCGAGGCGTGCTCGGACGGTTTCAGCACGATGGTGTTGCCCGCAGCCAGGGCCGGGGCCAGCTTGATCGCGGTGAGGTACAGCGGGCTGTTCCACGGAATGATGCCGGCGACCACGCCAATCGGCTCGTGCACGGTGTAGGCAAACAGGTCGGGCTTGTCCAGCGGCAAGGTGCCACCTTCGAGCTTGTCGGCCAGGCCTGCGGTGTAGTGGAAGAATTCGGGCAGGTAGCCGACCTGGCCGCGGGTTTCGCGGATCAGCTTGCCGTTGTCACGGCTTTCCAGCTGGGCCAGGTGCTCCTTGTTTTCGGTAATCAGATCACCCAGGCGCCGTAGCAGCTTGCCACGCGCGGTGGCGGTAATGCTGCGCCATGCCTTGCTGTCAAAGGCACGCTGGGCGGCCTGCACGGCCAGTTCGACATCGGCTTCGTCGGCGTCGGGCAGTTGCGCCCAGGCCTGGGCGGTGGCCGGGTTGAGGCTGTCGAAGGTCTTGCCGCTTTGCGCATCGCGCCATTGGCCGTCGATGCACATCTGGAAACGAACGAGGGTCATGCAACTATCCCCTTGGCGGATTCGGTAAGGGTGCGGGCTTGGGCGAGGAAGTCCAGCAGCATCTTGTTGACTTCACGCGGTGCTTCCACCGGCATCATATGCCGTTGCTCGGCCAGCACCACGCTGTGTGCGCCAGGGATGCTGGCGGCAAGCTGGCGGGTCATGGCCGGGGTGGAGCCCGAGTCGAGTTCGCCGGTGGCGATCAGCGTGGGCACCTGGATGCTGCCCAGGTCGCTGGCGCGGTACATGTCCTGGGTGGCAAACAGCGAGTAAGTGGTGTGGTAGCCCTGCGGGTCGTTGCTCGCCAGCACCTGGCGAATGGCAGCGACCTGCGCCGGGTTGGCAGCCTTGTATTCACGGCTGAACCAGCGGTCGAGGGCGGCATCCACGTTTGCATCGGGGCCCAGCTCCGCGGCCTGGGCGGCGCGGGCGATAACGCCGGCACTCTGCTCGGGGGTGCGGTTGAACACGCTATTGAGCACCACCAGCGCAGCCAGGCGCTGCGGGTAATTGAGGGCGAAGGCCCGGGCAACCAGGCCACCCATGGAAAAGCCGATCACGGTGGCCTGTGGGATCTGCAGGTGGTCGAGCAGTTCGGCAAGCTGGGCGGCATAGCCTTCCAGGTTGGTGTCGGCAGCCGGCAGGGCACTTTGGCCGTGGCCGAGCATGTCATAGGCGATGACGCGGTAGTCGTTGGCCAGGCCAACGATCTGACCGCCCCACATTTCCTTGTTCAGGCCCACGCCGTGGATCAGTACCACGGGCTGGCCCTGGCCGACGGCAAGGTAGCTGGTGCCGGCAGGTGTGCGTTCAGCGACAGGCTGAATCATGGAGGGCGCTCCTTGAAGGTCGGGCGCGGCGGGTAAGCACGCCACGCCCCGGCCCGTCTTGGTTGTTGTTATTGAGCGTTGGCTTTTTCGGCAGCCAGTTCTTCCAGGTCGATGTAGCGGTTGCCGATACGCGGGTGCAGGCGGCCGCCGTCGGCTGCGCCCAGGACCACGACGATTTCATCGGCACGCGGGGCGTCTTCGATCTGCATTTCCAGGGTGATGTAGTGCGAGCGCAGGCCTTCGTCGTCCTTCTGCATCATCGGGATCTGGATCGAAGTGCCTGGGCCGCCGCGCTTGTTGGTGAAGCTCAGGTAGCTCTTGGCCTGTACCGCTTCGCGGTAATGGTTGCCGAAGCGCAGGGTGTGGATCACCGCCGAAGCGTGCTCGATCTCGCCATCGGCGCCGACCACAGCGGCTTTACCGTAGGCTTCGATCTTGTCGGCACCGCCGATGGCGGCGGTCAGGCGTTCGACCATCAGCGCGCCCAGCTCGGAGCAGTTGGCGCGAATTTCCGGCTTCAGGTCTTCAACGAAACCGCGACCGGCCCATGGGTTCTTGATCACCACGGCCAGGCCGACCATGGTCACCGGCTTGTCGGTGGCCTTGCCGCCTTCGATGCGGGTCTCTTCGGAGTAGGTGACGATCTTGCGGATTTCGAAACTCATGGGTGGCTCCTGGTGAGGGTTATCAGCTCTTGTTGTCTGATGGTATACCATAATATTTGTTGTGCAAGAGGTGTCTGGAAATTTCTCTTGCCGGGGGACGAAAGGTGGGCTGATGCCTTGATTTCCGTGCCGTCTGTACTGGCCTCTTCGCGGGCACCACTCGAAAAAAAGCCCGCTCACGCGGGCCACAAGGGCCCACGGGAGCGGGCTGCGTCCCGCAACAATTCAGGCAATGGGAATTCAGGCGAACGCCGGTACCACTTCCTTGATGAACAGCTCCAGCGACTTCTTCTTCTCGGCGTGAGGCAGACTGTTGTCGCACCAGAAGCTGAACTCGTCGACGCCGAGCTCCTGGTAGTACTTGATGCGCGCGATGATTTCTTCCGGCGTACCGATCATGGTGTTTTTGCGGATGTTCTCCAGCTGGAACGCCGGCACTTCGGCAAACTTCGATTCCGGGCTTGGCTCAAGGAAGCCGTTGACCGGCACCGTCTTGTTGCCGAACCAGGCGTCGAAGGTGCGGTAGAAGCGCGAGATGGCCTGGGCGCCGACCTTCCAGCCTTCGGGCTCGGCCGGGCTGTGCACGTGGGTGTGACGCAACACCATCAATTGCGGGCGCGGCACGTCGGGGTTGTTGTCCAGTGCTGCCTGGAACTTGTTCTTCAGGTCCAGCACTTCTTCGTCACCCTTCATCAAGGGGGTGACCATCACGTTGCAGCCATTGGCCACGGCAAAGTTGTGCGAGTCTGGGTCGCGCGCGGCGATCCACATCGGCGGCGTAGCGTTGAATGGCTTGGGCACGCTGGTGGAGGTCGGGAACTTGTAGACTTCGCCGTCATGGGCATAGTCGCCTTCCCACAGCTTGCGCACCACCGGCACCATCTCGCGCAGCGCCTTGCCGCCGTCGGTGGCCGGCATGCCGTTGGCCATGCGGTCGAACTCGAACTGGTAAGCGCCGCGGGCCAGGCCCACTTCCATGCGACCGTTGCTGATCACGTCGAGCAGGGCGCACTCGCCCGCCACGCGAATCGGGTTCCAGAACGGCGCGATGATGGTGCCGGCGCCCAGACGAATCTTCTCGGTGCGCGCGGCCAGGTAGGCCAGCAGCGGCATCGGGCTCGGCGAAATGGTGTATTCCATGGCGTGGTGTTCGCCGATCCACACGGTGCTGAAACCGCCGTCTTCGGCCATCAGGGTCAGTTCGGTCAGGTCTTCGAACAGCTGGCGGTGGCTGACCTGTTCATCCCAACGTTCCATGTGTACGAACAACGAAAATTTCATGTGGCTTTCCTCAACGCTTGAAAGTGGCTGGCACCGGGCAGGGCAGGCGCCAGTTGTCTCGATTCAGAATAGGCTTCAGGCAAAGGCCGGCAGGCTGGCCATCTTGCCGCGGCAGTACACCATCGGCCGCGGTGCTGCTTCAGGAACGATCAGGTTGTGCACCTTGCCGACCATGATGGCGTGGTCGCCACCTTCATATTCACGCCACAATTCGCATTCGATGACGGCGGTGGCACCGGCCAGGATCGGGTTTCCCAGCTCGCTCAGGGTCCACTCGATACCGCTGGCCTTGTCCTTGCCCTTCTTGGCGAACGCATAAGCTTCGGCTTGCTGCTCACCGGACAACAGGTGAATGGCAAAACGCTTTTGCTTGATCAGTACCGGGTAGGAATCGGAAGTGTAGTTGGGGCAGAACAGCACCAGCGGCGGGTCCATCGACAGGGAGGAGAAGGCGCTGGCGGTCAGGCCGACGACCGAGCCGTCGTCGTCCAGGGTGGTGATGACGGTTACGCCGGACGGAAAGGAGCCCAGGACGTTCTTGTAGACGGTTGCGTCGATCATCTGGTGTACCTCTAAAAGGCTGCGGTGGTCCGCGGTTTTTATCGTTGATGTGTCTGATGGTATACCGTAATACCTATTTTGCAAGCGGAATTTTCACTCGCTGTTTTTCACGATGAATGGCTACAAGCCACGTATAACGTGGCCTGTAGCGGTGAGGAGGTTTGTCGCACGGCAGGCGCAAGCGGATCAGTGGCCATTTTTTCATGCGGATCAGTGTTGTCAAAAGCTTGGAATACCATAATATGGTCCGCAGCTGAGAGGCCGCCTAGACGCGGTTTCCTTACAACGATAAAAACGACCTTTCGAGCTGAATCCTATGTCCCAACCGTCATCGCAAAACCAGTTTGTCGAGAATCACACGGTCGATTACGTTCCACCTGCCGAGCGCCATGGGAAGGCGCGCGATCTGTTCACCCTCTGGTTCAGTACCAACATTGCGCCACTGCCTATCGTCACCGGCGCCATGGTGGTCCAGGTGTTCCACCTGAACCTGCTGTGGGGGCTGATCGCCATCGTGCTGGGTCATCTTGTCGGGGGCGTGGTCATCGCCCTGGCCTCTGCGCAGGGACCGCAGCTGGGCATTCCGCAGATGGTGCAGAGCCGGGGCCAGTTCGGCCGCTATGGCGCCTTGCTGATCGTGTTCTTCACCGCGCTGATCTATGTCGGCTTCTTCATCTCCAACATTGTCCTGGCAGGCAAGACCATCCACGGCATTGCACCCAGCGTGCCGATGCCAGGGGCGATCGTGATCGGTGCCCTGAGCGCCACTGCCATTGGCGTGGTTGGCTACCGCTTCATCCATATCCTCAACCGCATCGGCACCTGGGTGATGGGCTCGGCGTTGCTGGCCGGCTTCATCATGATGTTTGTCCAGGACTTGCCGGCCGACTTCTTCAACCGCGGCGCGTTCAACCTGTCGGGCTTCATCGCCACGGTGTCGCTGGGGGTGATCTGGCAGATCAGCTTCTCGCCGTACACCTCTGACTACTCGCGCTACCTGCCGCGGGAAGTGGGCATTGCCAAGCCGTTCTGGGCGACCTACTTCGGCGCCACCCTGGGCACCATCCTGTGCTTCAGCTTTGGGGCGGTGGCGGTGCTGTGCGTGCCGGAAGGCACCGACGCGATGGATGCGGTGAAGCAGGCGACCGGCTGGCTGGGGCCGATCCTGATGGTGTTGTTCCTGCTCAACATCATCAGCCACAACGCCCTCAACCTGTACGGTGCGGTGCTGTCGATCGTCACCGCGATCCAGACCTTCGTCGCCCAGTGGACGCCGAGCATCAAGGTGCGGGTGATCCTGGCTTCGGTGATTCTGGTGGGTTGTGGGCTGGTGGCCCTGAATGCTTCGGCGGGCTTCATCGGCCAGTTCATCGGCCTGATCCTGGCGCTGCTACTGGTGCTGGTGCCGTGGGCTTCGATCAACCTTATCGATTTCTACCTGATCAAGAAGGGCCAGTACGACATCGCCTCGATCTTCAGTGCCGATGGCGGCATCTACGGCCGCTTCAACCACCACGCGATCATTGCCTACGCCTGCGGCATCCTGGTGCAGTTGCCGTTTGCCAATACGTCGCTGTATGTGGGTCCGTATTCGAACATTGTCGAAGGGGCTGACCTGTCGTGGCTGTTCGGCTTGCTGGTGACGGTGCCGCTGTACTACTGCCTGGCGACCCGGGGCAAGGCTGCCGAGCAGCCGGGGCGGGTGGTGAGTATCAACGACTGATAGATAGAAGTTGCGGTGACAGGGGCTGCTTGGCAGCCCATCGCAGGCAAGCCAGCTCCTACAGGTACAGCGCAAGCCTTGGACATTGTGCAATCGGTGTAGGAGCTGGCTTGCCTGCGATGGGCCGCAAAGCGGCCCCAGCTGTTTCAGGTCATGCGTTGTATTGCTCGACCCGGCCAGTCACACCCACTGCAAGCCGGCCGCCGCGTTGCCTGGTAAAAATGCCAATTCAACAAGCGATCATTTTTCGGCACAGTCTTGCGATCAGTAGATCGTGAAGGTGATGGAATGAACCGGCGCCGCAATCAAGTCTCAGACTGCCGACTCAACTATACGGCGTATGGTTACCTGCCAGTCAGCAGTGCTGAGGCAATGTTGGGGTTCAACGGCCAACTGCTGGATGGGTTGATTCAGGGTTATTGGCTTGGCAACGGGCATCGGTCATACGCTCCCTCTCTCATGCGTTTTATCAGCCCGGACCAGTTGAGTCCATTTGGTGACGGTGGGCTGAACAGTTATGCCTATTGCGCAGGTGACCCGATCAACTGGGTTGATCCGACGGGAAAAGCACCCTGGCCTGGACGGGCGTTCAGGATTGGCCATCTAGAGCCATTCTCCACGACTAGAAATGACATCACAGCATTGCCTGTCGCCAAGGTGATGCCCTATCCCCAAGTCAAAGTTGAACCAGCTCAGAGGAATGGACCGGGGAGTTACAAGGGCACGCGTCCGCCCCTTTCGGAGCGTAGTGTGAGTCGAACGGACATTTTGGTGGGAGAAAGCGCTCCCCAAAAAGATCTCTTGAAGCTACCAACGACCTGGGTCGCCCGTACTCGCTCAAAGGGGCCAACTATCAATCAGTCAGGCGATGACAGGTTTTGGGAACACCGGCCAGGCCAACGCCCGTTTTCTCGTCATGAGATGATTCCCAATCATCAGCGAACCCAGGGAGGAGGAGAGATCGCGGCTGTTGAAAACAGGCTAGCAGAACTCAGACAAATTCAGATCCTGTCCACTGTAGGACACGACCCACTCTGAACAACGGAACCAGTCGCCGTGAATGGTTGCAAGGCATTCAAGTTCCACCGCCGCGGTCACCTGGTTGACGGCGGTGGCGGCGTTACGGCATGAAGTGACAAAACCGCCATTTGCTGACGGTTCTGTCTGGAAATAGCCGTCAAACGATCGCGATCAGCGGGTCGGCCGCTGCCAGGGCCAGGGCGCGGTCCGCTGCTGGCGGGTAGATCCATACCGAGTTGATCTGGCGCTTGAGGTCCTTGCCTTCCTGGCCATGCAGCTTCAGTTCGCGCTCCCAGCCTTCACTGAAGGCTGCGCCCCAGTCGCCGAGGTCCAGGCAGGTGACATACTTGGGCTGGCGGTAGACCACCGGCTGCATGCCCAACAGGTCGGCCATGGCGTTATTGCCAGAATGCCGGCCCATGGGGATGGCGTGCTGGCAGGTCATCAGGGCATGGTTGCCCAGCTCGTCGACGGCCGCCCAGGCAGTATCGCCGGTGGCGTAGATGTGCTCCTGGCCGATTACTCTCAGGTGGTCGTCTACCTTGAGCCGGCCGAAGTTGTCACGCTCGCCGTCCACCTGCGCAGTCAGCGGGCTGGCCTTGACGCCGACGGTCCAGATTACCGTGTTGCTGGCGATGTACTCGCCGTTGTCCAGGGTCACCCCACCGGCATCGACGGCCACCACCGACGTACCCGCCCGCCATTCGACACCGGCCTGCTCGCACGCTGCAATGATCGACGGCGTGATGCCTGCGCCCAGCGCCGCCCCGATCTTTGCGCCGCGGTCCACCACCAGCACCCGTACCGGCGCATCGCTGCCAAGCAAGGTACGCAAGCGCGCGGGCATCTCGGTGGCGGTCTCGATGCCGGTGAAGCCACCGCCACAGACCACCACGGTATTGCGTGCCGGCGAGGTGGGCAGGGCGGCCAGACCGGCCAGGTGCTGCTCCAGCTTGATCGCCGACTCCATCTGGTCGACATCGAAGACATGTTCTGCAAGGCCTGGCACTGCCGGGCGGGCGACCTGGCTGCCAGCGGCGAGGATCAGGCGCTCGTAGCCGATCTGCTGGCGCTGGCCGTTGGTGTCGGTGTAGCTGACGCTACGGCCAGCGGCATCGATGCCCTCGGCATTGCCGGTGATGAAACGCACGCCTACGGCCTCGAACAGGTCGCTGACCGACGCTTTCATGCTGTGCACATCGGCTTCGTAGAAGCGCGGGCGGATGCGCAGTTCCGGTTGCGGGGCCAGCACGCTGATGCTCAGGTCGTCGCGCTGCGCCTGGTCCAGAAGGCGTGCGGCGCTGAGGGCGCTCCAGACGCCGGCAAAACCAGAACCGATGATGAGGATGTTCGATTTCATGTAGGTGCTCCGCAAGGGTCGAAGAGGGCTTCGAGCACGGGTTGGGGTCGCTCGAATAACTACGACTGTATTTATCGGAGTTGCTTGGTGCAAGTGTTTTTTTCGGGTGTTGGGGTTTTTGGCCGAGTGGTATGGCCTTGGGGAGATGGGTGTATGGGGCAGGCCGGTCGGTTGTGCGGGGTGGGGCTGACAGGCGCTGAAACTCTCATGCCGGTCACCTCTCAGCCCCAACCCCCAACCCCACGACCATCAGCCCATCCCCCACAACCAGGCCCGCAACCGACAGATTCACACTTTGCGCGAACCCTCTCCCAAGCGTATTATTTACGACAATATTGGTCGGAGATTACTATGTCGCTCTACAGTGCTGGCGTCGAATACGGCATCCATTGCCTGCTGTTCCTGGTGGACGAGCGCGGTGATTCGCGAGATTCCAGCGTGCGCGATCTGGCAGAGTTGCAGGGTGTACCCCAGGAATACCTGGCCAAGGTGTTCACCAAACTGGCCCGAGCCGGGCTGGTGGCCGCCACCGAGGGCGTACGCGGTGGCTTCCGCCTCGCCCGGCCGTCCGATGAAATCACGGTGCTGGATATCGTCAATGCCATCGATGGGCCGAAAAAGATCTTCGACTGCCGCGAGATCCGTGAACGTTGCAGCCTGTTTGAGGGCTCGGCACCCAGCTGGGCGACCGAGGGCACCTGTGCCATTCACGCGGTAATGCTGGGCGCGCAGAAGCGCATGGAGGAGGCCCTGGCGCAGCAGACCATTCTCGACCTGGCGCGACGCTTCGGGCGCAAGGCGCCGGCCGAGTTCGGGCAGAAGGTCAATGCCTGGATGGGCGAGCGGCGGGATGGTAAAGGAGCAGGGGATATTCCGGTTAAACAAGTGTGAATCTGTTGGCTGTGGCGGTCTTATCGATGGGTAGCGCTCTGTGGCTCACCGCCCTTCATGCTGCCTGCGATAAGCCCCTGGCTGCACCCCCACGGCCTTGGCAAACGCCCTGGTAAACGCCGCCACCGACTGATACCCCACCTGCGCGCCCACCTGTTCTACCGTGTGCCCGGTTCTGAGCAGCTGGCTTGCATGGCGCATACGCAAAGCCAGCAGCACTTGCCCCGGCGACTGCCCGGCGACCTCGCTGAACCGCTTGAAAAACGCTGACCGCGACAAACCGGTACAGGCGGCCATGCTCTCCAGCGTCCAGGCTTGCCCCGGGTGCTCGATCAACTGCTGCAACAACCCGGCAAACGCCGGTTGCCGGGCCAGTGCAACCAGCCCGCCCAACGATTGCCCGGCATGCACCTGCTGGCGCAGCACATACAGGAACAGCAAATGCGTCAGCCGCTCCAGCAATGTCTGTGATGGCCCGGCGTCGCGTTGGCATTCTTGCAGAATCAGCTCGAACAACGCGCGTGCCGCATGCCCGGCCGGTTCGTTGCCGCGCAGCGTTATCCAGTCGGCCAGCCCTTCGACGATCAGCGCTGACAAGCCTGGCTTGAAATGGAAGAAACCGCACACCAGCCCAACCCCCTCGACCGCATCCGCTTCCAGTGCCTGCATGTGCTGGCGCGGCTGGGCGCAGGCGCTGGCCGGGTCCTGGTCGCTGGACAAGCGATAACCAAGGTCACGCAGCAGGAACACCGCGTCCCCGGCCTCCAGGCGCAGCGCCTGGGCATGGCCGTCGATGTGCAGCCAGCAATGCCCCTGAACCACCAGGTGGAAGCTGGCCCGGCCCATGCCTTGGGTGCTGGCGTGCCAACCGCCACAGTAGCGACCGACATGGAACAGGCTGGCATCGAGCTCCAGGCCTTCTAATAACCAATCGACAAGGGGGCTGGACGAAATCATCTAATACAAAGACTCGGGAGCAAGGAAAGGCGACTGATGAATATGGAGGGTAATTCTTATAACCAACAGACTGTAGTGACACCCATCAAAGGAGACCACTGCATGTCCTCGCGCATTACTCTACACACCCTGCAGACCGCACCGGAAGCGGCCCGTCCGTTCCTCGAGAACGCTCAGAAGGCATCCGGCTTCATCCCCAACCTGCTCGGTGTGCTGGCCAACGCCCCGGCAGCGCTGGAAACCTATGTGACCGTTTCGGCGCTCAATGGCAAGTCCGAACTGACCCTGGCCGAGCGCGAAGTGGTGCAGCTGATCGCCGCTACCCAGCATGGCTGCGATTTCTGTGTCGCCGGCCACACCGCCGTGGCCCTGAACAAAGCCAAGCTGCCGCAGGAAGTGGTCGATGCCCTGCGCGCCCGCGGCGAGCTGCCCGATGCCCGCTACGAAACCCTCGCCGCGTTCGCCCGTGAAGTGATCGCCACCCGCGGCAACGTCAGTGAAGCCACCTACCAGGCTTTGCGCGCAGCCGGTTTCAGCGAGGGCAACGCCCTGGAGGTGATTCTGGGCGTGAGTCTGGCAACGCTGTGCAACTTTGCTAATGTGTTCGCCCAGACGCCGCTCAATGAAGAGCTTGGCAAGTACCGCTGGCAGCCTTCCGCTTGATCCGCGCGTGACACCTGCCATAACGCGGTGGTTGTAGGAGCGGCTTTGTGCCGCGAATGGGCCGCACAGCGGCCCTGGCGTTTCCCAAGGAGCAAGACCATGCAAGATTGTGCATTTCGACGATGGCTGGACGCCAATGCCGAGGCCATCGACCGGGGCCAGTGCGAACCGCAATTGGTATTGGCGCAGATTGCCGAATCGCAGCTGCTGCGTATTGGTGTAGACCCGGCCCTTGGCGGCACGGGCGGGCAGGTTACCGACGCGGTCGAAGCCATTGCCGCCATCGCCAGTCGCTCGCTGGCCGCAGCCTTTGTCTGCTGGGGCCAACGCGCCTTCATCGAGTACCTGCTGCACAGTCCCAACCAGCCCCTGCGCGAGCGCCTGTTGCCGCGCTTGCTGACCGGCGAATTGGCCGGGGCTACCGGGCTGTCCAACGCCATGAAGTTTCTGTCCGGTATCGAAGCGCTGCAGGTGCGCGGTCGGCCGGCAGCCGATGGCTGGGACCTGGATGGGCGCCTGCACTGGGTGACCAACCTGCGCAAAAGTGGATTCGTGGTGGCGGCAGCGATTGAAGACGAGGCCGGAAGCGCGCCGTTCGTGCTGGCCATTCCATCGGACGTGCAAGGCCTGGAGCGTTCGGATGACCTGCAACTGATGGGCCTGCAGTCGAGCAACACGGCGGCGCTGGCTTTGCGCCAGGTGCAGTTGTCGCGGGAATGGCTGCTGCATGAGAATGCCCGCGAGTTCCTGCCGCGGGTACGCCCCGCGTTTCTGGCGTTGCAGTGTGGCATGGCCATCGGCCTGGCGCGACGTGCACTGGAGGAAGTACGGGCGCATCTGAATGGTCGTGCCTCGTTCCTGGAGGAGGCCCGCCAGGTGCTCGGCGAGCGTCTGGAAAATACCCTAAGCGAACTGAAACAGGGCCTGCTCGATGGCCGCTTCCAGCAGCAACCGGCGGCGTTGTTCAAGCTGCGCATCACCTTGGCTGAAAGCGCCGCCGACGCCGTACAACTGGAGCTGCAGGCCAGCGGTGGCAAGGCTTACATGAGCGAGTATGGCGAAGGGTTTGCCCGCCGCTGGCGCGAGTCGGCCTTCGTGCCGATTGTCACGCCCAGCCTGGTGCAGCTGCGCGCCGAACTGCAGCGCCAGGCAGGCGCGGCATGAGCCCAGTGTTGCTCGAAGCCCGCGACATCAGCCTGGGCTACCCGCGCGAGGGGGGCTGGCAGCAGGTGCTGGCGCAGTTCGACCTGCAGCTGGCACCGGGCGAAGTGGTGAGCATTCTTGGCCCCAGTGGGGTTGGCAAGTCCAGCCTGCTGCGCGTACTGGCCGGCCTGCAGCAGCCACGCGCTGGCAGCGTCACCCTGCACGGTCAGCCGTTGCAAGGGCCGCACCCCCGGCTGGCCGTAGCGTTCCAGGACCCCAGCCTGCTGCCTTGGCTGAGCCTGGAGAAAAACGTCGCCTTCGGCCTGGACTTCGCCCGCCAGCCCAGACTGGCCGCAGCCGAGCGGCGTGCACGCATCGACCATGCCATCGCGGCCGTGGGCCTGGCCCATGCCCGTGGCCAGTTCCCGGCGCAGCTGTCCGGCGGCATGGCCCAGCGCACTGCACTGGCCCGTTGCCTGGCCCGCCAGCCCGAGGTGCTGTTGCTCGACGAGCCGTTCGGCGCGCTGGACGAAGTGACCCGGGCCGACATGCAGCAACTGCTGCTGCAGCTGATCGCCACCCACAACACGGCGGCGGTGCTGATCACCCACGATATTGACGAAGCCCTGCTGCTGTCCGATCGGGTGCTGCTACTGGGCAACCACCCAGCGCACATCCTCGGGCAGTGGCTCGTCGACCTGCCGCAGCCGCGCGCGCAGCGGGTCGACGAGCTGGGCGCCCTGCGTATCGAAATCCTCAAGACCCTTCGGCGGGCAAGCCGCACAGTCGAACCCACCCCAACCCCGTTGCCCTCGGAGGCTGTCCATGTGCATGGATGACTGCTGTTCCGCTTCTTCACGTCGCGATTTCCTCAAGCTCGGTGCCATGCTCACGGCAGCCGGCGCGCTGCCATTGCTTTCAAGCCTGCAGGCCCGCGCCGCCGCCGAACCGGACGCGCCGGTGCGTATCGGCTACCTGCCGATCACCGACGCCACGCCGCTGCTGGTGGCGCACAACAATGGCCTGTTCGAAGCCGAAGGCATCAAGGCCGAGCGCCCGGTGCTGCTGCGCAGCTGGGCCCAGGTGATCGAGGCGTTCATCTCCGGCCAGGTCAATGTCATCCACCTGCTGTCGCCGATGACAGTGTGGGCGCGCTATGCCAGCAAGGTGCCGGCCAAGGTGGTGGCCTGGAACCACGTGGGGGGCTCGGGCCTGACCGTGGCCCCGGACATCACCGACCTCAAGCAGTTAGGTGGCAAGACCGTGGCCATCCCGTTCTGGTATTCGATCCACAACGTGGTGCTGCAGCAGATGCTCAACGACAACGGCCTGACGCCGGTGTCGAGGCCGGTCACTGCCCAGCTGGGCGCCAATGAAGTCAACCTGCTGGTGCTGCCGCCGTCCGACATGCCGCCAGCCCTGGCCAGCAAACGCATTGCCGGCTACATCGTTGCCGAGCCGTTCAACGCCCTGGCCGAGAACCTCAAGGTTGGCCGGGTGCAGCGTTTCACCGGCGATGTGTGGCGCAATCACGCCTGCTGCGTGGTGTTCATGCACGAGCATGACCTGAACAATCGCCCGGAATGGTCGCAGAAAGTGGTCAACGCCATCGTCAAGGCGCAACAGTGGACGCGCGATCACCGCGCCGAAGCGGCGGCCTTGCTGTCCAGGGCCGGCCCCAACAAGTACACCCCGCACGAGCCTGCGGTGCTGGCCAAGGTGCTGGCGCCGGCCGCCGAGGACCGGGCTGGCTACATTGCAAGTGGTGCCATCCGCCATCAGCAGTGGGACGAAAAACGCATCGACTTC
Source organism: Pseudomonas sp. CM27 (assembly GCF_013179515.1). Lineage (GTDB taxonomy): Bacteria > Pseudomonadota > Gammaproteobacteria > Pseudomonadales > Pseudomonadaceae > Aquipseudomonas. Next base: position 30,415 of record NZ_JABMCN010000003.1, read on the forward strand.
CAGCCGTACCCGTACCCCAGCTACACCGAAGCGCTGGTCAAGCGCTTGCAGACCACCCTGATCGAGGGTGACAACGCGTTCCTTGCCGGCCTTGACCCGGTGCAGACCGCCAGGGACCTGGTCGACGACCGCTTCGTGCGTAACGCCATTACCGCCGTGGGCGGGCCGTCGGTGTTCGGCATTGCCGACAGCTACGAGCGTAACGAGGAGTTCGCGGTCTGATGCGCACGCATGTCCTGCACGCCGGGCTTGGTCTGGCGGGTTTGCTCGGTTTGTTACTGTTGTGGTGGGCGGGTGTTGCAGTGTTTGGCCAGGCCGATGGCTTGTCGGCGCGCTTTTCGCCCAACGCAACCCTGGCCAGCCTGGTCGAGCTGCTGGGGCAGGGGGAGGTCTACGGGCATATCTGGGTGAGCCTGAAACGCATCCTGATCGGGCTGCTGCTGGCGCTGCTGATTGGTGTGCCGCTGGGCCTGCTGGTGGGTAGCTACCGGCACCTGGAGGCGGCGACCACGCCAGCATTCCAGTTCCTGCGCATGATCTCGCCGCTGTCGTGGATGCCGGTGGTGGTGATGCTGATGGGCGTGGGCGACCAGCCGATCTATTTCCTGCTGGCGTTTGCCGCGTTGTGGCCGATTCTGCTGAACACCGCTGCCGGGGTCAGGCAACTGGACCCACGCTGGCTGCAGTTGAGCCGCAGCCTGAGCGCCACACGCCGGGAAACCTTGTGCAAGGTGATCGTGCCGGGGGTGATCGGCCATGTGCTGACCGGGGTGCGGCTGGCCATCGGCATCTTGTGGATCGTGCTGGTGCCGTGCGAAATGCTCGGGGTCAGTGCGGGGCTGGGGTACTTCATCCTCGATACCCGTGACCGGCTGGCGTATTCCGAGCTGATGGCGATGGTGCTGCTGATCGGGGTGCTGGGCTTTGTGCTGGATGCCTTTGCGCGAGGGCTGCATCGGCGCTGGGTGCATGGCTGATGGGCCTATGAGGTTTCTTCGCGGGCTTGTCCGCTCCCAGCGGTATTCATCGCCCTTGGGTCTTGTGATATCCCTGTGGGAGCGGGCGAGCCCGCGAAAAGGCCCCTCGATCAATGTACGGTCTTGCGCTGCCGCACACACTCCCGCGCCTGAACGGCCAGCTCGTCCAGCCGCTCATCGCGCATCTGTTCCGCTTCGATCATCGCATCTTCACCCTGCTGGTTAAGCAGGTAGGTATGAATCTGCATCACTTCAACCGCCTCGTAGATCGGTGCAATGTCCAGCCGCCCGATCAACGCACCGCTGGCTTGCCCGGTACTGCTCATCAGCACCTGCGGCCCGTTGGCGGCCACTGCCTGCATGCCCATGGCCTCGAACCACGGCACCTGGCTGGCAAAGGCGTTCAGTTCCACGCAGGCATGCCGCGCCTGCAGATCACCCAGCAAGGCGCGGGCGATACCTTGGCGGCGGTGGCTGGGTTGCACGGCCAGGAACGCCAGCGCGCAGGCCTGTTCGTCGTCCTCGGCCGGCAGCGACAGGGCAAAGCCCAGCAGCTGGTCGGGCGCCTCGGCGTCCAGCGCCAGTGTCAGCGCCACCGCCAGGCCGCGGGTGCCGTCCATGGCTTGCAGGTACTGGTGCACCTCCATGCCGACGCCGTACTGGTACAGCGGATACAGGGGGTTGTCGGCAGTGATGGCGACACTGCTCAGTTCGCTGACATTGTGGATCACCAGCTCGCGGATCTGGTTCTGGAAAGATTCGGGCGGCACGCTGTCGAGGCGGCTCAGGATGAACATCGGGTGACGGGCTCCGGCGGGTGGGAATACAGCCCGCGCCGTGCTGGCGCGGGCTGTACAGTTTAACCGGTTTTTCCGTTTCAGCCTTGTGCCTGTAACGCACCAAGCATCAGGTCCAGGTTTTGCACCGCCGCGCCCGAGGCGCCTTTGCCCAGGTTGTCGAACACCGCAGTCAGCAGTACCTGGCCGTGCTCGGGGTTGGCGAACAGCGCCAGGCGCAGGTCGTTGCTGTCGTTGAGCGCCTCGGGGTCGAGGTTGGCCGCAGCGCCGTCCTGGTGCAGGGGCATGACCTGGACGTGCCGGGCACCTTGATAGTGCTGTTCCAGGCAGGCTTGCAGCTGGCCGGCGCTGACCTGGCCAGGCAGCAGGCGCAACTGCAGGGGAATGCTCAGCACGATGCCCTGGCGGTAGGCGCCGTAGCCGGGCATGAACATCGGCCGGGCCGACAGGCCGGCGTGCTGCTGGATCTCTGGTACGTGCTTGTGCGCCAGTTCCAGGCCATAGAGCTGCAGGGTCGGGGCCTTGCTTGCGTCGGGCTGTTCATGCCGTTCGACTGCAGCGCGTCCGCCGCCGGAGTAGCCAGAGATGGCGTGGATGTTCAGCGGATAGTCGGCAGGCAGCAGGCCGGCCTTTACCAGTGGGCGGAGCAGGGCAATGGCCCCGGTGGGGTAGCAGCCGGGGTTGCTGACACGCTTGCTTTGCGCAATGCGCTCGGCTTGTTGGTCGTCCAGCTCTGGCAGGCCATAGACCCAGCCCGGGGTGGTGCGGTGCGCGGAGCTGGCGTCGATTACCCGCACCTGCGGGTTGTAGATGGCCGCCACGGCCTCGTGGGCAGCGTCGTCGGGCAGGCACAGCAGGGCGATGTCGGCGCTGTTGATTGCCTCGCGGCGGCGTTGCGGGTCTTTGCGTTCGCTTTCGGGCAGGGTCAGCAGGCGCAGGTCGCTGCGGCCTTGCAGACGGGCGTGGATTTGCAGGCCGGTGGTGCCTTGGTCGCCATCGATGAAGACAACAGGGGTATGCATGGTCGGGGTCCGGTTGGGGAGGGGTGGGTTATGCTCGCCTGTGGCTTTGATTAAGGAAATTTGAATATCATGACGGTAGTGTTCAGATTTTCTGAACGAACATGTCAAGGCCGGCCCTTTAGCGGGTAGATCGGATCGCCGCACCGCCGCTTCTACACGGACGGGGCTGGGTTTGACAGGCCCTCAGGCTCTTCCTGTGAAGTGGACGGTATAGACAATGCGCGAAATCAGCCTCGACCGCCTCCGCACCTTGGTGGTCATCAGCGACCTTGGCTCGTTTGCCGAGGCTGCACGCCAGCTCAACCTGGCGCCGCCCACCATCAGCCTGCACGTGGCCGAGCTGGAGGCGCGGGTTGGCGGTGCTTTGCTCAGCCGCACCCGCGGCCAGGTTCGGCCCACCGCGATCGGCGAAACGCTGCTGGCGCGTGCCCGTCGCTTGCTGGCCGATGCCGACCTGGCGCTTGAAGAAGTACGCCGGCAGGTCGAGGGGCTGACCGGCCGGGTGCGGCTGGGCGCGTCCACCGGGGCCATCGCCCACTTGTTGCCTCAGGCGCTGGAGCAGCTGCGGGTGGAGCACCCGAGGATCGACGTGCAAGTGCAGGTGCTGACCTCGCAGGCGTCGCTGGCACGGCTGCGCGAGGGCACGCTGGACATCGGCCTGGTGGCCTTGCCGCAGGTGGCGGGGAAAGGGTTGACGGTAACCCCTTGGCGGCGCGACCCGATCCTGGCTTATGTGCCTGCCGACTGGCAGCCACCGGCGAAGGTTACGCCGGCCTGGCTGGCGCAGCGGGCGTTGATCCTCAACGACAGCAGCACCCAGCTGTCGCGGGTGACCGGGGAGTGGTTCGCAGCGGCGGGGCTGTACCCCGAGCCGCGGATCGAGCTGAACTACAACGATGCGATCAAGAGCCTGGTCGGCGCCGGGTATGGGGCGACGTTGTTGCCGCAGGAAGGTGAGGCGGCGGAGCTGGACCGGCGTGTTATGCGCAGGCCGCTGCGGCCGGGGTTATGGCGGCAGTTGGGCATCGCTTGCCGGGAAGGGCAGGGGGAACGGGCAACGGAGTATGTGCTGCAGGCGTTGGAGCGTTTGCGGCAGTAGGGGCTCCATCGTTGGCAGGGGATTTTTGGGGGGATTGCATCGGGGCTGACAGGTGCTTGGCACAGCATTTTCAGCGCCTATGAGATCGAGCGCCGCCCGCGCGGCGCTCGATCTCATAGGCGCTGCACCTCTAATGGCAAGCACCTGTCAGCCCTGATGCAATTTGCCCTGGAGCATAGAATCACCCTCACACTCTGCGCAACGCCTGGTGATCGGTTCTCGTGTGGCAGCAACCTCACCGCCGCTCTCGCGCCCGTACCTGGGTCACCGTCTCCCCACCAACCCCCCAGTTATCGGTCGGCACCTCCTCGATCACCACAAAGGTACTGGCCGGCGGTTTGCCCAGCACTTGCTGCAACATGCGGGTGGTCTGCTCGATCAGCTGGCGCTTGTGCTCAGCAGTTACCCCTTCATCGGTCACACGAATATGCACATAAGGCATGGCTGCTTGCTCCTCTGTTCAGTGCCAGGTGCCGGCAGTGCTGCCGCCATCCACCGGCAAGATCACACCGCTGACGAAAGCTGAGTCGGCCAGGTACAGCACGGCGTCCACCACGTCCTGCGGCGAGCCGGTGCGGCCGCTGGGTGACAGCGCGCCCAGGCCTTGCACATTGCCCCCATGCAGTGGGGTATCGATGATTCCCGGTGCCACCGCATTCACCTGCACCCCGCTGGCCGCCAGCTCCAGCGCCAGGCCTTTTACTGCCTGGTTCAGGCCGCCCTTGACCAGCACCGGCAACAACGCGGGTACGCGGGTGTCTGGTTGCAAGGCGATGGAGGCGGTGATGGCGATGATCTGCCCGTGCCCTTGCCCTGCCATGATCCGCGCCGCTTCCTGGGCCGGGTAGAAGAACCCCTTCAGGTTGGTCCCGACCAGCGCGTCGACATCCACTGCGGTGTACTCGGTAAACGGTTTGGCAATGAAGATGCCGGCATTGTTGATAAGGATGTCGACCCCACCAAAGGTTTGCACCGCGCTGGCGAACAACCGCTCAGCCGTGCCTGGTTCGGCGATGTCGCCGGCCACACCAACAAAGCGCGAAGGATTGCCGAGGCGGCCGGCGGCCTGCTCCAGGCGCGCCTGGCTGCGGGCATTGCCGACGACATTGTCGCCGCGTTCGAGGAACGCCTCGGCCAGGGCGAAGCCCAGGCCGCTGGAGGCCCCGGTGATGATGACGGTTCTTGGCTGGGTCATGCTTGCGTACTCCGGAAGGTGAGCCGATGGCTCGGGTGGAGCTCACTGTAGGCTGCAACACATGCTTGAAAAATGTGCCGGATGGCATTTCAATCAATACACCATGTAATCAATCGAGCCCTCATGTCCCGCCACTTCGATGACCTGCAACTGGGCAGCCTGGAGCTGTTTTGCCTTGCCGCCGACAGCGGCAGCTTTACTGCCGCAGCCACCGAGGCTGGCGTCACTCCGGCGGCGGTAAGCCGCAGTGTGGCCCGTCTGGAGGAACGCCTGGGAGTGCGCCTGTTCGTGCGCACCACCCGGCGGATGCGGCTTTCCGAGGCTGGGCAGGCGTATTACCAGCAATGCCGCCAGGCGCTCGGGCAACTGGTCGAGGCAGAGCGCCAGGTCACAGGCGGCCAGGTCGCGCCCAGCGGCCGCCTGCGCATCAGTGTGCCGACGCCTTACGCGCACCACCGGCTGCTGCCGTTGCTGCCGGCGTTCCAGCAACGCTACCCGCAGGTGCAGGTGGACGTGCATGTCAGCAATCGCAACGTCGACTTTGCCGAGGAGCACTTCGACCTCGCCATCCGTGGCCGCGAGCCTGCCGACTCGCGGCTGGTGGCGCGGCGCCTGGAAGATGCCCCGTTGGTGGTGGTGGCTACGCCCGCCTACCTGGCACGCCGGGGCACACCGCAAGTGCCGGAAGACCTGGCTGGGCACGAGTGCATCCAGTTCGAACTGGCCAGCAGCGGCCGGCGCCCGCGCTGGAGTTTCCGCCGCGATGGCCGAGAACTGGAGTTGGAGACCGATGGCAGCTTCACCTGCCTTGGCGATTTTCTTGCCACCGCAACCCTGGTGCGCCACGGCGCCGGGCTGATGCAGGCCTACCGCTTTACCGTGCAGGAGGCGCTGGACAGCGGCGCGCTGGTGGAGGTGCTGGCCGAGTACGGCGGCACCTCGCGGCCGTTCGTGCTGATCTACCCGCAGGCCCGGCACATGCCGCTGCGGCTTCGGGTATTCATCGACTATCTGTTCGCTGAAGGCGCACGATCACACGGCTGAGCGCAGGTGTGGTTGCCCGAGGGGGACTATGCTGTTTGTGGCGTCGAGCCGATGTCGCTCGAGCATCTTTCGAATTTCCCAGGAGAATGTTGCATGAAATCCATGACACTGCTGGTGATTGCTTCGGTGCTGAGTTTTGCTGCACATGCGGATCCCAAGACCAACTGCGATGCGAAGATTCAGGAGTTGGAAGACTTCCACAAAGCTAGCGGTCAGGCGATGCACGGTGGCATGGCACATGACTTCAAGGTGAAAATGGAGGAGGCCAAGACGGCGCGGGACAAGGGTGACATGACCAAGTGCCAGTCGGCTGCGGACCAGGCCAAGACCATCTACAACAAGGCGCGTAGCAAATAGGTGTGAGCCGTGCCGGCCTCTTCGCGGGATAAACCTGCGAAGAGGCCGGCATAGCTGGCATCAGAACCAGCGGTCGTTCTTCTTCCGGCCGCGGGTCAACGCCGGCAGGATCAGCCCCATCAGCAGCCCCGCGCCGGCAATGCTGCCGCCATACACCATGTAGCGCATCATCACCTGCTTGTTCTCATCGCCAAGGCGCGCCTGGGTATCACGCAGGGTCGACTGGCTCTCATCGAGCTGCTCGCTCAGCGCCTTGTTGCGCGCCTCCAGTTCGTCGACCAGTTTCTTGCGTGAGTCGAGGGTTTCCTGCATGCCCTGCACACGGTTCTTCCAGCTGTCGTCGATGGTCTTCAACTGCCCGGTCAACTCTGCGACCTGGGCATCGAGCAACGGCAGGCGTTCGTTCTGGCCGGGCACCGACTGCAGGTCGTTGCTGAGGATCCACACCACATCGCCATTCTGCCCGCGCACCTGGCTGTAGTTGCCCTGGCTGCCGACCATGGTCAGCTTCTGCCCGGACTTGAGCGTGCCGACGATGCGGTGGCCGTCGGTCGGGCCGCTGCGCACGTAGGTGCTCAGGCTGTCACTGACCCAGCGTGCATCGCTGGCAGGCTCTTCGGCATGCGCCGGTGCGGCAAGGGCCACCACGGTGGCGATCAGGCCACCGCGCAGGGCAATGAGGGCGGAGGCAGTTGGGCGGGATTCGGGCATGTTGGGTCTTCGCTGAAACAGGACAAAAGTAGGCCCGGTGACTGGGCCGGTGAACCGGTCGGTGAGTTGACCGTCAGCGAAAGACCGCTTTTTTGTAAGCAGGTTCACTACCTGATGTCGGAAATGTCTGCAGAATGTTGCGGCGCCCGGCCTCAGGCAGCGCCCCTGCTGTCGTTGACTGTGGCGATGTTGCTGACCGCCATCGCCGGGCAGATTGTTGAGCGCAGCGCCAAGCTTGCTATCCTCGCCACAACAGCAGTCGCGAGACCCCCATGCCCAGACCCCGCAAGCAAGCCCGCCAACGGCAGGTCAATGGAAGGGCTCGCAGCAGGGGGATTTATCGTACAGGCGTACGGTAAAATCGGCTGTGCGGGCCTTGGGTCAATGCCGAGGCTAGACTCTAACGTTCTCCCTCATTCATGGAGCACCACCATGACGGCCAAGAACACAATCTGCCTCTGGTACGACCACGATGCCGAAGAGGCCGCGAATTTTTATGCCAGCACGTTTCCCGACAGCAGCGTGATCGCGGTGCACCAAGCGCCGGGTGATTACCCGTCGGGCAAGCAGGGCGACGTGATCACGGTGGAGTTCACGGTGATGGGCATCCCTTGTGTGGGCCTGAACGGTGGCCCGACGTTCAAGCACAGTGAAGCGTTTTCGTTTCAGGTCAGCACCGAGGACCAGGCCGAAACCGACCGGTTGTGGGACGCAATTATCGATAACGGTGGCGAGGCCAGTGTATGCGGCTGGTGCAAGGACAAATGGGGGATCTCCTGGCAGATCACCCCGCGCATCCTCATCGAAGCCATCGGCCACCCCGACCGTGCGGCGGCCAAGCGCGCGTTCGACGCGATGATGCAGATGGGCAAGATTGATGTGGCCGGTATAGAGGCGGCGTTGAACGGGTGATGCGTGACCCTGTGGGGCGCTTCCACCGAGATCGCGCCCCCGTTATTCCGCCCCAGCGGTGCTGCGGGGCTGTGCGACGAGTACCCGAGCATTGGTTACCCGGAAGACCCTGAATCCTATGGCAACGAAGGCGAGCTGCAGGCGGGCATGGCGCTGTGCGTGGAGGCCTGCATTTACTCGTTCGAGGACAGCTTCCTGGGCGATTGACTGGCCCTGAAAAACAACACATCCGCAGGCTTGCCAAGGCCCGGTAGGAGATCGCCCAGCTCATTGGGCTACGGTGTCGCGCATAGAACGGATGCTGGGCGCTCCGCGTACCCTGTGGGAGCGGGCGCGCCCGCGAAGAATCCAACCCGGTGCATGGCACCGGCTGCGCCGGTGTTCGCGGGCACGCCCGCTCCCACAGGTTCCCTGCTAAATCAGTGAGTTATGTGCAGTTCTACGAGAGCCCACCCGCGAATGCGTTGGCCAAACCAACGACGCATTTGCGGGTAAAGCCCAAAGAGACGAGCGCCAGCCGGTTTCAGCGCTGAGCCACTTCACTGGCCTCTGCCGCCGGCTTCACCGAGGCCTTCTTCTCCTGCACCACGATGTAGAACTCCTCGCCATGCTTCACCGCCCCATACAGCACGGCTTTTTCGATCAGCTCGTTGCCACGCAGGTGGCGCAGCATCATCGGGTCCTTGCGCAGGTCGCGGTACAGCGCCAGGCACAGCAGCACCATCACCACCACGAACGGCAAGGCCACGACAATGGTCAGGTTCTGCAGCCCGGTCAGCGCCTCGCCAGGGTCACCCGGGGCGCCGATCGCCAGCATGATCGCCGCCACCGTACCGGTCAGTGCACCCCAGAAAATCACCGTGCGCCGTGATGGCGCGGTGGTGCCATGTTCCGACAGCGTGCCCATCACCAGCGAAGCGGCATCGGCACCGGAGACAAAGAAGATGCCCACCAGGACCATCACCAGCACCGAGGTGGCCGAGGCCAGCGGGTAGCTGTCCAGCAACTGGTACAGCGCATGGTTGCTGTTGACCGCCCCGTTGGCCAGTTGCAGCGCGCCGTCGCGCAGGGCGTCGATGGCCGCGCCGCCGAACACGGTGAACCACACCAGGCTGACCAGGCTCGGCACCAGCAGCACGCCGGTCACGAACTGGCGAATGGTGCGGCCACGGCTGATGCGGGCGATGAACATGCCCACGAACGGTGTCCAGGAGATCCACCAGGCCCAGTAGAACACCGTCCAGCCGGCCAGCCAGTTGTCCATCTGCTCGCCGCCGCTGGCGTTGGTGCGGGCCATCATTTCCGGCAGCATCTTGATATAGATGCCGATCGAGGTCGGCAGCAGGTTGAGCATCAGCAGGGTCGGCCCGACCACGAACACGAACAGCGCCAGCAGCAGTGCCAATACCATGTTGGTGTTGGACAGCCACTGGATGCCTTTGCCGATGCCCGATACCGCCGAGGTGACGAAGGCAATGGTCAGCAGCGTAATGATCGAAATGTAGAACAGCTTGCCCGGGCTTTCGATCCAGCCGTTGTACTCCAGGCCGCCGGCGATCTGCAGCGCACCCAGGCCCAGCGAGGCGGCCGAGCCGAACAGCGTGGCGAAGATCGCCATCATGTCGATCAGCCGGCCCAGCGGGCCGTTGGCGTGCTTGCCGATCAAGGGGCGGAAGGCAGCGGAAATCAGCTGCGAGCGGCCGCGGCGGAAGGTGCCGTAGGCAATCGCCAGGCCGACGATGGCGTACATGGCCCAAGGATGCAGGGTCCAGTGGAACAGCGTGGTGGCCATGGCCACCTGCATCGCTTCGCTCGACTGGGGGCTGGCCGAACCAGGCGGCGGCGACACATAGTGCGACAACGGTTCGGCCACGCCGAAGAACATCAGGCCGATACCCATGCCGGCGCTGAACATCATCGCCACCCAGGACACCGTGCGAAATTCTGGCAGTTCGCCATCACGCCCCAGCGGCACCCGACCGTAACGGCTGGCGGCCAGCCACAGCACGAACACCACGAACAGGGTGGAAGTGAGCACGAAGAACCAGCCGAAGTTGAGAATGACCCAGGATTGCGCGCTGGAGGCGCTGCTGGCGAGGCTGGCCTGGTTGAGCAGGCCCCACAGCACGAATGCGATGGCCAGGACGCTGGTGCAACCAAACACGATCCAGTCGAGCTTGCCCTCGAAACGCCGGTCCTGGCGGGCTTCTGCGGTTTTCGAGGGGTCGGTCACCCCAAGGTCGAGCGTTTCGGTGATGTGTTCCTTTGCCATGAAGAATGAGGCCCCTGTGGCTTACCTGCAGGTGCAGGCTTGTTGTTGTGTGGGCTACCGAGCTCGATGACGGCCTCGGCCGGGTGAGTTGCCGCCGCGATTATCCTGTGCCGCAAAAGGCGGCTCCTGTCCCGATTACGCCCTGGGGCGTCCATTGCGCGACCTGCCAACTGCTTTTAGTTCCGGGGGCCATGACCCTTTATACCTCGCGTTCTGGTAACCTGACGGTCATTACCCGGGCCTGCACATCCGAGCACCGTAGAAGCGCTGCTGCTTGTGGGCCAGGCCGTACCAGGAAACGGAGATTCGTCAATGGCCACTGACCGTGTGAGCCTGATTCATTTCGATAAACTGAGCATGAGCCCTGACGCAGCCGATCGGTTCCAGAAGGCTCTCGACGCGCTCGAAGCGCTGAAGTTGCAGGACCGTTACGTGTATCTCATCGCGCATTATCTGGGTGATATCGCCGACGCCTCCGACACTGAGCAACTGAATACCGCCTTGGCCCAAGGCATTCGCGTGGTCGATGAACTGCTGCCGCCCAGGTCGGTCAGCAAGGTCAAGGCTGCAGAACTGCGCAAGGTTTTCCACGACGCCGCCGAGCGCGCGCGTGCGCAATTGTCTGGCTGAGCACCGGCATGGCCAAAGACATCGACAACCCCTGCGTCTCGTTATGCCAGCTCAACAGCGAGCTGTGCGTAAGCTGTGGCCGTAGCCGTGACGAAATCCGCAAATGGCGGGGCATGAAACGCCCGGAAAAGATGGCCACCGTGCAACGGGCGGCGACGCGCATGAAGGCTATCGCCAAAAAGGCAGCCAAACGGCAGAATGCCGACTGAACCTGCGTGCCATCCACGCAGCCTTTGCCGATTGCCTGACGAGCCTGAAATGGATTCCCACTCGCTGCTTGCTTTTACCCTGGTTGCCGCTATTGCGATTGCCAGCCCTGGCCCTGCCACCCTGATGGCCATCAACAACAGCCTGGCCCACGGCCAGCGCAGCGCGATCTGGTCGTCGCTGGGCAATGGCTTGGGCCTGTTCTGCCTGTCGGCAGCCGCCATGCTGGGGCTGGGCGCGCTGCTGGCCAGTTCCGAAATGCTGTTCAATGCCGTGAAGATCCTGGGGGCGGGCTACCTGTTCTACCTCGGGGCGCGGCAATTGCTGAAAAAAAGCCCGATGCTGGTAGCGGGAAGTGCAGAGGGCGTGGCCAAGGTCCGGCCTACGCCTGTGAAGCTGTTCAAGTCGGCCTTCTTCACGGCGGTCACCAACCCCAAGGCGACCATGTTCTTCACTGCATTGTTTCCGCAGTTCATCGACCAGGGCGCCGCATTGCTACCGCAGTTCCTGACCCTTACCGGGATTTTCGTGGCGTTGTCGCTTACCTCACTGAGCCTGTATGCCGCCCTGGCTGCGCGGGCAAAAGGGGTATTGACGCGGCCGTCGCTGTCGCGCTGGGTGAGCCGGGTGGTGGGTACGACCTTTATCGGGTTTGGTGCAGCGATCCTGGCGATGCGCCGCCAAGGCGCGTGAAAATGCGTGGTCCGGCCGATGAAAGGCCAGCCTGCTGGCCGCTGATGGTCCAGACTGTCTGCAGCACGCGCAGATGATTGCTGCAGTCGACCACAGGAGGTGGCAGCCTTTGGCCGCTCCGCCGGGTCGGCGGATGTCACAGGTGCCGAGGGTCGTCGATGATCGAGCGTTGCTTTCGCTACGCCTTGCCAGTTTTTCTGTGCCTGCTGCTTCCCTTGGCGGCGGCAGCGGCTGAGCAATGTCGACGGCTGACCGCCACCGGTAACCCGGAATACCCCCCGTACCTGTGGCGCGACCCGCAAAACCCCCAGCAGCTGATCGGCGCCAATGCCGACCTGCTCAAATACCTGGGCAAGCAGCTTGGGCTGGAAATCGATGTGATCTACGCCGGGCCTTGGTCGCGCGCGCAGGAAGAAGTGCGTACTGGCCGGATCGACCTGCTGGCCGGGTATTTTCAGACCGATGCGCGTCGGCAGCAGATGGACTTCGTCGCACCGCCATTTCTGCACACACCCAGCGTGGTGTGGGTGCGCCGGGACAACGCCTTTGCCTATCGGCAATGGGCCGATCTTGCAGGTCGCAAGGGCGGTACGCTGGTCAACAACAGCCACGGCCAGCAATTCGACGACTACGCCAAGGCCAACCTCACCCTTGAAGCGGTGCCCGGTGCCCGGCAGGCGTTCGAGAAACTGATGCACAAGCGCAGCGATTACGTGGTGTACGAGCAGTACCCCGGCATGGCGCTGGCGCGCACGTTGGGTATCACAGGTACTCTCCAGGTGCTGGAGCCGCCGGTTTCCAGTGAGGGGTTGTACCTGGCGCTGTCGCGTAACTCGCGCTGCAACCAGTCACAGCTGCGTGAAGCGCTGGCACGGGAGATGGAGAGGATCGTTGCCGGGGAATTGCCGGAGCGGTTGTTGAAGCAGAACCTGGAGCGGGCGCAGCCGTAGCAGCCCGCCCCTGCTTCAGCGCATATGCAGAATGATCGGGCTGCTGCTGGCCGGGTCGGTATGTTCACGCAGCTTCCCCACCGCCTGCGCATTCACCGCACCACCGTGGTTGCCCCATGCCGTGCGCACGAAGCTCAGCACCTCGGCAATCTCCTGATCACTCAACTGCTCGCGCAAAGCCGGCATGCGATAGGCATCCGGCACCCCGGCAGTTACCACGCGCTGCGAACCGTTAAGGGTGATGTTGATCGCCGAGGCCGCCTCTTTGGCCAGGGCCGACGTGGCCCCGGCCAGCGGCGGCATCCATTCGGCCTGGCCCTTGCCATCCAGGCCGTGGCACGTTGCGCAGCGGGTCACATAGGTATGTGCGCCCGGTCTGTCGAGCCGCGCCGTTGCAGATTCTGCCTGGTACTGCCACGGCACGCCGTCGCGCTGCGGGTCGCCGGGTAGCGATTTCAGGTAGCGGGCAATGGCGGCAAGGTCCTCGTCATGCATGAACTGCAAGGAGTTGTTGAACGCCTCGGTCATCGAACCGAACACCACCGCATGGCGGTTTCGCCCGGTCTTCAGGAACTGCGCAATGTCCGCCTCGCTCCAGCGCCCCAGCCCGGTATTGGGGTCGGCGCGCAGGCTCGGTGCGTACCAGCCATCGAGCAGGGCGCCGGCGAGGAACGGCTTGCCGCTGTCATCCAGGGCTTTCTCGTTGAAAGCCAGGCCCCGCGGGGTATGGCAGCTGCCGCAATGGCCGGGCCCCTGGACCAGGTAGGCACCACGGTTCCACTGCGCATCCTGCTCGGGTTTGTCGGTGTATGGTGTGTTGGCAGCGAACAGGCCGTTCCACAGGGCGATGGGCCAGCGCAGGTTCAGCGGCCAAGGGATATCGCTGGCCAGGTTGGCCTGCCGGGCAGGTTGCACCCCGTGCATGAAGAACGCATAAAGCGCCTTCACATCATCATCGCTGAGCTTGGCGTAGGACGGGTAGGGCATGGCCGGGTACAGCCGCCGTCCGCCAGGAGCCACGCCTTGACGCACGGCGCGGTCGAAGTCGGCCAGGCTGTAGTTGCCAATACCTGTGTCGCGATCAGAGGTGATGTTGGTGGCGTGGATTGCGCCCAGCGGGGTGGCCATTTCCAGTCCGCCGGCAAACGGTCTGGCGTCTGGCAGGCTGTGGCAGGCCACGCAGTCGGCGAGACGGGCCACGTACTCGCCGCGGCTGACCAGCGCCGGGTCGCTGGCCACGATCGGCGTCCCGGCAAACGGCGAGGCGGGCTCGCGGGTGACGTACCAGGCCAGCAGGCCTGCCGCGACCAGGCAGGGCAGCACCAGCCAGCCAGCGGTCCTTGCGAAACGATGGGTCATGGGGCGTTCCTTGTGCAGTCAACTGAAGGTATGGCGGCTCAATGGCAGGCTGCGCACGCGCTGGCCGGTAAGCTGCGCGACCGCATTGGCCACGGCCGGTGCCACGGCGGGCAGCGGCGGCTCGCCGATGCCACCCATCTTCGCGCCGCTTTCGACAATACGTACATGCACCCGGGCCATGCGCGAAGGTGGCAGGATCGGGTACAGGTCGTAGTTGCGCGCGCGCGGTTTGCCGTCCACGTACACCGCTTCCTCCAGCAACGTCTGCGATAGGCCCAGGGCGACTGCGCCGTTGACCTGGTGCTCGATGATCGCCGGGTTGACGATGCTGCCCGGGTCGATGGCCTGCCAGATGTCGTGCACCTTGACCTGGCCGTTGTCGATCGACACCTCGGCAATCACCGCGGCCTCCGAGCCGAACGGTGAGGCCATGGCCACGCCCCGCGCGCGCTTGCTGCCATCTTCGGCGGTGAACGGGCCGCGTTTCCAGCCACCGGACAATTCGGCGACCGCGTTCAGCAGGTTGGTCAGGCGCGGGTTGTCGCGTAGCAGGTGGCGGCGCAGTTCGAACGGGTCCTTGCCGCCCTTGTCGGCCAGCTCGTCGAGAAAGCTTTCATAGAAGAAGTCGTTCAGCGAATTGCCGACCGAGCGCCAGTAACCCAGCATGGCCGGGCCTTTGACGTAGATCTGGGCAATGCGCTTGTTGGCAATGGCGTAGGCCTTGCCCGATAGCCCTTCAAGCGCGGTTGGGTCGACTTTGTCGCCTTGCTTGCCGGCGATGGCCTCGGTGGGGCCTTCAGTGGCACTCACCGCCTCCAGCGCAACCGGCCAGCCCTCGGCGTCCAGCCCAGCGCGGAATTTCACCACAGCAACGGGCCGCAGCACATCGCGCAGAAACTCCTCTTCGCGGCTCCAGATAAGCTTCACTGGCCGGCCGACTGCCTTGGCCAGGGCGATGGCCTGGGGGTAGGGGTTGGCCGAGTCGTACAGGAAGTGGCGGCCAAAGAAACCGCCCAGCAGCGGCGAGTGGAGGAGGATCTGTGCAGGGTCCAGGCCCGTACGCTTGGCAATGTCGTCACGGAACATGTCCGGTGCCTGGTTGGGCAGCCAGACCTCCAGGGTGCCGTCGGGGTTGTAGCGGGCGAGGGCAGAGGGTGGCTCCAGCTGGGCGTGGTTCAGGTACTGGTTATGGTAGCTGGCTTCGATGCTGGTCTTGGCATTCCCCAGTGCGCCGGCGATATCGCCTTCGTTCTCCTCGTCGCGGGCCGGCCCCTGCACGGTGGCCAGGTACTCGCGCCAGCCGTCGCTGGAAAAGTCCGCGGGCATCGGCCGCACCTTGGTGTCCGCCGCCGGCTCTTTCCAGTCTACCTGGACCGCTTCCACCGCGCGCTTGGCGTGCCACCAGCGCTCGGCGACCACGGCGACGGCGCCTGGCAGCTGATGCAGTGAATGCACACCTTTCATGGCCTTGACCTGATCCTCATTGCGCAGGCTGCCCACGGTCATGCCCAGGCGGGGTGCGTGCTGCACGGCGGCATGCAGCATGCCGTCGACTTTCATGTCGATGCAGTACTGGGCCTTGCCGGTTGACTTGTCATAGGCATCCAGGCGGCGCACGGGTTTACCGATCCAGCGAAACTGGCTGGGGTCGCGCAACTTGACCGTGCTCGGATCAGGCACCGGCAGGTCCATCGCGCGCCCGGCCAGCTCACCGTAGGGAATTGAGCGGCCAGTCGTGGTATGTACTACGTTACCCGGCGTGGTGGACAGCTGTTCGACCGGTACGCCGAGCTGTTCGGCGCCTGCCTGCAGCAGCATGGCACGGGCCAAAGCGCCCAGGCGGCGCATGGTCGGGTAGCTCATGCGCACCGACATGCTGCCACCGGTAATACGCATGCCGTTTTCCATCACCACATAGGCTTCGCCGGGTGGCGCGCTGTCCACCACGAAGTTGGCAGGGTCGACATCCAGCTCTTCGCCGACGATCTGCGCCATGGCGGTAAAAGGCCCCTGGCCGCCTTCCATGAACGGGCTGAGCAGGCGCACCGTACCGTCCGGGCGGATCTCCAGAAACGCCGGCACCTGGGTGCCGCGTTGCGCGCTTGCTGTGGCCGCCGCTTGCACCCGGGCCGTGCCCATGGGCAGGCCGAAGCCAAGTACCAAGGCGCCGACCGCAGTGCCGGCGATAAAGCGCCGGCGTGACAGATTGACTGTTTCGCCAAGCTGCAGTTTGAGCAGTTCGGCGGGGGTATCGGCTGGGGTGTTCATCAGGCTGTTTCCCCCTGAGCCAGGTCATGCACGGCGGCATGGATAGCGTTATAGGTGCCGCAGCGGCACAGGTTGACCATCGCCGCTTCGATCTGCGCGTCACTGGGTTTGGGGGTGTGCTTGAGCAGCGCCGTGGCCGCCATCACCTGGCCAGACTGGCAGTAGCCGCACTGGGCCACCTGGTGCTCGACCCAGGCGGCGACCACGCGCTTGCCGACCGCATCGGCCTCGATCGCTTCGATGGTGGTGACCTCGCGCCCGACCACTCCGGCCACCGGGGTAACGCAGGCGCGCACCACATTGCCGTCCACCAGCACCGAGCAGGCGCCGCACTGGGCCAGGCCGCAGCCATACTTGGTGCCGGTCAGGCCCAGGTCATCGCGAATTACCCACAACAAGGGCGTGTCGGCGTCCGCCTCGACCTGATAGGTCTTCTGGTTGATGCGTAGTTCCATGGTTCACCTGCCATTCACGGTTGCTGTCGCTGTGTTTTTTGCCTGGGGAATACGTTGTTCTCCAGTGCAGAAACGCTAGCACACCTCTACGACCGCGCGTCCCTTGACCGGGCGGCGGCAGAGGATCGGGCAAGCAATCCGGTGAAATGCGCAAGCCTGCGGCCGCGCTGCGTTCAGATGCGGGGAGGACTTCCTGCGTGAAAACCCGGATAATGCCGGCCAATTTCGTTTTGCACGCTTAAATCACGGTAAACCCGCATGGAAATCAAGGTCAATTTTCTCGACAATCTCCGTCTAGAAGCCAAGTTCGACGACTTCACGGTGATCGCCGACCAGCCGATCCGTTACAAGGGCGATGGTTCGGCCCCAGGCCCGTTCGACTACTTCCTGGCGTCCTCGGCCTTGTGCGCGGCTTACTTCGTCAAGTTGTACTGCCAGACCCGCGACATCCCCACCGAAAACATCCGCCTGTCGCAGAACAACATCGTCGACCCGGAAAACCGCTACAACCAGATTTTCAAGATCCAGGTGGAGCTGCCCGAGGACATTTCCGAGAAGGACCGCCAGGGCATCCTGCGCTCCATCGACCGCTGCACGGTCAAGAAGGTGGTGCAGACCGGCCCGGAATTCGTCATCGAAGTGGTCGACAACCTCGATGCCGATGCCCAGGGGCTGCTGATGCCGGTGTCGGACACCAGCACCTACATTCCCGGCAAGGACCTGCCGCTGGAGCAGACCATCGCCAACATGTCCGCCATTCTCGCCGGGCTGGGCATGAAGATCGAGATCGCTTCGTGGCGCAATATCGTGCCTAACGTGTGGTCGCTGCATGTACGCGATGCGCAGTCGCCGATGTGCTTCACCAACGGCAAAGGCTCGACCAAAGAGGCCGCGCTGGCCTCGGCGTTGGGCGAATTCATCGAGCGCCTGAACTGCAACTTCTTCTACAACGACCAGTTCTGGGGCGAAGACCTGGCCAACGCGTCGTTCGTGCATTACCCGAACGAGCAGTGGTTCATGCCTGGCCCACGCGATGCGCTGCCGGCCGAAATCCTCGATGCGCACTGCCTCGAGGTCTATAACCCGGATGGCGAGCTGCGTGGCTCGCACCTGTACGACACCAACTCGGGCAACAAGGCGCGCGGCATCTGCTCGCTGCCGTTCGTGCGCCAGTCCGACCAGCAGGTGGTGTACTTCCCGTCCAACCTTATCGAAAACCTGTTCCTCAGCAACGGCATGAGCGCCGGCAACACCCTGGCCGAGGCGCAGGTGCAGTGCTTGTCGGAAATCTTCGAGCGCGCGGTCAAACGCGAAATCCTTGAAGGCGAGCTGTGCCTGCCGGACGTACCGCAGGAGGTGCTGGCCAAGTACCCGGCCATCGTCGCCGGTATCCAGGGGCTGGAAGAGCAGGGGTTCCCGGTGCTGGTGAAAGATGCCTCGCTGGGCGGTGAGTTCCCGGTCATGTGCGTGACCCTGATGAACCCGCGTACCGGCGGCGTGTTCGCCTCGTTCGGCGCCCACCCTAGCCTTGAAGTGGCGCTGGAGCGCAGCCTTACCGAACTGCTGCAGGGCCGCAGCTTCGAGGGCCTGAACGACCTGCCGCAGCCCACCTTCGAAAGCCACGCGCTGACCGAGCCGAACAACTTCGTCGAGCACTTCATCGATTCCAGCGGTGTGGTGTCGTGGCGCTTCTTCAGTGCCAAGGCCGACTTCGAGTTCGTGGAGTGGGACTTCTCCGGCCACGGTGAGGATTCCAACCTCCAGGAAGCCGCCACCCTGTTTGGTATCCTCGAAGCGCTGGACAAGGAAGTGTACATGGCGGTGTATGACAACCTTGGCGCCACCGCGTGCCGCATTCTGGTGCCTGGTTATTCGGAAATCTACCCGGTCGAGGACCTGATCTGGGACAACACCAATCGCGCCCTGTCGTTCCGTGCCGACATCCTCAACCTGCACAGCCTCGATAGCCGCTCGCTGAAGCTGCTGCTCAAGCGCCTGGACAACTGTGACGTCGATGACTACACCACCATCACCACGCTGATCGGCGTGGAGTTCGACGAGAACACGGTGTGGGGGCAATTGACCATTCTTGAGCTGAAGCTGCTGATCTGCCTGGCGGTGCAGCGTTTTGAAGATGCCAAGGAACTGGTCGAGGCGTTCCTGCAGTTCAACGACAATACCGTCGAGCGCGGCCTGTTCTACCAGGCCCTGAACGTGGTGCTGGAAGTGCAACTGGACGACGAGCTGGAAATGGTCGACTACGAAGCCAACTTCCGCCGCATGTTCGGCAACCCGCGCATGGACGCGGTGCTGGGATCGGTGGACGGCAGCGTGCGTTTCCACGGCCTCACCCCTACCAGCATGAAGCTCGAAGGCCTTGACCGCCATCTGCGCCTGATCGAAAGCTACAAGAAACTGCACGCTGCCAGGGCCAAAATGGCCTGACCGCAGCTGCATCCAGCCGCTCCTACAGGGATCATGTGGTCCCTGTGGAGCGGGCTTGCCGGCGAATCCGATATCACCGCCAACAATCAATGCCAAAGTCATATGAAGGGCCGGGCATACCTCATATAACGCCTCGATCTTGTCCCTATCCCTATTTCGTCTTGCCGCTGCGCCTGCCAAAGGCGTAGCTTTCTGCACCCATCCTTTTGATCCACCGGCGCATACACCGCCAGAAGGACCTCGGCCGCGCACAACAAGAAGGCGCAGACCATGAGCACCCCTTTGGACAACAATGCCCTGAAAACCCGCCAACAAGCCGCTTGGGCAAGTGGTGATTACGCGGTAATCGGCACCACTCTGCAGCTGGTTGGCGAACGCCTGGCCGAGGCCTGTGACCTACGCTGGGACGAGCAGGTGCTGGACGTTGCCGCCGGCAACGGCAACGCCACCCTGGCCGCTGCCCGGCGCGGCTGTCGCGTTACCTCCACCGATTACGTGCCCGAACTGCTCAAGCGCGGCGAAGAACGGGCGCGGGCCGAGCACCTGAACGTGGTGTTCCAGGCCGCCGATGCCGAAGCCTTGCCATTCGCCGATGGCAGTTTCGATGCAGTGCTGTCCACCTTCGGTGTGATGTTCGCCCCCGACCAGGCCCAAGCCGCGCGCGAGCTGGCGCGGGTGTGCCGGCCCGGTGGTCGCATCGGCCTGGCCAACTGGACCCCGCAAGGCTTCGTAGGCCAGATGTTCAAGACCCTTGGCCGGCATGTACCACCGCCCGCCGGGGCTTTGCCGCCTTCGCGCTGGGGCGATGAGGCCCAGCTGCGCGTGATGTTCGAGGGGGCGCATGGCGAATTGAACGTCAGCCGCCAGCACTTCAATTTCCGCTACCGCTCGGCAGCGCACTTCATCGAGGTTTTCCGGACATGGTACGGGCCGGTGCACAAGGCGTTCGCCGCTTTGGAGCCGGAGGCGGCCAAGGCGTTGGAGCGTGATCTGGCTGAATTGTTGGATGCAAACAATGTGGGTGGCCCATCGTCGCTGGTGGTGCCGAGTGAGTATCTCGAGGTGGTGGTCACTCGAGAGCGTTAGCAGGCGCGCTTTCAAAAGCCTCAGCGGGTGGCGCCGCTGCGCGAACATTGAAGAGCTTGCAGACGAAGTACCAGGCAATGGCGACTGTGAGGTTGTAAGGGAACAGAACGGCCCAGAATGGCAATTGCCAGTTCTTTTTGCCCTGCATTTCTCCCGGCTCGCCGGTTCGCCATGGGGCATAGTGGCGCCAGGCTTCCGCCGGGGTCAGGCAGATCGCGTGCAGGGGCTTGTGCCACCAGTTGGGTTCGCCTGGCGGGGGAAGTTTGTCCGGGCCGTGGTCCATGAAGTGGCGAAGGTATTCCCAGACTTCGGCGACGTACTGAATGTCGGATTCGGTGGGCGAGTTACTGTCGACCCACAGGCAGTCTTTCTGGTGCAGGCTGCCATCTTCTCGGCGAGGGGCGAAGGCTAAGGCGTAGCTGGTGGTAAAGGATGATCCACCGAATTCAGTGCGTTTGAATCGGCCTCCCCTGATGTTGTTCCAATCAAAAGTGAATAGTTTTCCGAAGCGTTTATAATAGATTTTTTGTGTTGTCCTATTCAGGTAGATGTCAGAAAGCTTTTTTATATAGATTATTCTATAGGCTAGGAAAGGTGTAAAAATAAAAGGTACTATAATCTGCGCTACCAGAAATGCGTAGGCGCCCTCTAGCTCATAGTTGGTTGTGTCATCTAAAAGAAGAGTGTACACAAATATTGCAGTAGCTAGGCACATTGCCGTGTACATTTTCCCCATAAATACTGAGTCAGTAACCCATGGATTTCTCAAGCGCAGGAAGAAGCTGGTGGAATCAACTAGCTGGTCTGAGATTTTAGGTTCTATGTCGTTTTTTTGATGGGGGTTGAATAACCATATGGTTGCCATGCGTCACCTCTCGATACAGAATTGGGTATTTAGCTTTAATCGTGTGGCTAATCCATGATTTAGATGATAGTTGATTGTTAGTCTTGCGCTTTTGGTTGCTTTTTTTTGGGTCTTGTAATGGAGTACTAAGCCAGCTGGTGTTATATAGCATATTGGTAGCGTGGTAATCGTTGTTGTATGTCCATCACGATCGCTGGACTCCAACGCTCCTGACCATTCGCTTTGTTCGAGCATGAAGTTTGGCAGCAATATGGTGAATTCTATTGTGGGCGTGGCCTGTGATACTTGACTGTGTATAATTGTTGCCCAGTCCGGGGTAGGCCATTGGCTGTTTACGCTAAGGTCTGTGGTAAGCCCTTCTAGACCTAATTGTGTAGAGTGATCCAGCGAAAGTGCTAATGGAGCATATGTCTCAGAATGCCATGATTCGATTTCCATAATTATGTTATCGAAGCGAGGAAGTTTTTGCTCAAAGTCTAGAGTCAAGTCAGGGCGGATTTCGCCATCGCTTTGTCTGGTTCCAAAAATACATCTGCTCGCCCATAACTCTATCGGGCTGTGTAAGCGTTCATGCGCCTTGGAATAGAGATATAGCCCTCCTGCCATAAGAGAGGCTCCCATCAACACTACACCCGCTGCGGCCCAGCCTGCGAAAGGTATAAAAAATGTCGGACCAGCGATGGCAAGGCTCCCCTCTAATATGAGGGCGGAGCCTATGGCACTTACCGCGCCGCCGGTAATATTATATAGACCGGTAACTGAATTACCGTTTTGTGATTGGCGCCATCCCTTGGTAAAGTCAGATAGAAGGCCCAGTATTATCGCCGGGTAGCCTGATGCTCTCGCGAACAGGTGACTATTGAGTAGCGTGATGATTCCCTTGCCGAAGGCAATACCTGGCGCCATTGGGCTAAGCCTCGAGATTACAACTCTTTGCGCTGCCCTTACGCTGACCAATGTTGCCGCCGCTGCACCGATCACGCCGAAAATGGATGAAGCAAACCCCATCGCGTATTCCGGGGCATCGCTCTTCTGCAGGCTGTTATAGGCCGTCTTCAGCGACAGCACGTTGAACCACAGCATCCCCGCGTTCAAACCGCCTCCGCCGCCAG
>NZ_JABMCN010000030.1 GCF_013179515.1 Pseudomonas sp. CM27
TCCACGCTCTTGTAAATGAGACATCCCGTCTGGCTGTCCTTGTCGTTCACATGAACGACCACAAAATTACACCCATTAGTGGCAGCAACCTCGCCACCACTTTTCATTGCAGAATTGAATAGGTAGTTAGAAAACCACACTATCCCAACCAGCAAAAAAATTCCTTTCAACTGCGAACAGGCGAGCAACAAATTTTCAGCCCTTGCAGATGCAATCTTCTTCAAATACAGCGTACCCAATAACGTCAACAGCACACTAGCGACGACAAAAAATAAAAGCGGATACGCAACAGGGCTTACAACTTTGATTATTTCTCTACCACCCTCAAAGAAAATTTGATCCACAGCAACATCAACGAACGCGGGATCTACTCTCACGCTTCGAAAGTAACCATTAAAATAGCCTCTTCCTGAAGCATATGTAATAGCCGTCAGTAAGAATGCACCACCTACGAATTCTAAAATTCCGTTTCTCACCGTCACCCCCCTATTCCAAGTCAAGGCGGAACTGTTCGCCCGTTCCGCTGGAATATTGTTTGGGCCCCATGGTTTTTTCTGAACCACTTTCAATATCTATTTGTGGCGAGAAGGAAATAGACGGCAATGCGCTATCGGCGTTAGCTAATTTTAGATCAAGGCTGGAGGTCAAACTTGCAACCCCTTTCTTGCCCATAATCTGCTTATACTCCTCAAGCATTTTATCTGTTTTATCCCTATCAGCAGGCTTTGCAGTTCGCTCCTGGGACATATCATCTTGTTTAAGAGTTGATACTATCTCTTCAGAGAGACTAGTCAGCGCATCAGACCCACCTTGGCACCCAGTCAAGCCGAAGGCTAGTAAAGAAGCTAAGACCCGAGCATAGACGTCTGGTTTCACTCCATTCAACACCTGAACTGCGTGATGAAAGTAACCAGGCGACATAACTTCAGCCTGCGAGGTCAATCTTTCTTGGAAGTCGGTCCCATGCAAGCTGTCCTCTAGCAATCTCGCCAAGTCAAAACCAGGCATAGTTGGTTTCAGCAGAGCATCTGTCGTCAATTGCGTGCAAACTACGAAATCAAGCAGCTTGCACATACTTCGAGTGCCAACGGGGCCACTCTTCGCAACGCGATTAGAGAAGTAAACCACATCAGAACGAACAAAAATAGGATAAATCAAACAATATATTTTATCCCAATACTCATCCAAGCTGGAAACCGTATTCCTAGCTAAAAGAGGCTTCTTCAATCCGGCACTAAGAAGCTCACGTGCAATTGGCTTACCCCACGCAACATTCCTGCGTAGCTTAGACTCTAAATACTCAACTTTCGGCTCTTTTGAGCCTCGGTATATTTTATTAACCAACACAGCTTCATCAATGTAACACTCTGATGTGAATTGCCCGATAGCTATATGGGTCTTACATAAAGTAACGACCAGATCACCCACGCACATTTCTTGCGCAAATTTATTCACCTGCGCTTCGCGGTTGGCTAGAGACATTTTGCTTTCGAAATACTCTTCCTCGGCCAACTCAACATCTTGCTCTAGCTCAGTGCTGCTGTCATCGAGTTTTTTCAGTGCTGCTAAAGGTGAATCAAAGAAGCTATCAGATTCAGCTTCCAGATACCTGCGCAAAATCTCTCTAGAGGGAATTTCGTCAAGCGCGTGTTTTTTGATTAACTTGTCGATATGAGCGATTGCAACAACGCCGTGCTTCAGGAAATTCTGAAAATGCTTTCCGCCGGAAGCTCTAACCAACCATATCCGCTGTCCCTCAGGGTATACAAAGACTTTCGGAAGCACCTTCAATTCCCTCCGCAATATCAGAATGATGGCTCAGTATAATTTTTACGTCCTCCGAAATGCAACAAAAAACACTCATGGTGTTTAAGCGTTCTTATAGCGCAAACTCAATACTGCAGGGAACACTTATACGCCGTGCGCAAAAACATCTGCTACTAGATACTCAACCGCCATTTATTCGGGCCAAACCGGAGTATCACTCACCAGTTAAACAACGGAGATAATCTCGATGGATAGTTTTAGAGATAGAATCAAAAAAACATAACAGAAAAACATTTATTTTCAGTTATTTACGAGCTTTTTCGACTCCTGGTGCCGCACCATACGCAGTACTCAAAAGGCTCACCGAAAGGTGGGCCTTTTTGTTTTTCGGCTTCGATATATGACTCAGATGGCGAATTCCCCCAGCCTTGCGCAAGACGTCGCGCAGTCCGCCATGGCGTTCTCAACGGCGTTCCGGCAAACCCCTCCTGACCAGTTCGCGTTCGGCCTGTTTTCCATGTTCCCCACTAGCTGCTGTGAGTACGCGAGTTTGCTGCTGGCGTGGTTTCTGTGTGAGGAACACGAGGGCATGTGCATCGACGTGATAACGGGTGAGCTGAAGGAAAACTGGGAGCAACGGCACATTTGGCTGAGGCTCGAGGGGCACAATCTGGATATCACCGCCAACCAATTTGATGCAGATCTCCCTCACACGCTCATCACCCTACCCCGGGGGTGGCACGATAGATACACCGTGATTCACACGGCGCCATTCCAAAGACATTTTCACGAAGACTATGGGGATGATGGCAGGCAAGACATCATCGACGACTACAGGGCCTTGGCACACAACGCAAGAGCGCAGTTCAAATCGTAGGAAAAGAGCTTGCCCACGCTACGAGGCAACCGCCGTGGCGACCAGGCCGTAGAGCAAACTCGCTATCCCAAAGTGACACCCCGTGGCCCGCCGAGCCGGCACCGTCGCGCAGCGTAATAGATCCACAAGCACGCCGCGTCTGGTGCCGCGATGAGCCGCAAAGCGGCCCCGGCAACTTCAGACCAGAACAGCGAGTGCTCAAGCCCTCCGACAGGACTAATAAGCCCTATCAGGCGGCACTCTGCTCCAAACTCTCCCACCCTAGGCAAGCCAGGGCCAATGTGCGCGGAACCGCTTCACGACCACTGCTATAGCGGCTGATACTACGGGGGCTGACTCCCAGCGCTTCGGCAGCCTGGTCGAGCGTCATCCGGTGCCGCAAACGCCAGCGAATGAAAACGCGGGTGTTTTCATCAGGGGCGTTCTGAGCCAGCGCGTCCAGCAGCAGGGTATCCGCACCAATCTGAGTATCCAGTGACGGCCACTCCACCGACCACCCCCCGTCGCCCAATACGACCCCTTCAAACGCTTTCCGCTCGGAGAGTGGCGCCAAACCGGGATACGTCTTGAGCGCATCGCTCATATCCAGGGTGAAATGCTGACCATTGGTAAAGGTGAGCTCAAGGCTGGCGCCCGATCGAGGCTGTACACCCTTCAGACGGGGACGTTTCATCGATGCCATTTCATCCACTCCTTCAACAAATCTGCCCGATTGGCAGCAACCCAGGCCAGGGCTTCTTGCACCACTGTGGCAGGTGCCCTGCCTTGGGTAACAGTCACCGATTCCAGACTGATCACCACGTCCACCCCACGCCCTAAGCTGGACGAGGGGTGGTAGATGATCCCTTTCCCTCAGCTCGATGCGGTACTTATCGCGAAATCGGTATTTGGTAGACATGGCCTGACCGTATCGCCAATTTGGCGATACGGCAACAGACACAAGCGGCCTTGCGTCGCGATGCGCCGCGCGGGCGGCGCTCGATTTCACAGGCGCTGCAAATTTTGCGGCACGCATCTGTCAGCCGCGATGCAATCCCTGCAGGAGCCTGGCCTGCCGGCGATGGGCTGCGTAGCAGCCCCAGATTGCCTTGGTCAGAACGCAGTGCTCACTGTCAGCGACAGGTTGCGCGGGTCGCCGTAGATGCCTCCGGCATAGAACCCATACTGGGTGTAGTAGTGCTTGTCGAACAGGTTGTTGGCGTTAAGGGTGACGCTCACATCATCGGTCAGCTGGTACTTGGCCATGGCATTCCAGATGGCATAACCGGACCAGTTGACGTCGGTGGCACCGTTGCTCACGCCATTGGTGGGCTGGCCGGCCGGGCTTGAAATGGCGCGGATGTTGGTCTGTGCAGTCACACCGGCACCCACGGTCAGGCGGTCAAGCGGGCCGCCCATCCGGTAAGTGGTCGAGGCCTTGAACAGGTGCGACGGGTCGCTGCGGCCGTCGCTGTCGATGCGGCGGAAGTGCAGGTAGGTGTAGCCGGCGTACACGTTCCAGTTGGGGGTCAGCGCGCCGGCGACTTCCAGGTCGATACCGTCGGTTTCCACGCCGGAGCCTGCCTTGTAGGCGCTGGCCCCAGTCGGCGTGGTCAGGTCGCCATCGAGCACGGCCTTGTTTTCCTGCTTGGTGCGGAAGTACGCCGCCGAGGCGTTCAGGCGGCCGTCGAACCACTCGCCCTTGACCCCGGTTTCGTAGCTTTGCCCACGAATCGGCTCGACCTTGCTGCCGCTCACGGTTTCCGACGTTTGCGGGGTGAAGATGTCGGTGTAGCTGGCGTACAGCGAGTAGTTGTCGTTGAGGTCGTAGACCGCACCCAGGTACGGGGTGACGATGCCGTTTTCTTCCTGGCTGCTGCGCTCACCGGCCACGCTGCGGGTAACCGACGAGTAGTTGCTGGTGCGTACGCCGACAATCACCGACAAGGGGTCGGTAATGCTCAGGCGGGTAGCGGCATACATGCCCTGCAGGCGGGTGGTGGTCTTGCTGTGCAGGCCGGTACGCGAGGCGATGATGTCATAGTCATCATCCACGCCATTGTGCCAGTTGCTGACCGGGAAGCCGTTGTTGGCGCGGAACTGGCAGCCCAGCGCGGGCGCGCTGGCCATGCCGTCGCCAACCATGGTGCAGGTGTATTGCGGCGACCAGCCCACGGTGCGGCTGTCGTTGTAGCCGACCATGGCCTGATGGGTGCGACCGAACAGCTGGAACGGGCCGGACAGGTCGATCTGTGCCGATTGCTGGGTGGTGTCGCTGGAGCTGTGCAGGCCGTTCAACACGGCGCCGCTGCCGTCCTGGTCCCAATAGCCGCCGTAGCTGCCGCGCCCAGCCGAATTGACCTTGGCCAAGCCGCGATGGTTGAGGGCCTCGGTGGTGGCTTGGGAGGCTTTCAGGTCCAGCGTCCAGTCGTTGTCGAAGCGGTGCTCCAGCGAGCCGAATGCAGTGCGGGTGGTGTACTCGCCAAAGCTCCAGCTGGGCACCACGTTGGTGCTGCGTGGCAGGTCGGTCTTGCTGCCGTCGCGGTACCACAGCGGGATGTTCGCACCCCAGCCGCCACCCACCACCTTGTTGTACTCGTACTGGTAGCCGGCACCCAGGGTGGTGGCCTCGTCCAGGTCGAACTCGAAATTGGCCAGCGCTGCGCGGGAGCGCTCGGACTGGTTGTCACGGAACGAGTTGGCGTCCTGCTGGGTCATCACGAAGCGTGAACGCAGGCGGCCGTCCTCGGACAGCGGCAGGTTGAGGTCTGCGCCCAGGCGGCGTTTGTCCCAGCTGCCATATCTGGCGTAGGCACTGCCACCGAAGGTCCTGGTCGGCGCCTTGCGGATCAGGTTGACGGTGGCCGAGGGGTCGCCGGTGCCGCCCAGCAGGCCGTTGGCGCCGCGCACGATGTCGATGCGCTCGTACAGGTCCATGTTCAGCGCGTTGCCGCTGCCGCTGAAGTCAGAGCCGCCCTGGGTCTGCAGGCCATCGACCTTCCAGTTGCTGATCGAATAGCCACGGGCACGGTAGTCGGTACGCCCGCCCACCTCGGACTTGTTGGCCGTTACGCCGGGCGTGGTTTCCAGTGCCTGTTCGATGGTGTGGATGCCGCGGTCTTCCATTTGCTGGCGGGTAATGGTGGTGACCGACTGAGGCGTTTGCCGCGGCGTCAGGTTCAGGCCGGTGGAGCTGCGGGTGCGCTCGACGGTGTAACCCAGTTGGCCTGCGTCGTCGGCGGGCAGCAGTGCGCTGTCCTCGATCTGTGTGGCATCCAGCTCCAGCGGTTTACTGTCTGCCGCCATGACGCCACCACTGATGGCGACGGCGATGAAAAAGGCCAAGGGGTTGAGGCGATTGCCATTTTGGCTGATGGGAATGAAAGCTTTCGGGGTGCTCTTGGGATTCATTTGGGAAGGCTTCGTATTTGCAGATGATTTTTTGTTAGGATTCTAGGCATCGGCCCTCCCGGCTCCAGACCCGACATGTACGGGGATGTAATTGAACGTAACGAGTGCCCTCGGCCCTCTCCGAACAGGTTTTTTTTGCGTATGAGCACGACCCTGCTGGTTGTCGACGATGACGACGAGATCCGCGAACTTCTATGTGATTACCTCACGGATGCCGGTTACAGCGTGCTGGCAGCTGCCGACGGCGGGCAGATGCGTGAACAGCTGGCCCGTCAGAAAGTGGACCTGGTGGTGCTCGACCTGATGCTGCCTGGCGAGGACGGCCTCAGCCTGTGCCGGCAGTTGCAGGCCACGCCGGGGCTGGCGGTGATCATGCTGTCGGCCAAGGGCAGCACCCTGGACCGCATCATCGGCCTGGAAGTAGGTGCCGACGACTACCTCGCCAAGCCTTTCGAACCGCGTGAACTGATCGCCCGGATCAAGGCCGTGCTGCGTCGCCCGCAACGCCTGGACAGCACCGCCGAAGAGCCGGCGGCGGACGCCCGGCTGTTCGCCGGGTTCCGTCTTGAACATGTAAAACGCCTGCTCACCCGGCCCGACGGCGAGACGCTGACCCTGCCCCGTTCCGACTATCGTGTGCTGCGCGAATTGCTCGAAGCCAACAACCGGGTGGTGTCCCGCGACCAGCTGACGCGCAGCGCATTTGGCCGCGATCACCTGCCCGACGACCGCTCGGTGGACATGTGCGTCAGCCGTCTGCGCCAGCACCTGCGCCGGGCGCCGGCGGGTGCCGCGCAAATCCTCACCATCCGCAACGAAGGCTACCTGCTGAGCGTCGCCAGCCACCTGGCCGATTCCTGACATGCGCTGGCTTCGCCGGCTGTGGCCGCGCACCTTGTTCGGCCAGCTGCTGCTGATCATGGTCAGCGGTACGCTGGCGATCCAGTTGATGTCCAGCAGCATCTGGTTCGACGTGCGTTTTGCCCAGGTACTCGAAGCCCCTGTGCGGCTGATCGCGGCGCGCAGCGCCCCCCTGATTGCCAGCGCTTCCTGCCACGGCGGCGGGCAACAGGCACCGGCCCATTACCAGTTACGCTGCGCCCAGACGCTACCTGCGCCGGGGCATGACGAGCGCCGCGGGCGCCGCCGCGTCGAACTGCTACTGCAACAGGCCCTCAAGTACGAGCTGGGGCACGCACAGGAGGTGCGCCTGTTGAGGGTGCAACTGACTGATGAGCTTGGCCAGCCGATCGTCTGGCGCAGCCTGTTCGGCCTGCGCACCGCCCATGCGCATATCGAATTTGCGGTGCCGTTGGCCGATGGCCACTGGCTGACCATCGACGGCCAGGAGCTGCAAGGCTGGAGCGGCGAGTCGGGTTGGGTGCTGATCAGCGACTACCTGGTGCGGGTGTATGCACTGCGCATTGTCGCGGTATTACTGGTGTGCCTGATTGCCGTGCGTCTGTGCCTGCGCCCGTTGCGACGTCTGGCCGATGCCGCCCGCGGCCTGGGAGGCAACCTGGAGCAACCGCCGTTGGCGCTGGATGGGCCGGAGGAAGTGCGCCAGGCGGCTCAGGCCTTCAACGCCATGCAGCAGCGGCTGATCGAGATGGTCAATGACAAAGCCTACTTCCTGGCCGCCGTGTCCCACGACCTGCGCACCCCGCTGACGCGCATGCGCCTGCGCCTGGAACGCCTGCCGGACGACGAACACCGCCAGCGCTTGCGGCAGAACATCACGCAGATGGACGACATGATCGGCCAGGTGCTCGACTACTTGCGCGCGGGGGAGCAGCAGAATTTGCAACAGGTGGACCTGGACCGGCTGGTAGCACGCCAGTGCGCCGACCTGGCCACTGCCGAAGAACCGCTGCCGGTGCACGGCCAGGCGGGCAGCCTGCAGGTCGATGCCCTGCTGCTGCAGCGCTGCCTGCAAAACCTGCTGGTCAATGCGTTGCGTTACGCCAAGGATGTTTCGGTCACACTGGAACGGGCGCCCACCGGGGTGTTCATCCATATCGACGATCGTGGGCCAGGCATTGCGCCGGGCCTGCTGGCGACCATCACCGACCCGTTCGTGCGTGGTGAAGGATCGCGCAACCAGGCGTCCGGCGGCTATGGCCTGGGGTTGAGCATCGCCCTGCGCATCGCCAGCAGCCATGGCGGTGGGCTGATGCTGTCGAACCGCGAAGGCGGCGGGTTGCGGGTCAGCGTGCTGCTGCCCATCTGATCAGGTAACAGTCTTTTACCGATTGCCCAGGTTTTCCCTGGCCTGCCTTTGCCTATCCTAGGCCCGGTCATCCTGCCTGCGAT
Organism: Pseudomonas sp. CM27; assembly: GCF_013179515.1. Taxonomy (GTDB): domain Bacteria; phylum Pseudomonadota; class Gammaproteobacteria; order Pseudomonadales; family Pseudomonadaceae; genus Aquipseudomonas. Next base: position 8,348 of record NZ_JABMCN010000030.1, read on the forward strand.
GGACCCATGAAACACTCTCTTCCCAGCCGCTACGCCTGCCTCACCATCTGCCTGCTGTTCAGCTTCGCCAGCCTGCCACTGCTGCCGCAACATGCCTGGCTGTGGCCGATCACACTGCTTACTGCGCTGCTGAGCCTGGTCGGCCTGAACGACCTGCGCCAAAGCCATCATGCGGTGCGCCGCAACTACCCGATTTTGGGCAACATCCGCTACCTGATCGAAACCATCCGCCCGGAAATCCGCCAGTACCTGATCGAGGGCGACGATGACAAACTGCCGTTCTCGCGATCACAGCGCTCGCTGGTGTACGCCCGCGCCAAGAATGAAAGCGCCGAGAAAGCCTTCGGCACGCTCAACGATGCCTACAAGCCCGGCTTCGAGTTCATCAGCCATTCGATGCTGCCGGTGGCCACGCCAGACCCGGCCTCGTTCCGCATTGCCATTGGCGGGCCGCAATGCCGCCTGCCGTACTCGGCGTCGATCTTCAACATCTCGGCCATGAGCTTCGGCGCCCTCAGCGCCAACGCCATTGCCGCACTCAATCGCGGCGCACGCATGGGCCGTTTTGCCCATGACACCGGCGAAGGCAGCATCAGCCCTTACCACCGCGAACACGGCGGCGACCTGATCTGGGAAATTGGCAGCGGCTACTTCGGCTGCCGTACAGCGGACGGGCGTTTCGATGCGCAACGCTTTGCCGAGCAGGCGCGCTCGGCGCAGGTGAAGATGATCGAGGTCAAGCTCAGCCAAGGTGCCAAACCGGGCCACGGCGGCATCCTGCCGGGTCACAAGGTCAGCCGCGAAATTGCCGAAACCCGTGGCGTGCGCGTAGGCGAGGACTGCATTTCGCCGGCAGCGCACAGCGCCTTTCGCACGCCGGTCGAGCTGCTGCAGTTCGTGGCCAGCCTGCGCGAGTTGTCGGGGGGCAAGCCGGTGGGCTTCAAGTTCTGCCTGGGTCACCCGTGGGAGTTCATGAGCATTGCCAAGGCCATGCTGGCCACCGGTATCACCCCGGACTTCATCGTTGTCGATGGCAAGGAGGGCGGCACCGGCGCGGCGCCGCGGGAGTTCAGCGACAACATGGGCGTGCCGATGCGCGAAGGCCTGATGTTCGTGCACAACACCCTGGTCGGCCTGAACCTGCGCGCCAGCATCCGCATTGGCGCGGCGGGCAAGATCGTCAGTGCCTTCGACATTGCCAGTGTGCTGGCCATCGGGGCGGACTGGGTCAATTCGGCACGTGGCTTCATGTTCGCCATCGGCTGCATCCAGTCGCAGAGCTGCCACACCAACAAATGCCCGACCGGCGTGGCCACGCAGGACGCCTTGCGCCAGCGCGCACTGGTGGTGCCGGACAAGGCCGAGCGGGTCGCCAGCTTCCACCGCAACACCCTGCACGCGCTGGCCGAGATGCTGGCGGCCGCTGGCCTGGAGCACCCTGCGGAGCTGAAGCCCAAACATTTGGCACGGCGGGTCAGCCCCAGTGAAATCGGGCTGTTTTCGGACCTGCACACGTTTCTGAAGCCGGGCGAATTGCTCAGCGGCTCGATCGAAAGCGAATTTTATGCGCGGATGTGGCGGATGGCACGTAGCGACAGCTTTGCGCCGGAGACCGGGGAAGGGGAAGTGCGGGCTGCAGGGGTTCGGCGCAGGGCTGCCGAGCCGGCATGAAAGCCTGGGGCCGCAAGGCAGCCCCAGACCATCAGATCAGGATCAGAAGATGCTGATCGGGTACTCGACGAATACGCGGACTTCGTTGCCGTCGTCGTTGTAACCGTTCTGCTGCACGGCGTTGTTGGTACGCAGGAACGAGCTACGCAGCTTGACCGACAGGTCCTTGGCCGGGCCGTCCTGCACCACGTAACGGATCTGGTTGAAGATCTCGCGCTCTTTACCCTCGCCGAAGCCCTGTGGGTTGGCAACGTTGCGGGTGTTGATGTTGTCACCCACCACGTAGGCCAGCTTGTAGGTCAGGCCCGGGATGCCGTAGGCACCAAAGTCCAGGCCGTAGCCCAGCTGCCAGGAGCGCTCGTCTTCGGCGTTGAAGTCGGACCAGTACGAGTTGGCCAGGTAGATGGTCGAGCCACCGTCACCCACGCCGCCGGCGTTCTGGTAGAAGCCGTAGTTGTAGCCGGTGCTGCCGGTGCTGCGCTGGTGCGCCAGGGTGAACGAGTGCGCACCGTAGGCGTAGGTGGCGGCCAGGCTCCAGATGGTGTTGGAGTTGCCGTTCAGCCCTGCAGCCTTGACGAACTTGTTGTTGATGTCCGACTTGTAGCCGTTGAAATCAAGGGTCAGCGACTGGTCGCTGGCGATCGGGAAGACGTAGTTCAGGCCCAGGTAGTGCTTGCGCATCACGTCTTCGTTGTCGGAGGTGTACAGCGAGCCGCTGAAGTTGTCGGTGAACTTGTAGCTACCACCAAGGACATTGATCGACTTCAGGCCACCACCGTCACGGCGCTCGGCGCTCTTGCGCGCTTCCTGGGTGAAGCGGCCAGCGTTCAGTTCCAGGCCCTCGATTTCTTTCGAGGTGATCAGGGTACCGGTGAAGCTTTCTGGCAGCAGGCGTGCATCGTCGTACTGCAGCACTGGCAGGGCCGGCATCTGGTCACCGTACTTCAGCACGGTGTTGGAGATGCGGAATTTGACGGCAGCGCCACCACGGGCCAGGTTGTGCGGCGAGCTGGCATTGCCATCGGCGTTGGTGGTTTCGTGCGGCTTGAAGAAGTCGACGCCACCGCCACCGTTGTGGCCTTTGCCGCCGTCAAGGCGCAGGGCGTACAGGCCGAATGCGTCGACACCGACGCCGACGGTGCCCTGGGTGAAACCGGAGGAGAAGTTGGCGATGACCGCCTGGCCCCATTCGATCTGGTCGTCGGTGCCGTGTTTCTTGTCACGGTTGATGTAGGCGTTGCGCAGAAGGACGTTGGCGTGGCTGTCCTCGATGAAGCCCTTGCTGTCGGCCTGCTCATTGGCCTGGGCCTGGGTCGCGGCGATCATCGCCAGAGCGACCAGGCTGATCCTGGTTTTCAACATGTTGTTTTCCTAAATTATTAATCAAAAACACTGCGCAATTTGACGCCAGGAACCAACGCCCCTTCGTAGGTTCGACGCTATGCGGATCCAGACTGGCGGGCCTGCACGGCAGGCCGTGGCCGAATCCTAGCCGCGCGCGATTACAAATGTCAAAAAAACGTGAAATGCAGGTTGATATAACCAAAATAAAGCGTTGTCACGGGGCATTTCCACGCATGATCGCGCTGTAGGCGGGAATTTTGTCTTTTGTAGGATTTGTCTTCCTGACTAATCGGACGAATATCTGAGGCGGCCATCACCCTCTTAAGGCATATTTACAAAGTGATACATATGTAAAGACAACCCTTTACAAATACTTCAGCAGGAGCAAATAGCAAGCATTACCATTCGCACCTCCACCTGCCCGGTCCGGATGTGTCCATGCTTGTTCCCTGCCGCCTTTCCCCCCTCACGCTTGGCCTGTCGCTGCTGGTCAGCGCCAGCCTGGCCAGCGCCGCTTCCACTACGCTGCCGGAACTCTCTGTCACCGCCGACAGTGAACGCGAGAGGGACAACCCACAGGTCAAGGAGGTGAGCACCGCCACCCGCACCTCGACGCCGGTGCGTTACGTGCCGCAGGCCATCGACAGCGTGAAGACCGCCAACGTACTGGACTACGGCAGCAATACCCTGGGCAAGGCACTGGAAGGCATCCCCAACGTCAGCAGCGGCGCCGACACCCGCTTCGACAGCGTGCGCATTCGCGGCTTCGACGCCAGCAACGACTTCTACCTGGACGGGATTCGCGATGACAGCCAGTACATCCGCGACCTGCACAACATCGAGCGGGTCGAGGTACTGAAGGGGCCGGCGGCAGTGCTGTATGGCCGTGGCAGCCAGGGCGGTATCGTCAACCGGGTCAGCAAGGCGCCGGAACAAGGGCGCCGCTCAACCCTCGAAGCACAGGCGGGCAGCGAAGACCTGCGCAGCCTGTACGCCGACCTCAGCACCGACCTCAGCGACACCGTCAGCCTGCGCCTGAACATGGGCAACCAGGACAACAACAGTTTCCTCGACGGCATCGATGGCAGCCGCCAGCTGTTCGCCCCCTCCATCAGCTGGCAGATCAACCCCGACCTGAACTGGCTGGTGCAGTACGAGTACAGCCGTTACAACCGCACACCCGACCGTGGCATCCCCGGGGTCAACGGCCGCCCGGCCGACGTCAGCCGCAGCACTACCTATGGCGACACCCACCGCGACTACATCGACGACCGCGCCCAGTCGCTGCGCTCGCGCCTGAACTACCAGCTGAACGAAACCTGGCAGCTGCGCCATACCCTGGGCCTGTTCAAGCTCGACAGCGAGTTCGACAACACTTACGTCACCGGCTACAACGCCAGCACTGACACCCTGACCCGCCAGCGCTGGCAGCAGGACCTGAACACCCGCAACCTGTTCAACAACCTGGAGGCCGAGGGCGATTTCGACACCTGGGGCCTGGAGCACAAGTTGCTGCTGGGCCTGGAGTTCGGCAACCAGAAGCGCGACCCGCTGCTGTACAGCGCCGGCAACCAGACGCTATCGGGCCTGGGCAAGCCCAGCCAGCCGCACAACGGCACGCTGACGGTCGCGAGCAACAACCACACTGTGGTCGACAGCCGCGGCCTTTACCTGCAGGACCAGATCCGCCTGAACGATCAGTGGCAGATCCTTGCCGGCGTGCGCTTCGACCAGTTCGAAGTGGAAACCACCAACAAGGAAAACTTCAGCGAACCGCAGGACAGCACCAGCACCAGCCCCCGCCTGGGCGTGGTCTACACCCCATGGCGCGATCATTCGTTCTACGCCTCGTGGAGCAAGACCTTCTCACCGGTAGGCGGTGGGCTGATCGGCATAACTCCGGGCGCGCCGGGCAACACCAACGACACCAAGCCAGAGGAAACCCGGCAGAAGGAAATCGGGGTGAAAAGCGAATGGCTGGACCAGCGCCTCAGCACCACCCTCGCCGTCTATGAGCTGGAGCTGTACAACCGTCGCACCCGCGACGCCAACGACCCGCAAGTCATCCTGCTCAGCGGCTTGCAGCGTTCGCGCGGCATCGAGCTGACGGCAACCGGCAACATCGTCGGCAACTGGTATGTACGCGGCGGCATCGGCCTGCAGGATGCGATCATCGTCAAGGACAACAATGGCCAGGAAGGCAACCGCATCAACGATGTGGCCAAGCGCAACGGCAGCCTGTTCGTGACCTGGAAACCAGAGCTGGGCTGGTATGCCGAAACCGGTCTGACACTGGTCGGCGAGCGTTATGCGGACAACCAGAACACCACAGTGCTGCCGGGCTATGGCCGCTGGGATGCGCTGGCGGGGTATCGCACGCATGACTGGGATGTGCGGGCGGCGCTGAGCAACATTGCCGACAAGACCTACTACAGTTCGGCGACCAGTGCGGCGCAGATCCAGGTGGGTGACCCGCGTAGCCTGGTGGTGACGGGCAGTTACAGCTTCTGAACGTTATTGGCTGTGCCGGTCTCCTCGTGGGCAAACCCGCTCCTGTTTCTGTGGGAGCGGCTTCAGCCGCGAAGAGGCCGGCACAGGGTGAACCGATCGATCAGTGCCACACCGCCATCAGCGCCTGCATCTCTGCCTCGCTGATCAGCCCTTGGGGGTAGCGTCCGGCAAGCAGACGTCGTGGGTCGGTCGTCCTGACCCTGATGCATCCATGGTGTTTCAGCCACGTCGCCACAACCCTGAGCGATCGGTGATTCACTGCTGATGGGCGCAAAGCCGACTCACTTGCTGCGTTCATTTCTCCAAGTACTCCCTGGCCCGTGAGCGGCTAATTTACGTAAGTATTGTTACAGATCCGAGAGCCCGGCCTGGCCAAGCTATCTATCTGAAAACAATACAAAACATATGCCAAAACGGGCTGCCGGGCGTCGCAGAAAAAAAAGCCCGTCACCAGGACGGGCTACTTTCTAACAGCTTCTTTTCAGCGCTTGATCGGCGCTGGCTGCTGTTGGGTCAGGCAATGGATGTTGCCCCCACCCAGCAACAATTCACGGCCGGGGATCATCACCACTTCGTGATCAGGGAAGATTTGCGCCAGGATCGCTCTGGCTTCGGCATCTGCCGGGTCGTCGAAGCTTGGCGCGATGATGCCGCCGTTGACGATCAGGAAGTTCACGTACGAGCCAGCCAGGCGTACCGACGGGTCACGCTCCTGGCTGCCAGCCACCTGATCGACACCGTCACACTCTTCGGCGGTGGCGAACAACGGGCCAGGAATCGGCATCTTGTGCACGATGAACTCACGGCCCTTGGCGTCGCGGGTGTTCTTCAACACCTTCATGGCCGCATGGCAGCGGGCGTAGTTGGGGTCGTTGGAATCATCGGTCCAGGCCAGTAACACTTCGCCTGGGCGCACGTAACAGCAGAAGTTGTCGACGTGGCCGTCGGTTTCATCGTTGTACAGGCCATCCGGCAGCCAGACCACGGTGTCGACCGCCAGTTGCTCGCGCAGCACCGCTTCGATCTGCTCGCGGCCAAGGTGCGGGTTGCGGTTGCGGTTGAGCAGGCATTCCTCGGTGGTGATCACGGTGCCTTCACCGTCCACGTGGATCGAGCCGCCTTCGAGCACGAAGCCTTCGGTGTGGTAACGCTGGCAACGCTCCATTTCCAGAACCTTGGCCGCCAGCTCCTCGTCGCGGTTCCACGGTGCGTACAGGCCGCCATCGAAGCCGCCCCAGGCATTGAAACCCCAGTCCACGCCGCGCACTTCACCTTGGTCGTTGATGACGAAGGTCGGCCCGGTGTCACGCACCCAGGCGTCGTCGTTGCTGATTTCGACCACCCGAATGTTAGGCTGATCAAGCTGGCGACGGGCGTTTTCGTACTGGCCGGCAGAGGCTGCGACAGTCACCGGCTCGAAGCGGGCAATGGCCTTGGCCAGTGTTACGTGGGCAGCTTGCGCCGGCTTGCCGCCCAGGCGCCAGTTGTCCGGGCGCTCCGGCCAGACCATCCACACCTGGGTTTGCGGCGCCCACTCGGCGGGCATGTGGAAACCATCGGCACGGGGCGTGGAATTGAGGGTTTTCATGGGTAACCTCTGTGATGGCCCTGAGCCTGGTGCCGGGGCAATCGTCATTTTATAACCGATACATATCGATATTTAAAGCCCGTGCATCGGGGAATTTTGACTTCAACTGCAAAATAAAGCCGATAACAATCGACAAAAAACCGCCTGCTCCAACACCTCGACGGGTCTGCCATCCACCATAGCCACACCTTGTGCATCCTGTTCAATCGCCGTGGGGTAGACTGCAGCGAGGCCAATACTTGGGCAATCGGACAGCGAGCCGCCATGGACATCATTCCTACCGCAATCCCCGAAGTGCTGATCATCGAGCCAAAGGTTTTCGGTGACAGCCGTGGTTTTTTCTTCGAGGCGTTCAACGCCCGTGAGTTCGCACGGCAGACCGGCTTGAATGTCGCGTTCGTGCAGGACAATCATTCGCGGTCCATCAAAGGGGTACTGCGCGGGTTGCACTATCAGGTGGAAAACACCCAAGGCAAGCTGGTGCGCGTGGTGCAGGGCGAAATCCGTGATATCGCCGTGGATGTGCGCCAAAGCTCGCCAACCTTCGGCCAGTGGGTCGCCGTGCACCTGTCGGCCGACAACCACCGTCAACTGTGGATTCCACCAGGCTTCGCCCATGGCTTTGCGGTGATGAGCGAATCGGCCGAGTTCCTCTACAAGACCACTGACTACTACAACCCCAGCGCCGACCGCTGTATCCGCTGGGACGATCCGCAGCTGGACATCGACTGGGGCCTGCAGCAGCCACCGTTGCTGTCGGACAAGGACAAGGTCGGCCTGCCGCTGGCAGAGGCGGAACTGCTGCCTTAACTAGCGCATAATTGCGTCAGACTTTTCTGGCGCATTGATCTGATGATTGCAAAACCCACGCCTCCACGCCGTCCCCGCTGGCGCAGCCTGGCCCTGCTGGCGCTGTGCCTGGCCCCGTTGCTGTGGCCATTGCACCATCTGGCCGAACGTTACTACCAGGACGAACTGGCCTCGCAGAACCGCCAGACTCTCGACCTGTACGTCGCCAACCTGCTCGGCACCCTGCACCGCTACGAAACCTTGCCGCAGATCCTCGGCGACCTGCCGGCGCTGCGGGGTGTACTTGACGACCCGTTTCGCCTGGAAGCCGTGACCAATGCCAACCGATTGCTGAAGGGCATCGTGCAGCAGACCGGTGCCGAAGTGATGTACCTGATGGATGTCAGCGGCAACACTCTGGCGGCCTCCAACTGGGACAAGCACGACAGCTTCGTCGGCCGCAATTTCGCCTTCCGCCCCTACTTCAACGAGGCCATGGCCGGCCGCCTGGGCCGTTTCTTCGGCCAGGGCACCACCTCGGCCAAGCGCGGCTATTTCTTTGCCGCCGCCGTGCATGACCGCGAGCGCATCGTCGGCGTACTGGTGGTCAAGGTCGACCTCGACCACACCGAGACCCTGTGGGGTCGCACCCCCGAACAGCTGTTGCTGACCGATCACAATGGCGTGGTCATTCTCACCTCGCGCCCGGACTGGCGCTTCCGTGCCACCCGTGCGCTGACCGAAGCCGAGCGCCAGGCCATCATCGCCATCCAGCCCTACCCGACCCAGGCACCACAACCGCTGATGCTCAACCCCGATGCCTGGCTAACCCAGACCCGCGACATCAAGGAAACCGGCTGGCAGGTGAGCATCCTTGCCCCGCGCATGCTGGTCGACCGCTCGGTGCAGACGGTGATGGCGATCGGCGCCGGCACCCTGCTGGTAGTGATGCTGCTGGCCGGACTGGTGATGCAGCGGCGCCGCCATTACATCGACCGCATCGACTTCGAGGCGCGTGGCCGCCAGCAGCTGGAAAAGCGCGTGGTCGAGCGCACCGCCGACCTTGAAGGCCTGAATACCCGGCTCAAGCGTGCCGTGCTGGAGCGCGAGAACGCCCAGCAGGAGGCGGTGCGTGCCCAGGACGAGCTGGTGCAGGCCGGCAAGCTTTCGGTGCTCGGTACCATGTCGGCCAGCATCAGCCATGAGCTCAACCAGCCGCTGGCCGCCATCCGCAGCTACGCGGAAAACGCCGAAGTGCTGCTGGACCACCAGCGCACCGAAGACGCCCGCGGCAACCTCAAGCTGATCGGCGAACTGACCGGGCGCATGGCCTCGATCATTGCCCACCTGCGCGCCTTCGCCCGCCGCGACCGACATGCGCCGGAAAGCGTGGCGTTGCAGCCGGCGCTGGACGATGCCCTGGCGCTGCTGGCCAAGCGTCGCCGGGCAATGGCCGTAGAGCTGATCCGCGACCTGCCGGAAGCCACCTTGTGGGTGCAGGCCGGTGAAACCCGCCTGCGCCAGGTGCTCGGCAACCTGCTGGCCAACGCCCTCGACGCCCTCACCGAAAAGGCCAACCCGCGCCGCCTGTGGCTAAGTGCCGAGCAGCGCGATGGCTGCGTCTACCTGTACATCCGCGACAACGGCCCCGGCTTCAGCCGCCAGGCCCTGGAGCAGGCCAAGGAGCCGTTCTTCACCACCAAGACCAGCACTCAAGGCTTGGGCCTGGGCTTGGCCATCTGCGAAAGCCTGATGCGCGCCCTGGGCGGTGAACTGCTGCTGGCCAACCACCCGGAAGGTGGCGCGCTGCTGACCTTGCAGCTGCGTGTGGCTGCGCCTGGCGCTACTTTGCCCAATTCGGAGGACTCCTCGGCATGACCACCGAGACACAGATCGACAACCAGGCCCAGGTCATTCTGGTCGACGATGACCCGCACCTGCGCCAGGCCCTGAGCCAGACCCTGGATCTGGCCGGCCTCAAGGTGGTCGCCCTGGCCGATGCCCAAGGCCTGGCCGACCGTATCGAGGCCGACTGGCCGGGGGTGGTGGTCAGCGATATCCGCATGCCGGGCATCGATGGCCTGCAACTGCTGGAGCAACTGCACGCCCGCGACAGCGAACTGCCGGTGCTGCTGATAACCGGCCACGGCGATGTGCCGTTGGCCGTGCAGGCGATGCGCGCCGGGGCCTACGACTTCCTGGAAAAACCCTTTGCCAGCGACGCCCTGCTCGACAGCGTGCGCCGCGCCCTGGCCCTGCGCCGGCTGGTGCTGGACAACCGCAGCCTGCGCCTGGCCCTGAGCGACCGCCAGCAACTGGCCACCCGCCTGGTCGGCCACTCACCCGCCATGCAGCGCCTTCGCGAGCAGATCGGCGCCTTGGCCGGGACCCGCGCCGATGTGCTGATCCTGGGCGAGACCGGCGCCGGGAAAGAAGTAGTGGCCCGCGCCCTGCACGACCTGTCCAGCCGCCGCGATGGGCCATTCGTGGCGATCAACGCTGGCGCGCTGGCCGAGTCGGTGGTCGAGAGCGAACTGTTCGGCCATGAGCCCGGCGCGTTCACCGGTGCGCAAAAACGCCGCATCGGCAAGTTCGAGTTCGCCAACGGCGGCACGCTGTTCCTCGACGAAATCGAGAGCATGAGCCTGGACGTGCAAGTAAAACTGCTGCGCATGCTGCAGGAACGGGTGGTCGAGCGCCTGGGCGGCAACCAGTTGATCCCGCTGGATATCCGCATCATTGCCGCGACCAAGGAAGACCTGCGCCAGTCCGCCGACCAGGGGCGCTTCCGCGCCGACTTGTACTACCGCCTGAACGTGGCGCCGCTGCGTATTCCGGCGCTGCGCGAGCGCGGCGATGACATTCTGGTGCTGTTCCAGCATTTCGCCGACGCCGCCAGCCAACGCCACGGCCTGCCGCCGCATGCGTTGCAGCCGGCGCAGCGCGCGCTGCTGCTGCGCCATACCTGGCCGGGTAACGTGCGCGAGCTGCAAAACGCCGCCGAGCGCTTCGCCCTTGGCCTGGAACTGGCCCTGGACAGCCAGGCGCCACCGGCGACAACGCCTTCGGCAGCGGTACCGCGCGGTAACCTGAGCGAGCAGGTCGAGCAGTTCGAACGCTCGCTGATCGCTGCCGAACTGGCCCAGCCGCACAGCTCCATGCGCAGCCTCGCCGAGGCGCTGGGCATCCCACGCAAGACCCTTCACGACAAGCTGCGCAAGCATGCGCTGAGCTTCGAGGGCGGCAGCGGCGGGCATGATGATCAAGAGGACCACCGTCAATGAGCAGCGATACCCGGTACCTGCAGTCCGTACTGCACAGCGACATCCCCCTGACCCGTGAAATGGGCCTGGAAGTGATCGATTGGCAGCAGCACACCCTGCGCCTGCAATTGCCATTGGCGGCCAACGTCAACCACAAGAGCACCATGTTCGGCGGAAGCCTGTACTGCGCGGCGGTGCTGGTGGGCTGGGGCTGGTTGCACCTGCGCCTGCGCGAGCTGGGGATCGATGACGGGCATATCGTCATCCACGAAGGGCAGATCAGTTATCCGCTGCCGGTGACCGGTGCGGCGGTTGCGCGGTGTGCAGCGCCGGATGAGAAGGCCTGGGAGCGGTTCCTGGCCATGTACCAGCGCCGCGGGCGGGCGCGGCTGATGCTGGAGACCACAGTGAGCAATGCCGGGAGTGACGAGCCGGCGGTCAGGTTCAGTGGGCAGTACGTGCTGCACCGCTGAGGCGAAGCGACCACTGGGGTGGATGGCACCGGCTTTGCCGGTGATCGCGGCTGAAGCCGCTCCCACAGGGATCGCATCAGGGCTGACAGGTGCTTGTCGCGGCATTTGCCGCTTCCGCAGCCCCTCCTGCAACCGCTGCTAGATCAGCTTCAGAAAGGCCTGGCGCCAGCTTGCAGCGGCCGGCAACGCCAGGAAAAACGGGTTCAGCAACGTCTCACGCGGCGGATACCGGAAAGGCAGGCCATCAACCCCGATCACCTCGCCACCTGCCCCTTCCACCACGCCCTGCGCCGCCGCAGTATCCCACTGTGAAGTCGGCGCGAGCCGCGGATAGCAATCGGCGCTGCCCTCGGCCAACAGGCAGAATTTCAACGAACTGCCAATATTGGCCAGCTCCAGCTCACCCACCGCAGCCCCCAAACCCGCCAGCAGCGCTTCCTGCTCCGGGCTGGAATGCCGACGGCTGGCCACCACGGTAAAACGCTCGCCCGGCGGCGGCGCGTTGCGCACTTGGATAGGCTGCGCGACCTCACCCGCCTCCGCACGCCAGGCGCCCAGCTCACGCCCACCGAAATAGCAGCGCCCGTTGGTCGGCATCGACACCACGCCAAACACCACCTCGCCGTTTTCGACCAGGGCGATGTTGACGGTGAACTCCTCGCTGCCGGCGATGAACTCCTTGGTGCCGTCCAGCGGATCGACCAGCCACCAGCGGCTCCAGCCCTGGCGCTCGGCCAACGGAATGTTGCAGTCCTCTTCCGACAGCACCGGAATTTGCGGCGCCAGTGCCTGCAGCCCGTCCGCAATTACCCGGTGCGCCGCCAGGTCGGCAGCAGTCACCGGCGAATCGTCGGCCTTGGTGATCACAGCCACATCGGCACGCCAGAACGGCAGGATGGCCTCACCCGCCGACAGCGCCAGCTTGACCACTTCATGCATCAGTTGCTGGTCGTTCATGCGTCCATCAACCCCCGCTGGATCAGCAGGTCCCGGGCCAGGTACAGCGCCGCCAGCGCACGCCCCTCGGTGAACTGCGGGTGCATGGCCAGCGCCGACAGCTCACGCAGGTTCACTTTGTCGACCCGCATCGGCTCCGGCTCGTCGCCTTCCAGGCGCTCTTCATACAGGTCGGTGGCCAGCACCACCTGGATCTTCTGGCTCATGTAGCCCGGGGACAGCGACAGCTCGGTCAGGTGCTCCAGCTGGCGAGCACCAAAACCGGCCTCTTCCTTGAGCTCCCGATCAGCCGCCGCCAACACATCCTCGCCCGGCTCGATCAGGCCCTTGGGCAACGACAGCTCGTATTCGTCAGTGCCGCCACAATATTCTTCCACCAGTACGGCGTGCTCGGCATCGAGCATGGCCACGATCATCACCGCGCCATAGCCGTTGCCCCGGCCCACCAGGCGCTCATAGGTGCGCTCGGTGCCGTTGCTGAAGCGCAATTGCACGGCTTCGACGCGGAACAGGCGGCTGCTGGCGACGATTTCGCGGCTGAGTACGGTGGGTTTCTGGCGCATGGGGCGGCTCCTTGGCGTGAACGGGTTACTATACCGTGGCTTGCCGACTGAACGAGAGTTTCCCATGCCTGTTCTTCCCTGGTCTGACATCGATACCGTCCTGCTGGACATGGACGGTACCCTGCTCGACCTGCATTACGACAACCGCTTCTGGCTGCACCACCTGCCCCAGCGCTACGCCGAGCTGCATGGTGTGAGCCGGGCCATGGCAGAAATGGAGCTGCAGCCGCTGTTCGAGCGCAATGCCGGCACGCTGAACTGGTATTGCCTGGACTTCTGGAGCCGCGAACTGCGCCTGCCGATTCGCGAGCTGAAACAGGAAATTGCCCACCTGATCGCCCTGCGCCCGGATGCCGATACCTTTCTGGCAGCCATCCGCCAGGCGGGCAAGCGCGTGGTGATGATCACCAATGCCCACCGCGATTCGCTGTCGTTGAAGCTGGAGCGGGTGGAGCTGGCGCCGTACTTCGAGCGGCTGATCAGCTCGCACGACTACGGCTACCCCAAGGAAAGCCCGCAGTTCTGGGATGCGCTGCAGGCGGATATCGGCTTCGAGCCGGCGCGCAGCCTGTTCATAGATGACACCCTGGCAATTCTGCGCAGTGCCCGGCGGTTTGGCGTGGGGCATCTGCTGGCGGTGCGCCAGCCGGACAGCCAGGCAGGGCTGCGGGACACCGAGGAGTTTGCGGCGGTCGAGGACTACCGGGAGTTGTTGGCAGGCCTGTGAGGCCCTCTTCGCGGGTGAACCCGCTCCCACAGGTATAGCGCCCCATTTACGGTTGGCGCTGTACCTGTGGGAGCGGGTTTACCCGCGAATGGGCCGGCACGGGCAGTAGGGATTACTCAGGAATGCGCAGCACCTGCCCCGGGTAGATCTTGTCCGGATGCGACAGCATCGGTTTGTTCGCCTCGAAGATCTTGTTGTACTCATTGGCGTTGCCATAGACGACCACGGAGATGGCCGACAGCGTGTCACCCTTCTTCACCGTGACGAACCTTGCCGCTTTCACCACCGGCCCGGTCACAGTGATCTGGTCATCGACACTGGCCACCCCATTGATGTTGCCCGCTGCCAGGATGATCTTCTCTTTCTCCTCCTGGCTGGCCACTTCACCCTTGAGGATGATCTTGTCTCCGTCTACGGTGGCCGTGATGTTGGGGTTGCCCAGGCCGACACTTTCCACGTGTTTCTTCAGCTGTTCCTCGGCGTTGGCGTTGCCGGGGGTCAGCAGGTCGATCAACTTCTCGCCGGCTTCCTTCACGAAACTGAACAGACTCATAGCGCTCTCCTTGTTGTCGAGACCTCGGACTCAGCAGTCTAGGCCAGCTTTTCCCCTGGCGCCCCTCTGCATCCCATCGACGCGGTCTATCAAGGCATAGAGCCTGGCGACTAGACGCCGCCGGCCCGCGAGCCTAGGCTGGTGCTATCAGAAAGCAGCCGACAGCCCAGATGAACAGCAAGCCTCCGGTGTGCACGGCCTCCTTGCCCTTGGCCATGCCTGCCGCCAGCAATACCTACGATTATGTCCAGCTCAGCGACGGCGAACGCGACCGTACCCCGCTGGCTGAAGAAGTGGCCCTGGCCATCGCCTACAACGGGCTAAACCAAGCGGTGATGCTGGTCAGCCCCACCGACCTGGAAGACTTTGCCGTCGGTTTCAGCGTCGGCAGCGGCATTGTCGAAGGCACCGCAGAAATCTACGACCTGAAACTCTCCGGCAACGGCTCGGCGATGTATGCCGAACTGGAAATATCCAGCCGGGCATTCTGGAACCTGAAAAACCAGCGCCGTCAGCTGGCCGGCACCAGTGGCTGCGGGCTGTGCGGGGTCGAAGCCCTGGAGCAGGCCCTGCCGGAACTGGCCGAGCTGCCCGGCGCCCCCTTGCCGCCAGCGCAATGGCTGGCCGGCTTGCGTGAGCGCATCGATGCCTTCCAGCCGCTGGGCCAACATTGCGGCGCCGTGCATGCGGCGCTGTTCATGGACCGCGAGGGCCAGCTGCTGATCGGCCGCGAGGACATCGGCCGGCACAACGCCCTCGACAAGCTGATCGGCGCCCTGTTGCGCCAGGGCATCGATAGCCAGGGCGGCCTGGCCATCGTCACCAGCCGCTGCAGCCTGGAGCTGATCCAGAAAGTACTGCGCGCCGGTATCCAGACCCTGGTCAGCCTGTCGGCGCCCACCGGGCTTGCCCTGCAATGGGCGCGCAAGCACAACCTCAACCTTATCCACTTGCCCAAGCACAGCGCACCGCGGGTCTATAGCCCAGCGGCGCTATCGTGATTGCCTGCACCAAAAACGAGAAAAGCCCTGTTCCATTGCGGTTCAGGGCTTCGTCATAAAGGTCTCAGACAGCCAAAAATCGATTAAGTTTCACAGCAAATACAGTAACTTAGAGAATTGTGTACAACTCGTGTTACTCGTCGGATTTCAATTGCCAGCCGGGCCCCATGGCGTCAAATTCGCCTCGTCATCCCTATGAGGCTCTCTTGATGAAGAAGTACTCCTCGATTTTGTTGTTGTCTTTCAGCTTGCTCAGCGGCGTTGCCATGGCAGGCGGCAATACCGAGGCCGGCATTGGCGGCGCATTGGGTGGGGTACTCGGCTCCGTGGTGGGCAACTCCATCGGCGGCAGCACCGGCGGCGCCATTGGTGCCGGCCTGGGCGGCGCGGCCGGCGGTGCCCTGGGTGCCGACAAACGCCAGCGCGGTGAGGCTGCAATCGGCGGCGCACTGGGCGCTGCAGGCGGCAACGTGGTCGGTCGCTCGGTGGGCGGCACCACTGGTAGCTACATTGGTGCAGCCGCAGGCGGCGGTGCCGGTGGCGCGCTCGGCAACTACATGGGCAACAAGGCCGATGAAGACGAGCGCCATGACGACCGCCGCTACCGTCGTGGTTACGACGACCGTCGTCACTACGACCGTGGCCACCACTATGGCCACCGCAAGCACAAGCGCCACTGGCGCGACTGATACCTCGGGTTGATACCCAGGTAGCCAAAAGCCCCGCCCTTCATGGCGGGGCTTTTTCATGCCTGCGGGGCGAGTTGCAGCCCGGCAAGAATGCCCTGAAGCACCTCTGGCAGCTGTACCGGCCGGCCACTTGCGCGCTCGATGAACACCTGCACCACCGTGCCCGCAGCACAGGCATCCGCTTCGCCTGGACGATACAGCGCCAGACGGTACTCCACCGTACTGCCGGCCAGGCGCGTTATGCCCAGGCCCACTTCCAGCACGTCGGGGAAACCCGGCAGGGCGAAGTAATCCGCCGCAGAGCTGACCACAAAAGCCGCCAACTCGCCATCACGCAGGTCCAGCTCCGCCTGCTCGACGAGAAACGCCTGGATGGCGGTTTCGAAAAAACAATGCACGGTGGCACTGGCGATATGGCCGTTGGCGTCGTTGTCCTGCGGGCGAGTGAGGATGGGGTGAAAGTGGGAGAAGGCAGTGCGCTGAGGGGATTCGATCATCTGGCTGGCTCGTGTCATCGCAATGAATGCTGACAGTGAAACAGAAATTCCAGACGTTGGCTGCCTGCACGGGCCCTTTCGCGGCGATCCGATTTACCCGCGAAAGGGCCCGTGCAGGCAACAGAATGGAAAAAGCCGCCCCTTGGGGCGGCTCTCTCGTTGCGGCTGGGTGCAGCTTACAGCTGCGGGCCAGCGGCCTTGATGGCGTCGGAAACTTCGAACTTCTTGAAGTTTTCGATGAACAGCTTGGCGAGGCCTTGGGCGGCTGCGTCGTACGCAGCTTTGTCAGCCCAGTTGGTGCGCGGGTTGAGCAGCTCGGTATCAACGCCCGGAACAGCCTTCGGCACGTCCAGGTTGATGATATCCAGGTGCTCGGTTTCGGCACCCACCAGCGCACCGCTCTGGATCGCAGCGATCACGGCACGGGTGGTCGGGATGCTGAAGCGCTTGCCAACGCCGTAGCCACCGCCGGTCCAGCCGGTGTTGACCAGGTAGACCTTGGAGTTGAAGCCATTGATACGCTTGATCAGCAGCTCGGCGTATTCGCCAGCCGGGCGCGGGAAGAACGGTGCGCCGAAGCAGGTGGAGAAGGTGGACTTGATGCCGCCGCCCGAACCCATTTCGGTGGAACCGACCAGCGCGGTATAGCCGGACAGGAAGTGGTAAGCCGCCTGCTCGTTGTTCAGGATCGAAACCGGAGGCAGAACACCAGTCAGGTCGCAGGTCAGGAAGATGACTGCGTTCGGCTCGCCGCCCAGGTTCGCTTCGGAACGCTTGGCAACGTGCTCCAGCGGGTAGGCCGCACGGCTGTTCTGGGTCAGGCTGACATCGGTGTAGTCGGCGTGCTGATTGGCGTCGAGCACCACGTTTTCCAGTACGGCGCCATGCTTGATGGCTTTCCAGATCACCGGCTCGTTCTTCTCGGACAGGTCGATGCACTTGGCATAGCAGCCGCCTTCCATATTGAAGACAACGCCTTCGCCCCAACCGTGCTCGTCGTCACCGATCAGGTAACGGCTTTCGTCGGCCGACAGGGTGGTCTTGCCAGTGCCGGACAGGCCGAAGAACAGGGTCACATCGCCTTCTTCGCCGATGTTGGCAGCGCAGTGCATCGGCAGCACGTCGGCAGCCGGCAGCAGGAAGTTCTGCACCGAGAACATGGCTTTCTTCATTTCGCCGGCGTAACGCATGCCTGCGATCAACACCTTCTTCGCGGCGAAGTTGATGATGACGCAACCGTCGGAGTTGGTGCCGTCACGCTCAGGCTCGCAAACGAAGTTGGCGACGTTGAGGACCTGCCACTGGTCGCGGCCAGCCGGGTTGAACTGCTCCGGGTTGATGAACAGGCAACGGCCGAACAGGTTCTGCCAGGCAGTCTGGGTGGTCATCTTCACCGGCAGGTAGTGCTCGGCTGCAGCCCCTACGTGAACGTAGGAAACGAAGTGATCCTGGGCGTTGTTGAACGCCTCGACGCGGTCCCACAGGGCATCGAACTTGTCGGCCGGGAACTTGCGGTTGATCGGGCCCCAGGAGATGGCGTCCTGGGTGGAAGGTTCTTCGACGATGAAACGGTCAGCCGGCGAACGGCCAGTACGGTGACCAGTCTCCACGACCAGTGCGCCAGTATCGGCTAGTACGCCTTCACCGCGTTGCAGCGCTTCTTTTACCAGCTCATCGACGCTCAGGTCGGTGTACACGGTGTTGTTGGCTTGCGTCATGAGATACCCCATCCGGCCCGAGGCCGAGTGCTCCAAACGTTTTGTAGTTGTCTTGAAAAAACTACTACAGCGAAAAAAGTGGCCGGATTATGCCAGAAAAGCCCAAAAAAAGTAGGCCCCTCCTGTCAGAACTGCGCTTTTGCGCAATTCGACGGGAGATTGTCCTGAGCTTAAACGTTTCAGTGACGAGTTTCTGAGGCCACGTCGGTGCCACCACCCGCAAACAGTTGCGCCACGTCGCTTTCATCGAAGAAATAGCGCTGATTACAGAACTGGCAATCAATCTCCACCTGCCCGTTGCACTCTTTGACGAGCGCCTTGGCGTCATGTTCGCCCAGACTGACCAGCGCATTACCGGAGCGCTCGCGCGAGCAGCTGCAGTTGAAGCGCAGCGGCTGGATGTCGAACAGGCGCACGGCGTCTTCGTGGTACAGGCGGTGCAGCAGGGTTTCGTTACCCTCGGCCCATTCCTCTGGCTTGAGGGTCTTGGCCAGGGCGATCACGTGCTGCCAGCTGTCTTCGCGCTCTTCGTCGTCAGGCTGGCGATCACGCGGCAACTGCTGCAGCAGCAGGCCACGGGCCTTGCCGTTTTCAGCGTTGAGCCAGAAGCGGGTATTCAGCTGTTGCGACTGGACGAAGTAGTTGGTGAAGCACTCCGACAGGTTGGTGCCATCGAGATCGACGGTGCCCTGGTAGCGCTGGCCTTTGACAGGGTCGATGGTCAGGGTCAGGTGCCCGTCAGGCATCAGTTGCGACAGGGTCGCATCAGCCGAGATCTGCTCCGCTTCGTAACGGGCCATGCCGCGAATGTCGCGGTCACCGGAACATTCGACCATCAGCAGCGGGATCGGCCCGGCGGAACGCGCCTGCAGGATCAGCAGGCCGTCGAACTTCAGCGCCCCCACCAGCAGGGCGGTGGCGGCCATCAATTCGCCGAGCAATGCCTGCACTGGCTGGGGGTACTCGTGACGCGCCAGCACCGCGGCGTAGCTGTCATCGAGAGACACCCACTCGCCGCGCACATCGCGCTCGTCGAAGATGAAACGTTGGGTGAAATCGGTATCCGGCAAATCGCTCATAGGTTTTGGCTATCTGAAAATGATGACAAAATGGTTACAAGGGTTATCGACAACCTGCGAAAACCCGTGACAGAGCGCTTACAAGGCGCTCCGATTTCTGTTTGCAATAGAGGTATTTTATGGACAATCGGCCACTGTTCCAAGCAAGGTGGTCCTTGGGACCTTTGGCAGCGTGTACGCTGCTGCCCATCGCTCTACTGTGTTTCTGGTTATGGCCCATTGGCCATACCCTGTGCCTGACTTTCGACGAGTGGCTGTTCCACAGCCTGAATGCGCCGCTGGCCGACAGCACTGCCTGGCGCTACATCTGGACCGTAGGTAGCCTGCGCCCGTTCGACATCGTCGTCGGCCTGATCCTGCTGGCCGCGCTTATCCGGGGCAACTGGGTGTTCAAGGCAGCCCAGGTTCGCCAGGCCTTTTTCGGTTTTCTGGTCACGCTACTCCTCTTAGTGGTGATTCGCGCGCTGTTTTCCAAGTGGGTGGATGCAGCCGGGTGGCAACACAAGAGCCCGTCGATGATCCTCGACGGCGTGGTGCACCTCAGCGATTACTACCCCAACCTGGAAGCGGCCTGGGAGCTCAAGGACCGTTCAAGCAAGAGTTTTCCGGGTGATCATGCCTCGGTGCTGCTGATCTGGGCGCTGTTCATGAGCGTGTTCAGCCGCCGCCTGCTGCAGTACCTGGTGATCTGGGGGCTGGCGCTGCTGTTCATGCTGCCGCGCCTGGTGGCCGGGGCGCACTGGGGGCAGGATGACTACATCGGCGGATTGCTGATGGCGGTACTGGCGCTGGGCTGGAGCTATTACACGCCGCTGGCGGCCAAGGGTAGTGCCGCGTTGATTCGCTGGACCGCACCGCTATTCAACGTTGCGGCCAGACTACCGTTGGTCGGTCGATTGGCGGTGATCCGCTAAATTTCCGGGGCCGCTTCGCGCCCCATCGCGACACAAGGCCGCTCCTACAGGCTTACGCGCCCCCCTGTAGGAGCGGCCTTGTGTCGCGATGGGGCGCGAAGCGGCCCCGGCTACTCAAAGCTCCCGTGCAGTTGGTGAATCTGCCGCCGCTGCTTTTTGTTTGGCCGGCCATCGGTGGTCACCCCCATCGCCCCCGCCTTGCGCAATTGCGCCGCCTGCTCACGGCGCCGCACACTTTCTTCGGTCTCTTCATACAGCGCCTGCGCCTCCGGCGCCCCGCGCCGCACCACCGATAACGCCTTCACCACAACGGTGCGCTCATCAAACCCGGTGCGCAGCACAAACGCGTCACCCACCCGTGGCTCCTTGCCTGGCTTGCAACGCTCGCCCCGGCAATGCACCTTGCCGCTTTCGATAGCAGCCTTGGCCAGCGCCCGGGTCTTGTAGAACCGCGCCGCCCACAGCCACTTGTCCAGGCGGACCTTGTCGTCGTCTTCGGCTTTTTGTGCCATCCCGTTTCCTCGGATTCTGTCTTTCATCGAACTGTACTACCTTCACATACGGATGCAAAAAGTCCCCGCGATGCTTACAGTTCACCACCTCATTGGCAGGGTGCGTTTCGTGAAGACATTTGACCATTTGACTGTAATCGGCCTGCGCGAGTGGGTCGCCCTGCCCGACCTTGGCGTGGCCGGGCTGCGCGCCAAGATCGACACCGGCGCCAGCACCTCCACCCTGCACGCCACCGAGGTGCAACCGTTCGAGCGTGATGGCCAGCCATGGGTACGCTTCACCGCCCACCTGGGCTCACTGGTGCAGCTGCGCCACCGTCGTTGCGAGGCACCGCTGGTCACCATGAAAACCATCAAGAGCTCCAACGGCCAGGCCCAGGCCCGTTATGTCATCCGCACGTCACTGGCCCTGGGTGATCGTGTGTGGGAAGTGGAATTCACCCTGACCTGCCGCAAGAACATGCGCTACCGCCTGTTGCTTGGGGCCAAAGCCCTGATTCACGGCCAGTTGGTGGTCAACCCAGGCCTGAAGTACGTACAAGACAAACCGGCCTTCGCGGCCACCCTCTCTCCTGTCACAGGTGCTGCATGAAGATCGCTGTGCTGTCGCGCAATCCGCGTCTGTATTCCACCCGCCGCCTGGTCGAAGCCGGTACCCAGCGTGGCCACGAAATGGTGGTGATCGATACCCTGCGGGCCTACATGAACATCGCCAGCCACAAGCCGCAGATCCACTACCGCGGCAAGCCGCTGGAGGGCTTTGACGCGGTGATTCCGCGTATTGGTGCCTCGGTGACCTTTTATGGCTGCGCGGTGCTGCGCCAGTTTGAAATGATGGGCGTGTACCCGCTCAACGAGTCGGTGGCAATTGCCCGCTCGCGCGACAAGCTGCGCTCGCTGCAACTGCTGTCGCGGCGCGGCATCGGCCTGCCGATCACCGGCTTCGCCCACTCGCCGGACGACATTCCCGACCTGATCCAGATGGTCAACGGCGCGCCGCTGGTGATCAAGGTGCTGGAAGGCACTCAGGGCATCGGCGTGGTGCTGTGCGAGACAACCCAGGCGGCCGAGTCGGTGATCGAAGCCTTCATGGGCCTGAAGCAGAACATCATGGTGCAGGAGTACATCAAGGAGGCCGGCGGTGCCGACATTCGCTGCTTCGTGGTGGGTGACAAGGTGATCGCGTCGATGAAACGTCAGGCCAAACCGGGCGAATTCCGTTCCAACCTGCACCGCGGCGGCGTCGCCAGCCTGATCAAGATCACGCCAGAAGAACGCATTACCGCCATTCGCGCGGCAAAGGTGATGGGCTTGAGCGTGGCGGGTGTGGATATCCTCAGGTCCAACCATGGGCCGCTGGTGATGGAAGTGAACTCGTCACCGGGGCTGGAAGGCATCGAGATGACCACCGGCAAGAACGTGGCGGGAATGATCATCGAGCACCTGGAGAAGAATGGCGGGCCGAATCAGACCCGGACCAAGGGTAAAGGCTGACTCAAGCTTGTACCGGCCTCTTCGCGGCTAAAGCCGCTCCCACAGGAATAGCGCAGTACCTGTGGGAGCGGCTTTAGCCGCGAAGAGGCCGGTAAGTCTCACACTGCATTTCGCGGCAACAGCAATCCCAGCGGCAGCCGCACCCGAGCCTCGATCCCGCCACCCGAGCGATTGCGCAACTCGACATTGCCGCCGTGCTGCGCCGCAATCCGCTTGACGATCGCCAGCCCCAGCCCGGTGCCCTT
>NZ_JABMCN010000300.1:0-3478 GCF_013179515.1 Pseudomonas sp. CM27
CCAGGGTGATGGCACCCCGCAGGCACGGGCACGCCTGGCCGACGAAGTGGCGGGCATGACCGCCGACTACGTACAGCGCCAGTTGCTCAACCGTCGCGACTTCCTGATGGCCGAACAGGCCTTTCGCCAGGAAGCCCTGCTGTGCCCGCGCCTAGCCGAACTGGTACGCGCCCACGAGCAGATCCTGCTGCACGGCACTCGGCAATTGCTGCAGGTGGTAGGCTCGCGGCAACCGGAACAGGACGCCCAGATGTTGACGGCGATTATCGAGCAGATGGAATATCAGGGCCTGCTCAAGGATGCGAACGCGCAAGCCGATGGGCAGATGCTCGCTATGCTTACCCGGTACCTGCAGCTGGTGCTGGCATCGGCCTGAGGCGAGTCCGACTTTTCAAGGAGAACCTGATGAAAGCCTGGCGTGTGGTGTTGTTGACTCTGTCATTCCTGCTGCTGGGCGGTTGTCTGGTGACCTTCCACGAGCCCCTGCCCAGCAACCAGTCGGCGCCCAAGTCCCTGCTCGGTAAATGGAGCAGCAAGGACGCCTGGGGCGAGCCGCTGAAGCTCACCATCAGCCGCAGCGGCGGCGATGCCTACAAGGCGGTGGCAACGGCCAAGGGCAAGGCCCCTGAAGAATACGTGTTCACCGTCTCGCGCCACGGCAACCGCTGGTACCTGTCGGCTGGCGTGCCCAAGCGCCTGGGCGGCAATTTCCTCATCGGCGGTTTCGACATCGTCGATGGCAAGGAACTGGTGGTCTACAACCTGGATGTCGAGCAGGTGCAGCAGGCGGTGGACAAGAAGGAACTGAGCGGGCGCAGCACCGAGGTGCCGGAAGACAACGGCGACGGCGTGCTGATCGACAGCCCTGCGGCGCGGGTGCTGGCATACCTTGACGACCCGGCCAACTCGGACCTGTTCGTCGAGGTGGCGCGGTTCCAGCGCTCCGGCAAATGACCGTGCTGGCCTCTTCGCGGCCAAAGCCGCTCCCACAGGCACTGCACAGGTCCTGAATACTGTGCGGTACCTGTGGGAGCGGCTTTAGCCGCGAAGAGGCCGGTACAGGTTTCCTGTACTAGAAAGGAGTCCCCGGTGGACGAATACCAGCAAACCATCCGCGCCCTGTCCGACCGCATCGTTGCGGCACAGACCCCGATTCGGGTCCTGGACGCGGTGAAGTGGGACGACAACATCCGCCAGGGCTTCCTCAAGGCCAAGGGCAAGGAACCACCGGCAGTCGACCGCGCCTATTACCAGTCGCGCCCGCTGGCCTTCGACTCCAACGCGGTCAAGGCCGAGTTCCAGGGCATCGAACGCGACATCATCCGCCAGCTCGGCCAGTTCAACCCGGTCGGCCAGATCATGAAGCGCATGTGCCGCGAGTACCGCATGGTGGTGCGTATGCTCGAAGCGCGCGGCACCGAGGATTTCGGCCTGATCTCCCAGGAGCTGTACGGCGCTGCCTCGGACGCCTTCCACGCCGGCGACCCGACCTTGGCAGACCTCGGCCTGATGCTGTCGGACTACCTGAACAACATCGATGGCCGCGGCGACCTCAAGGACGAACCCAAGAACCTCACCGCCAAGGAGGCCGTGGAGATCCTCCAGCGCCGGCTGAACAAGGTGTTCGGCGAGGCCGAGGAGACCATCCGCGTGTTCGAGTCCGACGGTATCGTCGCCGATGCCGCAGCGGGTGCCGACTACATCAAGGTGCGTGCCGACGCCATGTTCAACGCTCGCGACGTGCGCGCCCTGGAGGTGCACGAAGGGCTGGTGCACGTCGGTACCACGCTCAATGGCCTGAACCAGCCGATCTGCACCTTCCTGGCCAAGGGCCCACCCTCGTCGACGGTGACCCAGGAGGGCCTGGCCATTCTGATGGAGGTGATAGCCTTTGCCTCCTACCCCAGCCGCCTGCGCAAGCTCACCAACCGCACCCGCGCCATCCACATGGTCGAGGAGGGCGCGGACTTCATGCAGGTGTACGGGTTCTTCCGCGAGCAGGGCTTCGAGATGGCGCAAAGCTACAGCAACGCCAGCCGGGTGTTCCGCGGTTCGGTGCCCAATGGCTTGCCATTCACCAAGGACTTGTCCTACCTCAAGGGCTTCATCATGGTTTACAACTACATTCAGTTGGCCGTGAAGAAGGGCAAGCTCGAGCAGATTCCGCTGCTGTTCTGTGGCAAGACCACCCTGGAAGACATGCGCACCTTGCGCCAGCTGGTCGAAGAGGGCCTTGTCGAGCCGCCCAAGTACCTGCCGGAACAGTTCCGCGACCTGAACGCGCTGTCAGCCTGGATGTGCTTCTCCAACTTCCTCAACCACCTGAGCCTGGACCGTATTGAAGCCGACTACGCGAACATTCTCTGAGCGCTGCCGCCTGCTGGCCCTTGGCCTGGTCCTGCTCGGGCCTGGCGGCTGCAGCAGCCTGCTGTTCTACCCCGAACCTGGCCAGGCCTTTACCCCGGAGCGGGCCAAGCTCGAGTACCGTGATGTTACCCTCACCAGCGCTGACGGTATTCGCCTGCACGGTTGGTGGCTGCCGGCCAAGGCGGGGGTCGAGGTCAAGGGCACGGTGCTGCACCTGCACGGCAACGGCGGCAACCTGCCCGGGCACCTTGGCGGCAGCTACTGGCTGCCGGAGCAGGGCTACCAGGTGCTGATGATCGATTACCGCGGCTACGGCTTGTCCGAGGGCAAGCCGAGCCTGCCTGAGGTGTACCAGGACATTGCCGCCGCCATGGCCTGGCTCGACCAGGCGCCCGAGGCCAAGGGCAAGCCGCTGGTGCTGCTGGGGCAGAGCCTCGGCGGTGCCATGGCCATTCACTACCTGGCGGCCCACCCCGAGCAGCGCCAGCGCTTCAGCGCGCTGGTGTTCGACGGCGTGCCGGCCAGTTACCGTGCTGTCGGGCGCTTTGCCCTCAGTACGTCCTGGATGACCTGGCCGCTGCAGGTGCCGCTGTCGTGGCTGGTGCCGGACGGCGACAGCGCGATCCGCTCGATCGAGCAGCTAAGCAGCCCGCCCAAGTTGTTTTTCCACAGCATCGACGACAATCTCGTGCCGATGGACAACGGCATCCAGCTGTATCAGCACGCACCTCCACCGCGCGTGCTGCAACTGACCCGCGGCGGCCACGTGCAGACTTTTGCCGACCCTACGTGGCGCCAGGTCATGTTGCGTTTCCTCGACGACCCCAGCCATTTCAACGGGCTTCGGCGGCTGGCCGAAGTGCCCAATTACCCTGACGAGAAGAACAAGCAATGAGTGAAGAACGCAACGCCATCCCGCTGATCCTGACCGGCGTCGGCAGCATCATCGTGACGGTGGGGGCCTTGTGGTATTACGGCTACCTGCATTTCGCCAAGCCCGAGGATGCCCTGCTGCTGCAGGACTTCACCATGCTCAAGACCATCCCCGGCGAGGACTACAAAGTCTCCCTCGACCCCGCCCCGCAAGTGGCCCAGTGCATGGATGGCGTGC
>NZ_JABMCN010000300.1:3575-6539 GCF_013179515.1 Pseudomonas sp. CM27
TCGAGGACTACAAAGTCTCCCTCGACCCCGCCCCGCAAGTGGCCCAGTGCATGGATGGCGTGCTGGTGCTGTTCGACACTCAGCAAAAAGGCCTGACCGGCGTGTTGGTGGACAACCGCAAGCGCGCGGTGCGCTGCATGGGGGAGGAAAGCCCGCAGCAGGTGCAATGAGGGAGCGACGTGATTTTTGTGGGGCCTGGGAAATCGAGCGCCGCCCGCGCGGCGCTCGGTCTCCCAATCACCACATCTCTAAAGGCACGAGACCAAACGCCCAAATAAAAACCCCACCATGAAGGCGGGGTTCCGGGTTCAGCCAACCGGTCTTACTGACTGACCTGGCTCACCGAGCGCGGTGCCACCGGCTGGTTGTCGTTGGAGATGGTTACCTCGACCCGACGGTTCTGCGCACGGCCCGAATTGCTGCCGTTGTCAGCCACCGGATATTCCTTACCATACCCTTGCGACACGATACGCGCCGGGTCTACACCTGCACGCACCAGTGCCATGCGCACGCTGTTGGCACGGCGCTCGGACAGGGTCTGGTTGTAGTTGGCCGAGCCGACGCTGTCGGTGTAGCCCTCGACGATCACCTTGCGCTCCGGGTTTTCCTGGAGGAACTGCGCCAGCTTGGTAACGTTCGGGTAGGCGTTGCTCTTGAGCTCGGCCTTGTTGAAGTCGAACAGCACGTCGCCAAAGGTGACCAGGGTACCGCGGTCGGTTTGCTTGGCGTTGAGGCTGTCCTGCAGCTTGGCGATCTGTGCGTCGCGGGCATCGAGCTTGGCCTTGGCGCGCTCTGCCGAGGCATTTTTCAACTCGCCCTCAGCGGTGCGCAGGGCGATGGTCTGCTTGGCCACTTCGACGCGCTGGTTGGTCAGGTAGGCGAGCTGATCGACTTTCTTCTCGTCCTCACGGTCCATGTAGGCCTTGTCGGCCTTGTTCAGCCAGTCCTGGGCGTCCTTGGTCTCCAGTGCCGCGACCTTGCTCGATTGCGGGTCGCTTTGCAGCGCGGAGAAGTTGGTGCGGGCCGACTCGAGGTTGGCGTTAGGGTCGTGCGAGCAGGCAGCAAGACCGACGCTCAGGGCCAGCAGGGCGGGAATCATGACGTGTTTGCGCATAGTGTTCATCCTTTGATCGAGTGCGAAGGCTAAGGTTGGCGGGGCAGGGCTCACTGAGCGCTGCGCAGGCCTTCCTCACGTACGTCCTGAACGCCCTGGCGGGCATCCTGCACAGCCTTCTGGGCCTTGGCCGCCTGGGCTTTGCGTTCGGCGAGGCGGGCGTCCCATTCGGCCTGTTGGGCCAGACGCTTGGCTTCGTCGTACTTCTTGTCGTGCATGGCGATTTCGGCCTGCTTGAACTTGTCCTGCGCCGCTTTCATTTCCACGGCGGCAAACTCGGTTCCGCCAGCGCTGACGGCTGAGTTCACGGCGGACTGGGTGACGGCATACTGCTCGGTGGGCGGGTTGCCCGCACAGCCAGCCAGGACCAGGCTACTGCCCAGGGCCAGCGCGGCCAGCTTGAACCCGCGCACATGAGTGGATGACGGTTTGAAAGTGCGGGTTTTCATGGTGGTCAGTTCCATTGGATCACTCCTGATAACGACGATGTCCGTAGCAGTCCATCGCTCATTCCCTGACAGTTTCCGTGCGCTTCAGCTCAACGGTGCACGAGGGCAGGTGTGCAGGGTTTTAGCGTGATGGCTATTGGCTCCGACTCGAACGTTTTTCCAATAGTTCAGAAAAAAGTCGCCCGAGAGAGCAACTATTCGTGACTGATCGGTCAATGATTTATGCCTGGAACTTCTGCGGGCTGGGGAGGTATCCCGGGCCTCGACAAGGCCCGGAAGGGTGGTGCGGGCGGTTACTTTTCGCTGTCATCGGCGGTGGTGCTGAGGCTCTGCAGATGTTGCCGCGACAAGGACAGAAAGCGCGGCGTAGAGCCGACGTCCTCGTAAAGCGGATCACCTTCCTCGTCGGTGGCAATGACCTGACGGCCCTGCACATAGGGGAAGCTGGCTTCCAGTTCCTCCAGTGCGGCAGCCACCAGTTCGCCAAGCAGTTCTTCGGCGGTGCGCTTGGGGTACATGTCGATCAGCGCGGCCAGGCGCGCCTCGGACTCAAGGTCCAGGTGCAACACATGGCCTGTGCGGCTCAAGGTACCGGCGGCGTTCTGTTCCCAGTGCTGGGCGAGTTCACGGATTTTCATGACGACCTCTGTTAACGCCTCGTAGGGCTTGCATGGCATCGGAGTGCTGTGCTTTGAGATTAGTTTGCTTTGGCCGATCACGGCTTGCCATCGCTGCCCGGCTGTGGGCACTCTTGGGGTGTGTACCGCGCGCCCCAGTGGGCCGCGCTGAGGCTGAAAGGGATGCAGTGCGCCAGAGCCGCGCCGGAGAGAAGGGCCAATGACCGATATCGATGTGCGTTTGCGTGAAGATGTCCATGTGTTGGGTGAGCTGCTGGGTGAAACCATTCGCCAGCAGCATGGTGATGCGTTCCTGCAGAAGATCGAGGACATCCGCCACAGTGCCAAGGCCGACCGTCGCGGCCCCGGCGAGCAACTGAGCTCGACCCTGGCGGACCTTGCCGAAGAAGACCTGCTGCCAGTGGCGAGGGCCTTCAACCAGTTCCTCAACCTGGCCAACATGGCCGAGCAGTACCAGTTGATCCGCCGCCGTGATGCCGATCAGCCCGAGCCGTTCGAGGCGCGGGTACTGCCCGAGCTGCTGGCACGTCTGAAGCAGGCCGGGCACAGCAACGATGCCCTGGCCCGGCAACTGGCCAAGCTCGACATCCAGCTGGTGCTGACTGCGCACCCCACCGAGGTGGCCCGCCGCACCTTGATCCAGAAGTACGACGCCATCGCCGGCCAGCTGGCCGCCCAGGATCATCGCGACCTGACCCCGGCCGAACGCCAGCAAGTGCGCGAACGCCTGCGCCGGCTGATCGCCGAGGCCTGGCACACCGAA
>NZ_JABMCN010000301.1 GCF_013179515.1 Pseudomonas sp. CM27
GCCGATGATGTACCCGCGCAACGACCTGTCGTACGCGGAAAACTTCCTGCACATGATGTTCAACACCCCGTGCGAGATCAAACCGATCAGCCCGGTGCTGGCCAAGGCAATGGACCGGATCTTCATCCTCCACGCCGACCACGAGCAGAACGCCTCCACCTCCACCGTGCGCCTGGCAGGCTCCTCGGGCGCCAACCCGTTCGCCTGTATCGCCGCCGGTATCGCTGCACTGTGGGGCCCGGCCCACGGCGGTGCGAACGAAGCCGTGCTGACCATGCTGGATGAAATCGGCGATGTCTCGAACATCGACACCTTCATCGCCAAGGCCAAGGACAAGAACGACCCGTTCAAGCTCATGGGCTTCGGTCACCGCGTGTACAAGAACCGCGACCCGCGCGCCACCGTCATGAAGCAGACCTGCGACGAAGTCCTGCGCGAGCTGGGCATCAAGAACGACCCGCAGCTGGAACTGGCCATGCGCCTGGAAGAGATCGCTCTCACCGATCCTTACTTCATCGAGCGCTCGCTGTACCCGAACGTCGACTTCTACTCGGGGATCATCCTCAAGGCCATCGGCATTCCGACCAGCATGTTCACCGTGATCTTCGCCCTGGCACGTACCGTGGGCTGGATTTCGCACTGGAAAGAAATGCTCTCCAGCCCGTACAAGATTGGCCGCCCGCGCCAGCTGTACACCGGCGAGCAGAAGCGCGACATCGTTGCGCTGACGGACCGCAAGTAAGCTTTTTCAGCCGAACGCAAAAAGGCTGCCCTCGGGCAGCCTTTTTTATTTGTCCTGTATTGGTCCCTTCGCGGGCAAGCCCGCGAAGAGACCAATACAGGCAGCATAAAACCTCAGTTTTTCTCGGCCCGCTCACGCAGCCCTTTCAGGGTATTGAACGGCGCATCCACCACGAATTTGTTGGCCACCATCGCAGGCACACTGCCCCCCGGCTCGGTATGCACCTGGTACGTGACCTCGGTGTTGTCACCCTTGGGCACCAGCTTCCAGAAGCCCTCGACCTTGGCCACCCGCACAAAGCCTTTCTCTTCCGGGATATAGGTCGGTTCCTCCTTCAGGTTACGCGTCAGGCTGCCATCAGCACCCTTGACCGTGGTCACGTGCAGCACAGAATCCCGCGGCGTCACCGGCCATGGCGTATTGAACTGGGTGTAGGTCCAGCTCTGGTCACCTTCATGCTTGAGCAGCTTCTGCGTCTTGCACTCGTGAATCCAGGCGCAAGCACCGGCCACGTCTTCCTGCAACGCCTGGACCTTGGCCAGCGGCGCCTTGATCAGGGTCACGCCCTGATAGGCCTTGTACTTGGAGCCCGCCACTTCGCTGAGGGAAACCTTGATCCCCTCCTCGTCCTTGGCCACCTGCCAGTTTTCGGCCCAGGCAGCAGGCGACAGCAGAACACCCATGCCACACAGCAGTGCAATACGCTTGAACGATCTCATCATGTTTATCCTTGTTGTCGAAGATCCAGCCAGTCACGCCGCCGTCATCTGCTCCCACCAGCCAAGAATCCTGATTGCCTCTTCACTGTCACTGCCACACACCTCGGCATCTGCCTTGAAACCACCACACACCGCCGGCCGCTCGGGCTTGCCGAACAGGTCGCAGAGGTTGGCGGCCGTCAGGTGCAGGCAGCGCTCGCCCGCCGGCTTGCCATTGGGCATGCGCGGCATGGCAGAAGTGATGGACGGGGCGATGCAGCAGGCACCGCAACCCTCACGGCAATTCATGGCAACTCACCAAAATCAGGACTCCCTGAAACAGAAACGGGACGAATGCCCCTGGATAGTAACGGCTCAAACAGACGTTTGAAATTGCTGGCACAAGGAAATATGCCGTGACCCGGTAGTCAGTTCCAGGTTACTGACGATACTCGAAATCGATGGCTGCCCCTTCCACGTCATGACGGCTGTCATTGCGCAACTGCAACTGCATTTCGTTGCTGATCAGCCGACCATTGAGCTGGAACGGGCTATCGCTGGGCTCAGGGCTCTGGCTGAACATGGGAGGCAGCAAAGGTTTGCGACGCTGGATGGGTGAAGGCGTACCTACATTCGGCTCGAGGTTGTCGACCAGGTCCGTGGGCAGACTCAAATCGAGCTTTGCCTTGGGCAATGGCTTGGCGACGGCCTTGCTCACCGGTTTACGCGCCGGCTTGGCCTTGCTGTTGCTGGCCTTCTTCGCCACCGGCTTGGTTGCCGCCTTGGGCGCCGGCTTGTTCGAGGCCGCCTGCGCCTGAGCAGCCGGCTGCGCAGCCTGGGCGACACTACCCAGCGTGCAGAACGGTGCAAGGCACAAGATCAGGACAAAACGGCGTAAGGCGCTCATGGCAATTGGACAGACTGGCCGGAAAAGTGCGTATGCTCTCTGTTCCGCGGGCTGCTGGCAAGCCTTACAAAAGTGTGAGAGCAGGCTCTCTGCACAGCTGTTGCGCCAGCAAACCCAGGGTAATCACTGCGCGCTCGGCCTCTTTGTTCCACGGAATACCGCAATTCAAGCGAATGCAGTGATTGAACTGTTCTGTGTTACTGAATATTAGCCCCGGAGCAATGCTGATCCCCTGCTCCAGCGCGCGCACGTGCAGCTCCTGGGTATTGACCCGCCCAGGCAGGCTCACCCACAGAATGAAACCGCCTGTCGGCCGGGTCATCTGGGTACCCTCGGGAAAGTGCTGCTGCACCGCCAGCTGGTAGGCACTGAGGTTCTTGCGGTACTCCTGGCGAATGTAACGCAGGTGGCGATCATAGCCGCCGTTTTCCAGGTAAGCCGCCACCCCCATCTGCGTCACGCTGCAGGCCGAGTGGGTGGTGAAGGTTTGCAGGCGCTGGATTTCGTCCTGGTAACGCCCGGCAATCATCCAGCCAACACGCACCCCCGGTGACAAGGTCTTGGAAAAGCTTGAGCAGTAGATCACCCGGTCCAGCCGGTCGTACGCCTTCAGCGCCTTGGTCTTGCCCTGCTCGAACATCAGCTCGCCATAGATATCGTCTTCGATGATCTGAATATCGAAGTCCGAAGCCAGGCGCAGCAATTGCTTCTGCCGTTCTTCGGGGACGGTGCCGCCCAGCGGATTGCTCAGGCGCGCAGTCAGCACCAGAGCCTTGATCGACCACTGGTTGGCTGCCAACTGCAAGGCTTCGAGACTGATCCCGGTGGACGGGTCACTGGGGATCTCGATCACCTTCAGGCCCAGCAGGTCAGCCAATTGCAGCAAGCCGTAATAGGTCGGCGACTCGGCGGCGATCAGATCACCCGGGCGCGTCAGCACACGCAGCGACATCTGCAGCGCATCGACACAGCCGTGGGTCACGATCACCTCTCGCGGATCGACCAGTACCCCGGCATCGCGCATGCGAATGGCGATCTGCCGGCGCAGCGGCTCGAAACCCGGGCTGAACATGTAACTGAAGGCGCGCGGGCTGTGAAAGCGCGTCACCTTGGCAATTTGCTGGTGCAGGGCCCGCACGGGCAGATAGTCGACATGCGGCACGGCGGCGCCAAACGGGAAAACGCCATCGCGCCGCGCCTCGGTCAGTACCTGCTGGATGATGCTGGCGCGGGTCACCAGACCGGGGCGCTCGACCCGGGCGATGTCCGGGGTCTGGGCAGTCAGGGCCGGGGTCTGGTGCACGTAGTAGCCAGACTGCGGCCGCGCGCGGATAAGGCCCTGGTCTTCGAGGTTGGCATAGGCCTGCAGCACCGTGGCATGGCTGACATTGAGCTGGGCGCTCATCTTGCGCACGGAAGGCACCCGCTCGCCTGGCTGGTAGACACCGCGACGGATGTCATCGGCCAGTTGCTGGGCGATACGCTGGTACAGCAGCAGGTTGGTCATGGCTGGATCTCGACGCGCGGACGGCTAGTTATTCTTGTGCGACACACTGACGGTAGAGGATACCGTAACAGTTGCAAAGTGTACTGGGACAGATGGCAAGATAGTCAACAATACAATTGCGTGGCAGCCATAGAAAGGATTATGCCGCTGCCAGACCAATCACAAGCGGGGGCTGCTCTGCAGCCCCCGCTTGTCATCAATCAGCGCGCTGGCGCGAGCTTGCCTTTTTCATCGGAAAACACGATCTCTACCCGGCGGTTCTGCGCCCTGCCCCGCTCCGACGCATTGGCCTCGATCGGATACTGGTCGCCATAACCTTCCACCTGCAGGCGCTTCTCGTCGATGCCCAGGTCGACCAGCATGTCGGCCACGGACTGTGCCCGATCGCGCGACAGCTTGACGTTGTCCTCGGGGGCGCCGGTGCTGTCGGTATAGCCCTCGATACGCACCACCCGACGCGGGTTCAGTTGCAGGAACTGCACCAGCTTGAGCACGGTACGGCTGGCCGAGTTCTTCAGGTCGGCACGGCCGGTATCGAACAGCACATCGCCCAGGGTCATCACCAGGCCACGGTCGGTCTGCTCCGAGGCCAGCGCTGCAATCTGCGACTCGACCCACTTGCCCTGCTGCTGCACGCTGGCCAGCTTGGCCTCGCGCAGGGCCAGTTGCAGGCGCTGACGCTCGAGATCGAGCTTGGCCTGACGCTCCTGACTCAGCGCCAACTTGGCATGCTCGCCGGCGATTTCGCTGTAGCGCTGGCTGAGATAGGCGTAATGCCGCACATCGGAGCCGGTGCCGATATAGCTCGACAGGCGCTCGGCGCGTGCCAGCGATTCGCCAGCACGAATCACGTCGCGCGGCGCGCTGCGCAGCACATCGGAATCATCCTTGACCTTCTGGAACGCGGCAGTGGCGTCGTCCAGCGCTGAGCTGCTGCGCTGGCTGGCGCAACCTTGCAAACCTGCCGCCAGCGCCAGCAACGCCAGCGCGGCCAATGGTGCACGGCGAATCATGGCTGCACCTCCAGCTGCTTGCGCAGGCGCTTGACCCGCGACTGCAGCAGTTGCAGCTGCTCTTCGCTCTTCTGGTTCAGCACCTGGGCCTCGGCCAGACGTGCATCCAGCTCCGCCTGCTCGGCGCGCATGCGCGCATCGCGATAGTCTTGGGTAAGCATATTGGTCTTGGCCCGGGCCAGCTTGTCTTCGGCCAGTTTCAGCGTTTCGACCTGGTCGGTGGCACCGACGGCCCTGGCCTGCTCCAGTGCCTGTTCGGAAATGCGCATCTGCTCGTCAGGGGCCGGATCATTGGCGCAGCCAGCCAGGCCGAGCACGGCCAGGGCAAGGATTAGTGGTTGGGTTCTCACGCAATCTTCCTAGTGTTTGGGGGCGTCCGTCGGCACCCGCAGTTGCTGCGCTTTCCAGCGCTCGACATTACGTTGCAGCACGGCCTCGGACGCACCGGAGATCGGCAATTCTGTCAGTTTTTTCGCCAATTGCCCACGCAACCAGCTGTCATTGCATGCCGAGTTGTGTGACAGGGCCAGGTACAGGCCCGGCCGATCCACCGGCAAGCCCCGGGCAATCAGGTCATTGCTCATGCCCAGGCTCTGGGCCATGGCCATGCCCGCATAGCGGCCAGCCAGCACATAGTCGACCTGGCCGAGCACCAGTTTCTGGAATGCCTGGGTAAGGTTCTGTGCCGGCACCAGCTTGAGCTGGGTTTTGGCGAAGGCAGTGAAGGCTGGCGTGAGACGTGCGCGTTCGGACAAACTGCCCTGGTACCTGGCCAGGTCCGCCGGGCCGTCGAAGTCCAGCACGGCATCATGGCGCGTCCATACCAGGTACTCGTTGAGCTGCAGGGGTGGATGGATGTAGTCCAGCGCGGTCAGCTGCTCCACTTGCATGGGGGTGTCGAGCAGCAGGTCCATGCGCCCGCTGCGTACATCGTCCAAGGCCTGATCGCGACGGCCCGCATTCAGCACTTCTACCTTTACACCCAGCTCGCCAGCTACCTGGCGCAACAGGTCCACATTGGCACCGATCAGGTGTTTCGGGTCTTTCGGGTCTTGCCACGAATACGGTGGCGCATCCGGGCTGCCGGTCGCCACCAGGCGCTCGCATTTGCCTGCTGACATGGCCAGTGGTGATATCAACACCGCCATACATGCCAGCGCCCTGCCCGTTCCGCGCAATGTCATCCCTCACTCCTTGCATTGCTTGATCCGGCCCTATCGCCGGCAAGCCAGCTCCCACAGGTACTGCAACGCCCTGAAGCGTGGCGCCGTACCTGTGGGAGCTGGCTTGCCGGCGACAAGGCCGCTACAGACCATAAAAAAACCCGGCCCCCTGTACGAGGGCCGGGTTCTTTATAAGTGAAGCAGGCGGATCAGACCAGCTTTTCCAGCTCTGGCACCGCTTCGAACAGGTCAGCGACCAGACCGTAGTCGGCTACCTGGAAGATCGGCGCTTCTTCGTCCTTGTTGATCGCAACGATCACCTTGGAGTCCTTCATGCCGGCCAGGTGCTGGATCGCGCCGGAGATACCGACGGCGATGTACAGCTGCGGGGCCACGA
This sequence comes from Pseudomonas sp. CM27, assembly GCF_013179515.1. Lineage (GTDB taxonomy): Bacteria > Pseudomonadota > Gammaproteobacteria > Pseudomonadales > Pseudomonadaceae > Aquipseudomonas. The sequence goes on from NZ_JABMCN010000301.1 coordinate 6,428, forward strand.
TCTTGCCGGTCTGGCCGACCTGCATATCGTTGGGCACAAAGCCTG
>NZ_JABMCN010000302.1:0-4932 GCF_013179515.1 Pseudomonas sp. CM27
CGCGAACGGGTTGGCCAACGTCACCTGGTCAAGCCAGTGGATCGCGCCGAAACCGCCAATGTAGCGATGGCGCACCGGCTGCAGCACCCAGAAATCGAAGTCATGGGCCTTGTGGTAGTTGGCAGCGTCCGGGAAGTAGCGGTAATAGCGCTGGGCAGCAGCTTCGACAGTGGCCTCGTCGACCAGCTTGTGCGCCTCGGCCATTACCGTCAGGCGCCCCACCGCCTGCACATCCTCGGCCTCGCGCTCACCCACCAGCAGCGAGCACTTGGGGTCTTTCTGCAGGTTGTGGGTGTGCTGGGCGATGCGGCTGATGAGGATCAGCGGGTTGCCGTGGGCGTCCAGGCAGTACGGCACGACCGAGCCGAAAGGATAGCCGGGCATCGACTTGGAATGGGTCGACAGCACGCCGCGGTATTCCCTGAGCAGCAGTTCCCGGGCGGGGCGGATGGCGTTGGTACTCACTTGGGGACGACTCCTGGCTGTGGACTGGACAACAGACAAGATAATCATTATCAGATCCAGTGCCAATGGGGCTGCTGGGCAGCCCGCAATCTACCAGGTGACGCCGAACCCAGCAGTATAGCGAGTCTTGTCCAGGTCACTCTCACGGGTGCCGGTGATGATGTCCTTCTCCGCCTTCAGGTTCAGCGAAGCCCACTCGGTGACCTTGTAGCGCAGGCCAACCTCGGCATCCAGGGAATAGTCGGCCACGCCGCCCAGCGGCTTGGCGAACTCGCCGTTGGTGAACAACTGCACATTCTTGCCGATCAGGTAGCGGGTGTAGTCCCACTTCACGGCTGCCGAATAGAAGTTGTCCTTGCCGCCGTCCTGGTACTCGAAGTCGGTGCGGTTGATCAGCGATCCCAACGAGAATGCGCCCAGTTCATCGTCCCAGAACTGGTAACCCGGGCCGGTACCCACCGTACGCTGACGGGCCAGATCCTCGATGCGGTCGCGCTTGTACTCCGCACGCCCCTGCCAGAACCATTTCTCGGTGATGAAGCGGTCCAGGGCGTACTCGGCACTCCAGTTGTCGGTGGTAGTGACCTCGTCCTTGGTCTCGCGGTTGTATTCGCCCTCGGCGTTATGCCGCCAGCGGCCGTGGCGGGCCGTGGTCTTGAAGCCGACATCATAGTCGTCGGTGTCGTTCTCGGCGCGCTTGTAGTCCAGCGCGACGTCGACGTTGCCTTTCCACACGAAGTCTTCGACCAATGGCTTGGGCTTCATGATCTGCTCGATGCTGGCCAGCTCCACGGTCTTCGGCGCCTCGCCGTTGGCCAGGATCACCTTGCCAGCCTCCGCGGCCTTCAGTGACTTGGCTTTCTCACCGCTGTAGGCGTCCTGCTTGACCAGCAGCTCCTGGTCGCTTTCCAGGGTCTGGACCTGTTTCCAGTCCAGCGCGATGGAGCCGCCATAAGGGGTTTCCAGCAGCAGCTTGCCGCCGTCGAAGACTTTGATCTTGCCGCTTAGCCGGTCACCGTTCTTCATCCACACGGTGTCGGCGAACACCGGGGAGGCGCACAGGGAGGCAGCAAGGAGGCACAACAGGGATCTAGAATTCATAAACGGATTTTGGATTGCGGACGATGGGTTCGGTTTGACGAAAAAGCCGGGCATTATCCAGATACCGACAACCAGAGCAAGCACTGACCGGCAGCCTGCCGTTGAGTTCAAATCTCATTTACCGGACCACCGGTCCGGTTTCACCTGCAGCCCAGGGGGGGCGTGATGTCTGATGGTTACGAGCACGCTCTGGATTCGGCCGAGGGCCGACGAACGGCGCTGTATTCGGTACTCGGCCAAGTGCCAGTCGGCAAGGTTGTGAGCTATGGCCAGCTGGCCGAACTGGCCGGGCTGGGGCGCGCGGCACGCTGGGTCGGGCGTACCCTCGGGCAGTTGCCGGCGGATACCCGCTTGCCGTGGCACCGGGTGCTCGGCGCAGGTGGCCGGTTGAGCCTGACACTGGGCACCCCGTCGGGTGATGAACAACGGGCGCGGTTGCGCGCGGAGGGGATCAATGTAGCCAATAATCGTGTGGATATGACGCGCCATGGCTGGCGCCCAATGGAGCACAGCGGTTAGAGTGCGCGCTTTGTTTTCTGAAACTTGAGGCAGATGTTGGCCCATGCCCCGTAAAACCTGGCGCGCTGCGCTCGCTGCCTATGCCAGCCCGTCAACCCTGGTACTTTTACTGCTCGGTTTCGCCGCCGGCCTGCCCTACATGCTGGTGTTCTCGACCCTGTCGGTGTGGTTGCGCGAAGCGGGCGTGGCCCGCGAGACCATCGGTTACGCCAGCCTGATCGGCCTGGCCTACGCCTTCAAATGGGTGTGGTCGCCGCTGCTCGACCAATGGCGCCTGCCGCTGCTCGGCGGCCTGGGGCGCCGCCGTTCATGGTTGCTGCTTTCGCAGTCGCTGGTGGTGGTCGGGCTGGTCGGCATGAGCCTGTGCGACCCGCAGCAGCACCTGTCCTGGCTGATTGCCATGGCCGTGCTGGTGGCATTTGCCTCGGCCACCCAGGACATCGCCGTCGACGCATACCGCCTGGAAATCGCCGACGACCAGCGTCAGGCCGCACTCGCCGCCAGCTACATGGCCGGCTACCGGGTCGCTGCCCTGCTCGCCACGGCTGGCGCCCTGTTCTTCGCCGAGTGGTTCGGCTCCACCGGCTACAGCTACCTGCACAAGGCGTGGGCCGGCACCTACGTGATGTTCGGGGTGATGATGCTGCCTGCCCTGTTCACTACCCTGGTCATGCGTGAGCCGCCGGTACCCATGCGCACCCAGCTTTCGGCTGCGCGCTACGGCCTGGTGCATCAGCTGGCTTCGGTGTTCGTGCTGATCATCCTGCTGGTGTCGGTGCCGGCCAGCTTCACCCAGATGTTCAATACCGGCTGGTCCAGCGTCATCGCCGGTGACGCCACCCCCCTCGACCTGCTGCTGGAGGACCGCGCTTTCCTGCGCCTGATCCTCTACGTACTGCTGAGCTGGGCGTGCCTGTCGAGCCTTGGCCGCCGCGGCCTGGCCCCGGTACTGACGCCGGTCAACGATTTCATCGCCCGCTACCGCTGGCAGGCCCTGCTGCTGCTCGGCCTGATCGCTACCTATCGCATGTCGGATACGGTGATGGGCGTGATGGCCAACGTGTTTTACATCGACATGGGCTTCACCAAGGACCAGATTGCCAGCGTCAGCAAGATCTTCGGCCTGATCATGACCCTGGTCGGCGCCGGTGTCGGCGGCCTGCTGATCGTGCGCTTCGGCATCATGCCGATCCTGTTCATCGGAGGGGTGGCTTCGGCGGGTACCAATATCCTGTTCCTGATGCTGGCCGACATGGGCCCCAACCTGGAAATGCTGGTGGTGACCATCTCGCTGGACAACTTCAGCTCGGGCATGGCCACCTCGGCCTTCGTCGCCTACCTGTCGAGCCTGACCAACCTGAAATTCTCGGCGACCCAGTACGCGTTGCTGAGCTCTATCATGCTGCTGTTGCCGCGACTGATCGGCGGCTATTCGGGAGTGATAGTGGAGAAGTTCGGCTATCACGACTTCTTCCTGATCACCGCGCTGCTGGGCGTACCGACGCTGATCCTGATTGCCCTGCAGTGGCGCCAGGAAGCTGGGCGGGGTACGCCGGTGGCGGAGGACAGCTCAGCGGCCGAGCGGCCGTGAGAGGTTTGCATCGCCTGCACCGGCCTCTTCGCGGCGGTTCGACGCCTCGATGAGACCGGTACAGGCAATAAAAGCTTACTGAGTAACAGCCCCTTCCCCAGGCCGCCCACCCACTACGAACCACAGCGGCCACAGCGCCAGAGCCCCCGCCACCCCCGCCGCCAGGGCAAAGTGCAGCAAGCTGGCACCGGCACCGATCATCGCCAACAGCGCCCCGCCCAGCCCCAGCAAGGCGATGGTGATCATCCCCAGCATGGCCGACACCAGGCCCTTGCTCTGTTCGCTGGAAAACAGCGTCATGCGGTACAGCACCGCGTTGGCCACGCCCAGGCCCAGCGCGTACAGCGACATGCCTGCCACTACGCTGGTCACGCTCGGCCAGTACCAGGTGGCCAGCACCATCAGACAAAGGCCGGCGAGGTACGGCCACAACGCGCCGCGCACCAGGGCCGGCAGCGGATAGCGGTCGGCAATGCGGTTGATGATCAGGTTGCCGAGTATCAGCCCGGCAAACACGGGAAGCTGCCACAAGGCGTATTCCAGGGTGCTGAGCCCCTCGTCGTGAATCAGCAGCACCGGCGACAGGCCGATCCAGCCAATCAGCGGCAGACCGACCAGGCCCAGGGCCGCGCTGCCAGCGACAAAGCGGCGGTTGGTCAGCAACTGGCCATAGCCCGCCAGCAGCGGCAGCAAGTGAATCGACGTGAACGCCAGGCGCGTGCCGTCCCGGCGTTCCACCCCCAGGGTTTCCGGCATCAGGCGGTACAGCAGTACCCAGACCAGTACGGCCCCCGTGGCGAAGGCCACGAACAGCCAGCGCCAGTCCAGCCACTGCAGCAGCAAGGTGCCCAGCAGTGGCCCGAGCAGGGGCGACAACAAGGCGATGTTGGCCAACAAGGCCATCATGCGCACTGCATCCGCCTCGCTGAAGGCTTCGTTCAGGGCCGGGTAGCTGACCGTGACCACAAAGCCCAGGCCAATGCCCTGCAGCAGGCGCAACAAGTTGAACAGGCCGATGTCATGCACCCAGAAGGTAGCCAGGCAGGCCACCCCGAAGAACGTGCAACCGATCAGCAGCAACGGGCGCCGGCCGTAGCGGTCGGCCAGCGGGCCGATCAGCCATTGCAGGACCACGCCACCCAGCAGATACAGGTTGAGGGCATGGGGGATGTATTCAGGGCTGGCGTCGAGGTCGCCAACCACCACCGGCATGGCCGGCATGACGGCGTCGCTGGCCAGGTAGGTCAGCAGCTCGA
>NZ_JABMCN010000302.1:5030-6429 GCF_013179515.1 Pseudomonas sp. CM27
GGACCACGCCACCCAGCAGATACAGGTTGAGGGCATGGGGGATGTATTCAGGGCTGGCGTCGAGGTCGCCAACCACCACCGGCATGGCCGGCATGACGGCGTCGCTGGCCAGGTAGGTCAGCAGCTCGAACAGTGCCAGGGTCAGGCCGAACAGCAAGGCGCGCAGCGGGGTGATGTACAGCAATGGCTTCATGATGGCGTATCGGGTGTGGCAGGAGGGGTCAGCCTATATGCCAGATATGCCGGGAAATTGCTGTGAACAAGTGTAAAAACGGGGCCGTTTGGGCCCCGGTTTCACTACGGTGTTACTGCGTTGCAGTCTCCTGCACCACGCGAATCACCCGTTGCGGAAACGGGATATCGATCCCTTCCGCCTTCAACCGGTCACGGGCATGCTCGTTGAGCATGAACATCACGTCCCAATAATCCGAAGTCTTGGTCCAGATGCGCAGCGACACGGTTATCGAGCTGTCACCCAGCGTCGAGATCACCGCCTGCGGTGCCGGGTCTGCCAGCACGCGTGGATCCTGCGCCAGTTCCAGCAACACGTTGCGGGCCTTCTGCAGGTCGGCCTCATAGTCCACACCCACGTCGAACACCACCTTGCGCGTAGGCTGGCGGTTGGTGTTGGTGATGATACCGTTGGACAGGCTGCCGTTGGGCATGATCACCGTCTTGTTGTCACCGGTACGCAGCACGGTGTGGAAGATCTGGATGCTGTCGACGGTGCCGGCCACGCCCTGCGCCTCGATCCAGTCACCGATGCGGAACGGGCGGAACATCAGGATCAGCACGCCACCGGCGAAGTTCGCCAGGCTGCCTTGCAGCGCCAGGCCGATGGCCAGGCCTGCAGCACCGATGGCCGCGACAAAGGAGGTTGTCTCGATGCCGATCATGGAGGCGACGCTGACCATCAGCAGCACCTTCAGCACGATATTGGCCAAGGTGCTGATAAAGCCCTGCAATGCCAGGTCGGCATTGCGCAGGCCAACCAGCTTGCCCAGGCGCGCGCTGACCTTGTTGATGATCCACCAGCCGACCGCCAGGGTCAGCAGCGCAAGCAGCACACGGCTGCCGTATTCCATGATCAAGGGGACCCACGTCTGGGATTGGCGGACCAGCTGATCGACTTCAGCGTTCAAATCCATACTCATCTCCTGATGCCGAGCGGCAAGTACACGGTAAAACAGGCCGCGCCTGTTTGCGCAGCCCCGGCCCCCATGGACATCATCAGGCCATCAGGGTTCCGGGTAGCACCTGCATCAGTCGCGGAAGTTGTTGAACTGCAGCGGCATGTCGAATTCCTTGGCGCGCAGGGCTGCAATCGCCTCTTGCAGGTCGTCACGCTTCTTGCCGGTGACACGCACCTGCTCGCCCTGAATGGCGGCCTGCACCTTCA
>NZ_JABMCN010000303.1 GCF_013179515.1 Pseudomonas sp. CM27
AACAGCGGAAAACTGTTCCAGCAGCTCTTTCGGAACCTTTGGTAACTCTCGGAGCGGTTTTTTTTTGGTTGGCATACATGCACCTCTTACTCATGTTATGCCCGAACACAAAATTTCTGACACCCTCTCTTAACCGGACAACCCACCCTGCTAAACTGACATGCAGCGCAAATACCTCGATATCCCCCAGTTCGCCCAGCTCCCGGCCCCGGTGTACTTCCGCCACGACGAGTTCGGCGCCGACACCCACAGCGCCCTGCACCAGCACGCCTGGGGCCAGCTCAACTACACCGCCCATGGCGTGATGCACCTGGAGGTCGCCGGCCAGCGCTTTCTATCACCGCCGCACTACGCCGTGTGGGTCCCCCCCGATACTGTGCATGGCTGCTACAACCCCCAGGCCATCGTCTACCGCTCGGTCTACCTGGACCGCCGCCTGTGTGCAGCTCTGCCGCAGCAGCCATGCAGCCTGATGATCAGTGACATCCTCAAGGCCATCCTGGCCGACTTCGCTCGCCGCGACCTGCAGGTAGCCGCAGACGAGCGCGACCAACGCCTGGCTCAAGTACTGCTGGACCAGCTGTTGCTGGCGCCCACCCAGGCTTGCTACCTGCCATTTGCCCAGAGCGATGGCCTGCGCCAGGTGCTCGACGCGCTCAGCGCCGAGCCGGGTGACAACCGTCCGCTGGCCGACTGGGCGGCTCGCGTGCATGTCAGCGAGCGCACCCTGGCCCGGCAGTTCCTGCGCGAGTTGGGCATCAGCTTTGGCGAGTGGCGCTTGCGCCTGCGTTTTCTGCGCGCCATCGAAGCGCTGGAGGCAGGCCTGCCGATTCAGGCGATTGCCTTCGACCTTGGCTACAGCAGCGCTTCGGCGTTCATCGCCATGTTCCAGCGCCAGGCCCGGTGCACCCCCGAGCAGTACCGCCGGCAGGCGCGGGCAGGGAGCTGACAATTCTTGGCTACACTCAGCTCGACCCCCGTGCATCGGGCGCGGAGCCAAGGAGACCACTCCATGAGATTGCTGCACATTCCATTGCTGGCGCTGGCGGTGTTGTTCAGCGCCCAAGGCTTCGCCGCCAATACTGCACAGCAGGAAAAGATGAAAACCTGTAATGCCGACGCCACCGCCAAGGAACTCAAAGGCGACGAGCGCAAAGCCTTCATGAGCACCTGCCTGAAGAAGAGCGTGCCGCAGACCCAGCAAGACAAAATGAAAACCTGCAACGCCGACGCCACCACCAAGGCGCTCAAGGGTGACGAGCGCAAGGCATACATGAGTGACTGCCTGAAGAAGAAATGACCTGCGCCTATGCCTGCAGCCTCAAGGCTGGCAGACTGCGGGTCTTTCCCGTTGTCTGCCGTTGAGGCTGTATGACCTTCACCCCCCGCCAGGTCACCCTGGCCAGCTGGATCATCGTGTTTGCCGGCCTGCTGCTGGCGTTGCCCCTGAAATTGCTGCCGAGCCTGCTGGCTGGCCTGTTGGTGTTCGAGCTGGTCAACATGCTCACCCCGCGGCTGCAGCCGCTGATCGCCGGGCAACGCGCGCGTTGGCTGGCGGTGGCATTGCTGGGCACGCTGGTGGTGTTGACCCTGTCGCTGCTGATTGCCGGTGCTTTCAGCTTTTTGCTGCACGAAGCGGAAAACCCAGGGGCTTCGCTGGACAAGTTCATGGCCCTGGTGGAGCGTGCCCGCGGGCAGTTGCCGCCGTTCATCGAGGGTTACCTGCCGGCCAGCGCGGCGGAGTTCAAGGTGGCCATCGGCGACTGGCTCAAGAGCCACCTGGGCGACCTGCAGCTGGTGGGCAAGGGCATGGCGCACATGTTCGTCACCCTGCTGATCGGCATGATCCTCGGGGCCATAGTCGCCCTGCAGCGCATACCCGATATCTCCCGGCGCAAGCCCCTGGCGGCAGCGCTGTTCGAGCGCCTCGCCCTGCTGGTGCGGGCGTTTCGCAACATCGTCTTCGCGCAGATCAAGATCTCGCTGCTCAATACCGCGTTCACCGGTATTTTCCTGGCCGTGGTATTGCCGCTGTTCGGCGTGCACCTGCCGCTGACCAAGACGCTGATCGTGCTGACCTTCCTGCTGGGGCTGCTGCCGGTGATCGGCAACCTGATGTCCAATACCCTGATCACCATCGTCGGTCTGTCGCTGTCGATCTGGGTCGCGGCGGCGGCACTGGGTTACCTGATCGTCATCCACAAGGTCGAGTACTTCCTCAACGCGCGGATCGTCGGCGGGCAGATCAGTGCCAAGGCCTGGGAGCTGTTGCTGGCGATGCTGGTGTTCGAGGCGGCGTTCGGGCTGCCGGGGGTGGTGGCGGGGCCGGTCTACTATGCCTACCTGAAAAGCGAGTTGCGGCGGGCGGAGCTGGTCTGACAGATTGCTGGGGGCCGCTTTGCGGCCCATCGCGACACAAGGCCGCTCCTACAGGCGACCGCGTCCATCCAATGAATGCGCGGTTTCCTGTAGGAGCGGCCTTGTGTCGCGATGGGCTGCAAAGCAGCCCCAAAATGGCTCAGGCCACGCCGTAACGCTTGCGCGCCTCGATGGCCAGCCCGCTACCGATGCTGCCAAAGATATTGCCTTCCACATGTCGCGCATTCGGCAACATCGCTGCCACGCTGTTGCGCAGTGCCGGAATGCCGCTGGAGCCACCGGTGAAGAACACTGTATCGACCTGGGCTTCGCTGACGCCGGCCTTGGCCAGCAGTTCGCTCACGCTACCGCGCACGCGTTCCAGCAGGCTTTCGATGGCCTCTTCGAACAGCACGCGGGTCAGTTCCGCCTTCAACTCAGGCTCGACACGGCGCAGGTCGATGATGCGGCTGTCATGCTCAGTCAGCTCGATCTTGCTGGCTTCCACTTCCATCGCCAGCCAGTGCCCCGCACGCTGCTCGATCAGCTTGAACAGTCGGTCGATGCCGAAGCTGTCCTCGATGTCGTAGCGCATGCTGCCCAGCGCCAGCTGCGACTTCTGCGAGTACAGGGCGTTGATGGTGTGCCAGGTGGCCAGGTTGAGGTGGTAGCTGGTAGGCATCAGCGCGCCGCTCTTCATGCGGCTGCCGTAGCCGAACAACGGCATGACGCCCTGCAGGCTCAGTTGCTTGTCGAAGTCGGTACCGCCAATGTGCACGCCGCCGGTGGCGAGGATATCGTCCTGACGTTCGGCTACCAGATGGCGTTCGGGCGACAGGCGGATCAGGGTGAAGTCGGAGGTACCACCGCCGATGTCGACGATCAGCACCAGCTCTTCGCGGCTGATGCTCGACTCATAGTCGAAGGCCGCGGCAATCGGCTCGTACTGGAACGACACGTCCTTGAAGCCGATCTTGCGGGCTACGTCGGCCAGGGTGTCTTCGGCCTCCTGGTCGGCGGCGGAGTCTTCGTCGACGAAGAACACCGGGCGCCCCAGCACCACCTGGTCGAATTCGCGACCTGCGGCGGCTTCGGCGCGCTTTTTCAGCTCGCCGATAAACATGCCCAGCAGGTCCTTGAACGGCAACGCGCTGCCCAGCACGCTGGTGTCGTGCTTGATCAGCTTGGAGCCCAGCAGGCTTTTCAGCGAGCGCATCAGGCGGCCTTCGTAGCCCTCCAGGTACTCGTGCAGCGCCAGGCGGCCATACACCGGGCGACGCTCTTCGATGTTGAAGAACACCACCGAGGGCAAGGTGATCTTGCCGTCTTCCAGGGCAATCAGCGACTCCACGCCAGGGCGGTGCCAGCCGACCGTGGAGTTTGAGGTGCCAAAGTCGATGCCCAGGGCGCGGGCCGGGGATACGTCAGACATGGGAAATAAGCTTCCGGAGGCAAAACGGCCGCGCAGTTTATGCCACTTGGCTACAGAATCAAGACCAGTCGTCTGCCATGGCGCAACCCCAAGGCGGTCTTGAAAGGCTATGCTTGACCCCAATCTACAGTTGCATCTTCTGTTGCAACACGCACATTCACATTGGTGATCCACAGATGGACTTCAAAGACTATTACAAGATACTCGGCGTAGAGCCCACGGCGGACGACAAGGCGATCAAGGCCGCGTACCGCAAGCTGGCGCGCAAGTATCACCCCGATGTCAGCAAGGAGCGCGACGCCGAGGACAAGTTCAAGGAGGCCAACGAGGCCTACGAAGTGCTCGGTGACGCGCAGAAACGTGCCGAGTTCGACGAAATTCGCAAATATGGCGGCCAGCATGGCCGGCCGTTCCAGGCACCACCTGGCTGGGAAAACCGCGGCGGTGCTGGCGCAGGTGGCTTCGAGGGCGGTGATTTTTCCGACTTCTTCAGCTCGATTTTTGGCGCACGCGGCGGCAGCCCGTTCGGCGGTGGCGGCGGTGGCCGGCAACAACAACGCAGTGCCGGCAGACGAGGGCAGGATGTGGAGCTTGAACTGGCGGTGTTCCTCGAGGAAACCCTGAGCAAGGAATCCAAGCAGATCAGCTTCCAGGTGCCGCAAACCAATGCCATGGGCCAGCGCACCGGGTTTACCACCAAGACCCTGAACGTGAAGATTCCGGCTGGGGTAACCGACGGCGAACGCATCCGCCTGAAAGGCCAGGGCGCGCCGGGCAGTGGTGGCGGCGCCAATGGCGATCTGTTCCTGACCATCCGCATGGCACCGCACCCGCTGTTCGATGTCGAAGGTCATGACCTGATCATCACCGTGCCACTGGCACCGTGGGAGGCTGCCCTGGGGACCAAGGTCGCGGTGCCGACCCTGACCGGCAGGATCAACCTGACCATTCGCCCCGACAGCCAGAGCGGCCAGCGCCTGCGCGTGCCGGGCATGGGCCTGGCGAACAAGAACGGCGAGCGCGGCAACCTTTATGCGCAGCTGAAAGTGGTCATGCCGCCTGCCTCCGACGAGGCTGCCCGCGAACTGTGGAGCAAGCTTTCCGAGAAGGCTGCGTTCGACCCGAGGACACAATGGAGTAAGTGATCATGAGCAGCACCCTGATCGTTCAACTGGACATGCGTACCCTGTGTCAGGAAGCCGATGTCACGGCTGACTACGTGATCGAAATCGTCGAGCACGGCATTGTCGAGCCTTCCGGGCGAACGCCGGATGACTGGCTGTTTGACGATCAGGCGCCGCTGGTGGCCAAGCGCGCGGTTAAGCTGCATCAGGAGCTGGAGCTGGAGTGGGAAGGGGTGGCGCTGGCGCTGGAGCTGCTGCAGGAAGTGCAGCAGTTGCGCAGTGAGAACAGCATGCTGAAGCAACGGTTGGGCAGGTTTACCCAGCTGTAACGGTTGCAGGCCTGGCCTCATCGCCGGCAAGCCAGCGCCCACAGAGTCCCCACAGGCTATGAGGCCTGCGCTGTCCCTGTGGGAGCTGGCTTGCCGGCGATGAGGCCAGTACAGGCAGCATCAGGTTCGGCTTGGTTCAGCTCCAGGGTTCAGCACCAGCTGCATGAAGGTCAAATCCAGCCACCGGCCAAACTTCACCCCCACCTGTGGCATCTGCCCGGTCACCACAAATCCCAGCCGCTCATGCAGGCGCATCGAGCCCGCATTGCCGCTTTCGATGGCCGCCACCATCACATGCTTGCCGCAGCTGCGCGCCCGTTCTATCAGCGCCGCCATCAACAGCGGGCCCAGCCCTTTGCCACGCTGGTCATCACGGACATACACCGAGTGCTCCACGGTCTGGCGAAAACCTTCGAATGGCCGCCAGTCGCCAAACGACGCATAACCCAGCACGCCGCTGTCATCTACCGCCACCAGGATCGGATAGCCCTGCTGCGCCCGCGCCTCGAACCAGGCCTGGCGGTTGGCCAGGTCCACCGGGGTCTCGTTCCAGATCGCCGTGGTATGGCGTACGGCATCGTTGTAGATATCGAGGATGCCCGGCAGGTCGGCGGGCAGGGCATCGCGGATTCGGTCACTCATCACAGCATCTCGCAGGGTCGTTGTGTGCAGATTAAATGGTTACCAGCCCACGCACACCTTCGGCCTGCATGTTTTCACCGCGGCCGCGCTGCACGATCTCGCCCCGGGCCATGACCAGGTACTGGTCGGCCAGCGCTTCGGCAAAGTCGTAGAACTGCTCCACCAGCAGGATAGCCATGTCGCCGCGTTCGGCCAGGCGGCGGATGACCGCACCGATTTCCTTGATCACCGAGGGCTGGATGCCTTCGGTGGGCTCGTCGAGGATCAGCAGGCGCGGGCGACTGGCCAGGGCGCGGCCGATGGCCAGTTGTTGCTGCTGGCCGCCAGACAGGTCGCCGCCACGGCGCTGCTTCATCTGCTCCAGCACCGGGAACAGTTCGTAGATGAAGGCTGGCACCTCCCGCGCTTCACGTGCAGAAAAACGCGACAGGCCCATCAGCAGGTTTTCTTCCACCGTCAGCCGCGGGAATATCTCGCGGCCCTGTGGCACATAAGCGATACCGGCATGAACTCGTTGCTGAGGTTTGA
>NZ_JABMCN010000304.1 GCF_013179515.1 Pseudomonas sp. CM27
AGTGAAGGGCAACGCACCACCTCTGCACCATTTGGCCACGCTTTGGTTAAGGCTGGTCAGAAGGATCCCCGCATCGTTGGCATGACTGCAGACCTGGCCAAGTACACCGACCTGCACATCTTCGCCCAACGCTACCCGGAGCGATTCCTGCAGATGGGCATGGCGGAACAACTGCTCATGGCGGCAGCCGGGGGTATGGCGAAGGAAGGCTTCGTGGCGTTCGCCACTACCTATGCAGTGTTCGCCACGCGACGCGCCTATGACTTCATTCACCAGGTGATTGCCGAGGAAAACCTCAACGTGAAGATTTGCGCAGCGCTGCCAGGTTTGACCACTGGCTACGGTCCGAGTCACCAGGCGACCGAAGACCTCGCGATGATGCGCGCGATCCCTCAGATGATGGTCATCGACCCCTGCGATGCACTGGAAACCGAGCAGTGTGTGGCTGCAATCGCCGAGCACAACGGCCCCGTGTACATGCGCCTCCCGCGCGGACGGGTTCCGCTAATTCTGGACGAGTACGACTACAAGTTTGAACTGGGCAAGGCCAAGTTGCTGCGCGATGGCAAGGACGTGCTGATCATTGCCTCGGGCCTGATGACCATGCGAGCTCTGGAAGTGGCTGATGAACTGAGTCAGAGCACGATCGACACCGCCGTCTTGCACGTTCCGACTATCAAGCCGCTGGACGTGCAGACCATCGTCGAGCAGTGCCGCCGCGAAGGCCGGCTGGTGGTGATCGCAGAGAACCACACCCAGATTGGCGGTTTGGGTGAAGCCATTGCCATGGCGTTGCTGCAAGCCCGCGTGCAGCCCGAAGTGCGCCACGTGGCACTGCCTGACCAGTTCCTCGACGCAGGCGCACTGCCGACCCTCCACGACCGCTACGGCATCTCCAAGGAAGTCATGGTCTCGAATATCCAGCGTTGGCTGGGTTAACCGAACGCTCAGCAAATGCGCAATGGCTGCTGACGATCAAGTGCCTGCTGCCCGGGCATCGTGAGTAGCCTCTTTGCCGAGACGCCGAGTTCTCGTCCCTGGATCGTCCCAATAAATACAAGGTGATGGCGATGCATAAAGACACCAACCTGTTGAAAAAGAAGCGCGTCTGGATCTACGCGTTTCTCTTCACCCTGACGTTGATCAACTACGTCGACCGAGTATCTCTTTCGGTGGCGTCCAAGGTGCTCCAGGAAGAGTTCGATATCTCACCTGTTGCGATGGGCTACCTATTCTCATCGTTCGTGTGGCTCTACTTCCTGGCCCTAATTCCCATGGGGTACCTGGTGGGGCGTTTTGGCCCGAAAAAGGTCAACGGCTATGGCATCGGCGTCTGGTCGGTAGCAACCGCCTGCACGGCCTTGTCGACAGGGTTCATCTCGTTGCTCAGCTGCCGGCTCATCATGGGCATGGGCGAATCCACCACGTATCCCGCCGGTGCAAGGGTCATTCGGGAATGGATGCCGCTCAAGGAGCGCGGCATGGCCACCGCCGTATTCCATAGCGGCAGTCTTGTCGGCCCCGCCATCGGCGCCATTGGGTTTGGCTGGCTGATCAGCGCGTTTGGCTGGCGAATCGCATTCGTGGTGGCTGGCGCTCTGGGCTTTATCTGGTTGGCCGCCTGGTTGAAGTGGTACAACCACCCCGCTAAGGCACCTTGGCTGGACGATGCCGAGCGCGCAGAGATCGCCCATGGCAGCGTCACTTCCGGCTGCAGCGAAGCGCAGCCTGTTTCCCTCGGGCTCAAAGGCCTGGCCCGCTCCAGCAGCATGTGGGCAATTTCTCTGTCGCACGGCTGCGCGGTGTATGCCACCTATTTTTTCCTCACCTGGCTCCCGAGCTACCTGCAGGCCGAGAAGGGCCTAACGGTGATGTCGAGTGGCTTCTACACCGCCATTCCCTATCTGGGTGCGGCCGTGCTCGCCATCGTCATCGGTCGCCTCAGCGACAAGGCGATGCGCCCCGGTGCAGCTGAAACAGGCCAGCGCCGCATGGTAGTCGCCAGCGTGCTGCTGGCGTCCTCGGTGATCTTCTTGGTGCCCGCGATCGACAGCACCTGGGCGATTCTCTTCGTGATTACCCTGTCGCTAGCCACCTGCGCTTCGGCGATCTCCCTGAACCTCTCGCTGGTCAACGACCTGGTGCGCTCTGAGGACGATGTCGGTACCGCGGCAGGTTTCATCACCGCGATCGGCAACCTGTTCGGTCTGTTGGCGCCAATCGTGACCGGCTACGTGGTGGCTGGCTCCGGCAGTTTTGCTTTGGCCTTTGTCGTGGTCGGTGCCCTGTTGGTGATCGGCGCGATGCTCTCGATGTTTTGTACCCGTCGACCGATCGGCTTTGCCGCTCCAGGCAACCAGGCGGTGGCTTGAATTACTTGTGATGAAGGAAGCTGTAGCGTCATGAATCAACGTAGTGGTGTGTCCTGCAACAACGACCAGGCGCAGCCTGGTCTCAGCGGGAAGTGGCGGTTGGCAACAGTCGTCCTGGCCTTGACTCTTAGCCTATTTGGCATGGCTCTGTTCGGCGGTGGCGTGTGGCTGGTGGTCTTGGGCGGTAGCTGGTACTACGGCCTGGCAGGTGCTGGTTGTGTGCTAACCGCCGCCCTGCTTTGGCGGCAGCGACGCAGTGCCATCCACCTGTTTGCAGTGATCTGGGGGCTGACAGTGATCTGGGCCCTGTGGGAAGTCGGCCTCAATTGGTGGGGGCTAGTGCCTCGGCTGGTGGCCATGACTGTGATCCTGCTTTTGATCCTGACTCTGTCGCCGGCGCTGCGCCGCGCCGCCCGCACTGCTGTGTAACGAGGTTCGTCATGTTTACTACCGTCAAACGTGGGGGCGCGCTTGCTCTCGCCATTTCTTGCGCCGTGCAGGTGCAATTCGCTCAGGCTGAAGGTGTGCCGCAAGTTGGCAGTGACTGGCCATTCTACGGTGGCGATCACAACGCCCAGCGCTTCAGCCCCCTTAAGCAGATCACGCCAGCAAACGTCGAGCGCCTTGAGCGTGCTTTCGTCTACCACACCCGAGATCTGCCAAACCCTGGCAGCCGCTATTCACCAGAAACCACGCCAATCAAGGTAGGCAACGATCTACTGATGTGTTCGGCCAAGAACATCATGATCTCGATCGATGCTGCGACCGGTAAAGAAAACTGGCGTCATGACCCGGGAGTAGCGGACCAGGCCATTCCCCATGCCGCCGCTTGCCGTGGAGTGGCGGTCTACACCGCTCCACAAATACCGGAAACTGCCCAGTGCCGCAGCCGTGTGGTGGAAGCCACGCTGGATGCAAGGCTGATCGCCGTCGACCTGCACACCGGGGAACCATGCAAGGACTTCGGTCAGAACGGTTCAGTCGACCTCTGGGAAGGCTTGGGCAAGAAGGTCCCTGGCTGGTATGCCGTCACAGCGCCGCCCGCGATCGTCAATGGCATTGTCGTGACTGGCGCGCAGATCCGCGACGGCCAGGACGAAGATGCCCCATCAGGGGTGATTCGCGGCTACCACGCTGTCACCGGAAAAATGGCGTGGGCTTGGGATCTAGGTAACCAGGACAATGTCCATGGACCTGCCGAGGGCAGCACCTACACTCGCGGCACACCGAACATGTGGACAGCAGCGGTGGGTGACGAAAAGCTCGGCTACGTCTATCTGCCGATCAGCAACTCGTCTATCGACTATTACGGCTCTAACCGCAGCGAAGCGGAGAACAAATACTCCGACTCGTTGGTCGCGGTCGACGTCAAGACGGGCAAGGATGTTTGGCACTTCCAGACCATTCGCCACGACGTCTGGGATTACGACCTGGGCAGCCAGCCGACCATGCTCGACTTCCCAGGGAAGGACGGAAAGCCGGTGCCGGCGGTGCTGTTGCCGACCAAGCAGGGTGACATCTACATCCTCGACCGCGCTACGGGCGAACCTTTGACTCCGATAGGCGAGGTCAAGGCCCCCAAGGGCGGTTCGGTCGAGCCTAAATACCTTGCCGACACCCAGCCTACCTCCGAGTGGCACACCCTGCGCAAGGCGCCCAAGACCGAAGCTGACATGTGGGGCTTCTCGCCTCTGGACCAGCTGATGTGCCGCATCCAGTTTCGTCAGGCTAACTACGAGGGCTACCTGACACCGCCTTCGGTAGATCGTCCTTGGATTCAGTACCCGGGCTACAACGGTGGCTCGGACTGGGGCTCGGTTGCCATTGACCCGGTGCGCCGTCTGATCATCGCCAACTACAACGACATCCCCAATCTCAATCAGCTGATTCCGCGGGATCAGGCCAATCAGATGGGGCTCAAGCCGATCTACGCGCCGAAGGTCGATGAGACAGCGTTGAACAAGGCCGGCAGCAAGTCGGGCAAGGGTGAAGGCGGAGCCTCCGTCTACCCCCAAATCAACGCGCCCTATGCGATCAGCGTGAACGCCGGCTGGCGGAACTGGGGTACTGGCGTGCCGTGCTCGGCCCCTCCCTACGGTGGAATTCGAGCTGTAAGCCTGGATACCGGCAAGACAGTTTGGGATGAGCCGCTGGGTACTGCACGCCGCAATGGCCCGTTCGGCATTCCTTCGCACCTGCCGCTCAACATCGGGCTGCCCAATAACGGCGGCACAGTCGTCACTGCAGGCGGTCTGACCTTCGTCGGCGCGGCCACCGACAACCTGTTCCGTGCGATCGATACCGCCACTGGTGAGGTCCTCTGGGAAGACGTGCTGAACGTCGGTGCACAGGCCAACCCGATCTCCTACGAGGTGAACGGCGAACAGTACGTGCTCGTGTCGGCCTCCGGCCATGCCTTCATGGAAACCGGAACAAGCGACGAAATCATTGCGTACAAGCTGCGCAAGTAATCCGGGCGACGGGGCGCTCCATGCCCCTTCGCAGCAATAATCGCTAGAGGAGATGAACCATGGATCTGGGTTTGAAGGAAAAACGCGTGCTGGTCAGTGGAGCATCGCGAGGCATTGGACGCGCGATTGCTGAGCTTTTTCTTCAGGAAGGTGCGCAAGTCGCATTCTGCGCGCGTGGTACTGCGGGCGTTGAACGTGCTGCCGCTGAATTCGGCTCGCGTGCGTTCGGTACGGCCGTGGATGTCACCCAGCCCGGGCAAGTGGAGGCATGGGTTACCTCGGCTGCCGAGCAGATGGGCGGGCTGGATATCGTGGTGCCCAACGTCAGTGCATTGGCCGGCGGCGATGATCTTGCCACCTGGCGTCGGGCATTCGACACTGACCTGCTCGGCAGTGCCGCAATGGTCAAGGCCGCGCTGCCGGCACTGCGCCAATCGGCGGCGGCCTCGGTGGTGCTGATCTCCAGCGTATCCGGGCGCGAAGTCGATATGTTCGCCGAACCCTACGGCATCCTGAAGGCTGCCTTGCTGCACTACGGCAAAACCTTGTCGGCACGGCATGCCTGCGAAGGGATCCGGGTCAATTCTGTTTCCCCTGGAAATGTGTACTTCGCAGATGGCGTGTGGTGCGACATCGAGCGTGATCAGCCGGAAACCTTTGCAAAGTGCCTGGCCGAAAATCCGATGGGACGCATGGCTACGCCAGAAGAGGTGGCGAAGGCAGTCGTATTTCTCGCCAGTCCAGCCGCCAGCTTTACAACCGGTACGAACCTGCTGGTAGACGGTGGTCTCACGCGGTCGGTGCAATTCTGAGGCACACGGCCTCGATGCCATTCAAGGTGGAGAAACGTGATGAAACTCTACATCTATGAACATTGCCCGTTCTGCACGAGGGCGCGGATGATCTTTGGCCTCAAAGGCCTTGCCGTTGATCTACAGGTGATCATGGAGGGTGACGTCGAGACACCCACCCGTTTGATCGGTAAGAAGGCGGTACCTATCCTGGAAAAGCAGGACGGTACTTTTATGGGGGAGAGCTTGGATATCGTGCGGTATGTCGACGCGATTGGCCCGCCGATACTCGTCGCTCCCCTAAGCGAGGGGTTGGATGCTTGGGTTAAGGAAATTTGGCCGACCGCGCTCAAACTCTTCATTCCACGTTTCGTAGAGGGAGACTTTGCGGAAGTCGCCACGCCGGCCGCGCGAGAAGCCTACCGGCTGCGTGAGGAGCATGCCTTCGGAAATCTGGATGAATTGCGTAACACCACTCCAACATTGGTGGGGCAAATCGAGCCCATGCTGGAGGCTTTGGTGCCGCTGCTCGCCAGCAGGAAGGCCATCGGGATTAACGACATCACGCTGTGGCCATTGCTTCGTTCGCTGTCCATCGTTCGGGCCGTCATTTTCCCAGAGGCGGTACGTTCCTACATGGAACACCTAAGTCAGAAGTGCGGTGTGCCATTGCTGTTCGAGCAGAGCCGCTGATCGAATCAATCCCGCGGTTTTATAGCTGGTACAGCGTGTTGACGCGCTGATGGTACATACCTGCG
>NZ_JABMCN010000305.1 GCF_013179515.1 Pseudomonas sp. CM27
CATTCAGCACAGCAGAGCGTGCTGCCATGGGGATTGCAGAGCCCTTTGCCGTCAACCTTCGGCAAGCAGTGGCAAGGCAGTGGATGACAGGCCGGCAGGACATCGAGAGCCTGTTCGGAGGTGATCAACCTTCGGCGCCCTTCTTGCTGCCCAGACGTCTGGATGATGGCAGGATAGGTTATCCACTTTCAGGCGGTGGCCGGCTGTTCGGCAGCCGCCCGCCCGCCGCGCTGCCAACCCGGCTACGAACGTTGTGCGCCGGCGCCAGTGACGAGCAGATCGAGGCGTGGCTCAGTGCCGCAGGGCCTGAGAATGCCGAGACGGCAATACGTGAATTTGAGAGCCAGCTTAAAATATTGAAAACCAGCTTGACGCGTTGGCAGCGGCTCGGAGCGTTCAAGCTTGAATGGTTGGCGCGTTATGGTTTTCGCAAAACACTGATTGCGCGGTGGCGTCTTTCGATACTCGGAAAATTTCTGGATCTCAAGGTGCCAAGCGCGCTATGGGATATCGGGATGGGGTTTCAGCAACTTCCTGAGCTACCGGAGTCCATCGTCTTCCCACACGTGACCCAGTTCGCGCTGAGAGACTCCGAATTGACGGAAATTTCTGGAAACTTTCTGCGTGCGTTCCCGAACTTGCAGGCGCTTGACCTGACCAATGGTCAAATTCGCAAAATTTCCTTGCCCCCCTTTCTTCGTGGCCAGTTGACGTCGTTGGACTTGTCAGGGAACAGAATAAAACTGGACGCCCGGCAGGTGGAGGTGCTGGAGAGTTGCACGGCGCTGTTGTACCTGAACTTGTCGAATAACCCGCTGAACGTTGGCTTTTCAATCAGCGGGATGCCGGAGTTGAGGTCATTGTTGCTTTGTTCTACCCGGCTCCCGAGCATGCCGGGGGGAGTGTTGAGGCACCAGAAATTGTCAAGGTTTGAACTGACGGACACTACGATCACTTCATTCGATCCGGATTTTTGGGCGTCACCCATCGTGCGCAGGGGAAGATTCCGGGTAGGAATGCGCGGTGAAGCAGAGAGGCGGTGGTATGACCCGGAGAGTATTCTGAATCCTGTGCCTCAGCGTTATCAGTGGGAGGACGCTGTGGATCCGGAGTTCAGGGATGAGCTGGCATCGTTGTGGCAGAGTATTGAAGAACTGCCCGGCTCGCATAATTTTTTCGACCTCCTCAAACGCTTGAGTACCTCTGCAGAGTTCGCCTCTGATAACGGTGCGAATGAGCTTGCTTATCGGGTGCAGGAGATGATGGAGGCGATCAAGGATGCCGGAGATTCGCTTGTGATCACAGAGGATGAACTTGCCACGATCGTTGAGAACGAGCTGGCACAGGAAGCTGGGTTGAATGCAGGCAGGGAAAAACTGATGGCCGACACCCGGGAGCAATACAGCTTCAGGGCTGATTTCTTCAGGGAGTCGGAGGTCAATACCTGTGGTGATGATGCGCTCTCTCATTTTATCGATCTTGAGATGAAGATCCAGACGTGGGGGCTTATCCGAAATCCTGAAGCTCACTCGGAGGCAGAGTTGTTGAGGGTCGGTGGTCAATTTTGGCGGATGCAAAAGCTGGATGAGTTTTCTTCGATGCATGCTTTTGAATTGGGAATGGCTGCGAAGTCGGTCGATGTGCAGTTGATGTATCGAATCGAGCTGTACGATGACCTGCAACTTCCCATTCGCCGTCCTGTTATGCGTTTTACCCGTGAGTTTGACCGAAGGGCTGTAGACCGTCCTAGGGTGTTGAGGGACATCCGGGAACATCAATTGGTTGCCGAAATGGCCCCATGGTTTTGTGAGCAAGCGTACTGGCGAAAATACCTTGAGCGGACGTCGCCTGCACGCTTCAAGTTACCAGCACAACGAATCATCGAAAAGAATCGGTTACATGAGGCAGATGATGCAGAGGGCATGGAGGCATTTAACCAATGGGAGGCGGACTGGTTGCGTGATCAGCGTATGGCGTTGACCGAGGCGGCCATGCAGCGCGCGGCATATATGTGGAACGTTAACATCCCCGAATGAATGATAGGGGGGCGGCACAATTCCAGGAATGCTTACTCCCTATATCTGCCCCAGCAGCCAGCCACGAAAAGCTTTCAGCGACGGCAGCGCTTCATTTCGCGAAGGGTAGACAAGGTAATAGCTACGCTGGCTGGCAATGGCGCTGCCTGGGCTAAACAACTCGCCTTTGCTCAATTCCTCGTCAACCAGGATTCTCGGCACCAGGCCGATCCCGATCCCGGCCCGTACCGCCTGGATCAGGTGCGAGGTCAGCTCGAAACTGGGCCCCAGGCGCATGCCCCGATGCGGCAGGCTGTGGTGCGAGAACCACTCGCCCCAGGCATGCGGGTTGTTCGCTACGTTGAGCAGCACTTCCTGGCTGATTCGTGCCGGGCCCCAGCCTTGAGTATCTGTGCCGGCTTCCGGCGGCAGTATGACCACCAGTTCCTCGGCGTGAAGGCGATGGCAGATCAGCCCTGGCAGGTCATGGCTGGCTACGCCGATGGCCGCATCGATCTCGCTGGTGTCGAAGTTGATGGCTTCGATCCTTGAATGAATGTGCACCAGCATCCCTGGGTGAGCGCTGTAGAACTCATGAAGCCTGGGCAACAACCACTTCGAACCAAAGGTGGGCAGGGTGGCCAGGCGCAAGGTGCCGACCCCCGACTGATAGGCCAGCGCCTGCAGCGTGGCGCTGCGGATGCGCCCCAGTGCCTCGCTGAGTTCGCGCTGGTACAGGCGGCCAACATCGGTCAGCTGCACCTGGCGCCCTTCACGGCGGAACAGGGTCAGGCCCATTTGCTGCTCCAGTGCCTGCACCTGGCGGCTGACCGCGCTCTGGGTCAGCGACAGTTCGGCGGCGGCGCGGGTGTAGCTTTCATGCCGGGCGGCGGCCTCGAAAGCCAGCAGCAGCGACATGGACGGTGTCAGGTGGCGGTAATTCATTCATAAAAGTCATTGATAGCGGCAGGATTATCCGTTTGCCCCCGACGCCAAACTACAGGAACATTGGTCTATACGTCATCCCTGCATGCAAACACCCATGCCGGGACGACAGGAATCCCGTGAATTAGCCTATATCAAGAGGCCATCCTTCGATGATCGCCCAGCTTTCCACCGTTGCACCCGGCGCCAACTACCCCGAATTCCTCGAAGCCCTGCGCAACAGCGGCTTCCGCGGCCAGATCAGTGCCGACTACGGCACCCGCACGGTGCTGGCCACCGACAACTCGATCTACCAGCGTCTGCCACAGGCGGCGGTGTTTCCGCTGGACGCCGACGATGTGGCGCGGGTTGCTGCACTGATGGGGGAAGGGCGCTTCCAGGACGTCAAGCTGACCCCGCGTGGCGGCGGCACCGGCACCAACGGCCAGTCGCTGACAGACGGCATCGTCGTCGACCTGTCGCGGCACATGAACAAGATCCTCGAAATCAACGTCGAGGAGCGTTGGGTGCGGGTGCAGGCCGGTACGGTCAAGGACCAGCTCAACGCTGCGCTCAAGCCCCACGGTCTGTTCTTCGCCCCTGAGCTGTCCACCTCCAACCGCGCCACTGTCGGCGGCATGATCAACACCGACGCCAGCGGCCAGGGCAGCTGCACCTACGGCAAGACCCGCGACCACGTACTGGAACTGCACAGCGTGCTGCTGGGTGGCGAGCACCTGCACAGCCTGCCGATCGACGATGCTGCGCTGGAGCAGGCCTGCGCCACGCCCGGTCGGGTCGGCGAGGTGTACCGCATGGCCCGCGATATCCAGGAAACCCAGGCCGAACTGATCGAAACCACCTTCCCCAAGCTCAACCGCTGCCTGACCGGCTACGACCTGGCGCACCTGCGCGACGAGCAGGGCCGCTTCAACCTCAACAGCGTGCTGTGCGGCGCCGAGGGGTCGCTGGGCTACGTGGTCGAGGCCAAGCTCAACGTGCTGCCGATTCCCAAGTACGCGGTGCTGGTCAACGTGCGCTACACCAGCTTCATGGATGCCCTGCGTGACGCCAATGCGCTGATGGCGCACAAGCCGCTGTCGATCGAGACCGTCGACTCCAAGGTGCTGATGCTGGCGATGAAGGATATCGTCTGGCACAGCGTTGCCGAATACTTCCCGGCCGACCCCGAGCGCCCGACCCTGGGTATCAACCTGGTGGAGTTCTGCGGCGACGAGCCGGCCGAGGTCAACGCCCGGGTGCAGGCATTTGTCGAGCACCTGCAAGCCGATACCAGTGTCGAGCGCCTGGGCCATACCCTGGCCGAGGGATCTGAAGCGGTTACCCGCGTCTACGTCATGCGCAAGCGCTCGGTCGGGTTGCTGGGCAACGTCGAAGGCGAGGTGCGGCCGCAGCCTTTCGTGGAAGACACCGCCGTGCCGCCAGAGCAATTGGCCGACTACATTGCCGACTTCCGTGCCTTGCTCGATGGCTACGGCCTGGCCTATGGCATGTTCGGCCACGTCGATGCTGGCGTACTGCATGTGCGCCCCGCACTGGACATGAAAGATCCGGCCCAGGCAGCACTGGTCAAGCCGATTTCCGACGCCGTGGCGGCACTGACCAAAAGCTACGGCGGCCTGCTGTGGGGCGAACACGGCAAGGGTCTGCGTTCGGAGTACGTGCCGGAATACTTCGGCGAACTGTACCCGGCGCTGCAGCGCCTGAAGGGCGCCTTCGACCCCTTCAACCAGCTCAACCCCGGCAAGATCTGCACGCCGCCAGACAGCGCCGAAGGCCTGACCAAGGTCGATGGCGTGCCCCTGCGCGGCGACCTTGATCGCACCATCGACGAGCGTGTCTGGCAGGACTTTGCCAGCGCCGTGCACTGCAACGGCAACGGCGCCTGCTACAACTACGACCCCAACGACGCCATGTGCCCGTCGTGGAAGGCCACCCGTGAACGCCAGCATTCGCCCAAGGGCCGTGCCTCGCTGATGCGCGAGTGGCTGCGCCTGCAAGGCGCAGCGAACATCGACGTGCTGGCTGCGGCGCGCAACAAGGTGTCGTGGCTCAGGGGCCTGCCCGCACGCCTGCGCAACAACCGTGCGCGCAGCCAGGGCCAGGAAGACTTCTCCCATGAAGTGTACGACGCCATGGCCGGTTGCCTGGCGTGCAAGTCGTGCGCCGGCCAGTGCCCGATCAAGGTCAATGTGCCGGACTTCCGCTCGCGCTTCCTCGAGCTGTACCACGGTCGCTACCAGCGCCCGCTGCGTGACTACCTGATCGGTTCGCTGGAGTTCACCGTCCCGTACCTGGCGCATGCACCGGGGCTGTACAACGCGGTGATGGGCTCCGGATTCGTGAGCAAGCTGCTGGCGGACAAGGTCGGCATGGTCGACAGCCCGCTGATCAGCCGCTTCAACTTCCAGGCCACCCTGGCCCGCTGCCATGTCGGCGTGGCCAGCGTGCCGGCCCTGCGTGAACTGACTCCGGCCCAGCGCGAGCGCAGCATCGTGCTGGTGCAGGATGCCTTTACCCGCTACTTCGAAACACCGTTGCTGTCGGCCTTCATCGACCTGGCCCATCGCCTGGGCCACCGGGTGTTCCTGGCGCCGTACAGCGCCAACGGCAAGCCGCTGCATGTGCAGGGCTTCCTTGGGGCGTTCGCCAAGGCGGCGGTCCGCAACGGCACCCAGCTCAAGGCCCTGGCCGACTGTGGTGTGCCGCTGGTGGGCCTGGACCCGGCGATGACCCTGGTGTATCGCCAGGAGTACCAGAAGGTGCCAGGCCTGGAGGGTTGCCCGAAGGTGCTGCTGCCGCAGGAATGGCTGATGGATGTGCTGCCCGAGCAGGCACCGACCGCCCCGGGCAATTTCCGCCTGATGGCGCACTGCACCGAGAAGACCAATGTGCCGGCCAGTACCCGACAGTGGGAGCAGGTGTTCGCCCGCCTGGGGCTGAACCTGGTAACCGAGGCCACTGGCTGCTGCGGCATGTCCGGCACCTATGGGCACGAGGCGCGCAACCAGGAAACCTCGCGGACCATCTTCGAGCAGTCGTGGGCGACCAAGCTGGACAAGGAGGGAGAGCCGTTGGCGACCGGTTACTCGTGCCGCAGCCAGGTCAAACGCATGACCGAGCGCAAGATGCGTCACCCACTGGAAGTGGTGTTGCAGTACGCCCAGCGCTGACCAACAGGGCGCCTAGGGGCTGCTTGGCAGCCCCATTCGCGGGTGAACCCGCTCCCACAGGGATGTCACAGGGCCTGAGGGCAGTGTTGTACCTGTGGGATCGGGTTCACCGAGGGTGTCAGAAATTTTGTGTTCGGGCATAACATGAGTAAGAGGTGCATGTATGCCAACCAAAAAAAACCGCTCCGAGAGTTACCAAAGATTCCGCAAGAGCTGCTGGAACAGTTTTCCGCTGTTCCGCTGATGACC
>NZ_JABMCN010000306.1 GCF_013179515.1 Pseudomonas sp. CM27
ACGTTGCAACAAATGTGGGAGCGGGTTCACCCGCGAAGCGCCGCGCGGGCGGCGCTCGATCTCACAGGCGCTGCAAATCTTGCGGCAGCACCTGCAAGCCCTGATGCGATCCCTAAGCGCGCCGATGCTTCTGCCGCAACGGCCCCAGCAGATCCCCCAGCCCGTTGTGATCCACCTCATGCATCAACGCCAACAACCCCCCCAGTTCACCCGCCGGGAAGCCCCGGCGCGCGAACCACGCCAGATAATCCCCCGGCAGGTCGGCAATGATGCGCCCCTGGTACTTGCCGAAGGGCATGGTCCGGGTCACAAGCAGTTCGAGCATTTCCGGTTTCATCGGCGCACCTGGCTGGGGAAAAGCGCCGACCATACTGCAATCTGCACGAGGTCCCAAGCGGCAATCATGCAGAACGCCATCCGACGGCATCTTCTGCAGGTTCTTAACTATCTGATTTTAAAGGATATTTATAAATTCAAAAGCTTGGCACGAACACTGCTCCCTTACAGATGACTATCACCTGCCAAGGAGTTTCACCATGAGCAACCCCAACAAAGACGTAATCGACGTACTCAACGACCTGATCGAGTACAGCAAGGACGGCGAAAAGGGTTTCAAAGCCTCGGCCGATGATGTGAAGAACCCGGAACTGAAAGCGTTCTTCGTCCAGCGTGCCGGCGAGTGCGCCAACGCTGCCGGCGAACTGCAAAGCGAGGTGCGCCGCCTGGGTGGCGACCCTGAAACCTCCACCAGCATCAGCGGCGACATGCACCGTGGTTGGGTCAACCTTAAATCGATGCTCACCGGCAAAGATGAAGAAGCGGTGCTGAACGAGGTTGAACGCGGCGAGGACCATGCCCTCAAGGCCTACAAGGAAGCCCGCGAGAAGCTGGTGAAGCTGGGCCGCACCGCCAGCGACCAGTCCTACATGCTGGTGGAAAACCAGCTGCAGGGCGTGCAGCGCAACCATGACCAGGTCAAGGCGCTGCGTAACGCTGCCCGCGCCCGTTCCTAAACGGCAGGCCCCTCTACCCGGTTGCGGCCTTTGGCCTTGGCCCGGTAGAGGGCTTCGTCCGCAGCACCCAGCACACTCGTCAGGTCGTGCCGGGTGCCGGACAAGCCGATGCCGATGCTTACTGTTATCGCGTCGGTATCTTCGGCAAAGGGTGCGAGCGCTTCGACGCTGGCCCGTATCCGTTCTGCCAGCAGCAGTGCGCCGGCCAACTCCGTTTCCGGCAGCACGACCTGAAATTCCTCCCCACCATAACGCGCTGCCAAGTCAGCGGGGCGACGAATGCACGCCTCGATGGCCTTGGCCACTTCGCGCAGGGCATGGTCGCCCCCAGCGTGGCCGTGACGCTGGTTGAATGCCTTGAAGTGATCCACATCCACCATCAGCACCGCCAGTGGTTTGCGGTTGCGCTGGGCGCGTGCCCACTCCTGTCTCAGCACCTGGTCAAGGCGCCGGCGGTTGGCCAGGCCGGTCAGGCTGTCGGTGGCCGCCAAGGTCGCCAACCCTTGCTCGGCCTCGTGGCGACGGCTCAGCTCGCGACCCAGCAGCAGTGTCAGCCAGAGAATACCCACGCACAGCACACCAGTGGCAACGCTGACCAGAATCGCTGTGCGGCGCCACGACTGGAACACCTCGTCGGCCGAATGCACCACCAGCACGATCAGCGGTAATTGTGGGACCCGGGCGAAGGTGTACATGCGCAGGCGGTGGTCACTGCCGGAGCGCGCAGTGAAGCTGCCGCGCTGTTCACTCAGTATGCGCTTGAAGTTTGGTCGCCCGGCATAGTTGCTGCCGATCAGCGGGTCCCGCGCGCGGCTGGGCTGGCGGGCGAGCAGTTGCCCGTCGGTGTTGATCAGGTTGATGCTGCTGTCATCACCGATGTCCAGGCGCTGGAACAGCTCACTGAAATACGACAGGCGTAACGCACCTGCAGCCAGACCGGCGAATTCGCCATGCGGCCCGGAAATACGCCGGCTGAAGCTGATGCACCAGTCCAGGTCGCCAAGCCTGGCCTTGAATGGTGGGCCTACCAGCAGGCCGAGGTTGGCATTGCGCTGGTGCGCCAGAAACACCCCGGTATCGCCGAAGTTGGCCTGGCGCGGCACGCTGCTGGTGGAATCGCCCACCACATTGCCTTGCTTGTCCAGCCACAGCACGTCACCGCGCTTGCGGTTGACGAACGCCTCGTTGAACAGCAGGCGCTGCCGCAACGGGCCGGGTACCTGCGCCAGTTCCTTTCGCCCGACCGCCCAGATCAGGCCTTGCAGGGACTGGTCGTAAAGTTCGACGTTGCGCAGGATGTCGCTTTCGATCAGCTGGACGATGTTGTTGGACGAACGCAGGGCAGACAGTTCGACACTGTCACGTTCGCGCGCCAGCAGGTAGCTGACGATGGCCACGATTGCGAGCACGGCAAGGCAACTGCCCAGGTTTAGGATCAGCGCGGGGTGCGACCTGTAGACTGCAAAACGCTGGGGTTGGGTGGGCATGCTCGCTACTGCGTGGGCAGGGCCATTCGCGGCGGCGACATTCTAGGGAAGCGGGGATTGTCGGACAAGATTTGTCCGACGGAATCACGCTGTGCTGCAAGTTCGATTCATTTCAGCGCCCCTGTGGGAGCGTGTTAACCCGCGAACACCGGCGAAGCCGGTGCCCGGCACCGCGGAGCCTTCTTCGCGGGTGAATCGGATCGCCGCACCGCCGCTCCCACAGGGTTACAGGTGAAGCTTGCAGGGTGAGATCAGAACACGTTCAGCGGATAGTCGACGATCACCCGCAGTTCGTCGTTGTCGCTGTTGCTGTCGATCGACGCATAGCCCTGGCTGCCACGGTGGGTGGCGTAGCGCACCTGCACCGCCAGGTCTTTGAGGTCCCCCTCCTGGAACACGTATTTCACATCCAGGTCGCGCTCCCAGTGCGTGGCATTCTTGCCGTCGGCACGGTAGTAGTCGTAGTGGCTGGTGTCCTGGGTGGCTTTGCTCAGGTCCGCCTCGCCGCGCGAGTACGACAGCGTGGTGCTCAGGCCCGGGATGCCTGCGCCGGCGAAGTCATAACCGTACTGCAGCTTCCACGAACGCTCGTTCGGGGCGTTGAAGTCCGAATACATGCGCGAGTTGTCCAGGTACACGCTGTCGCCCAGGTTGATGTAGTCGAACGGCGTGTTGCCGTTGACCCGCTGGTAGGCGGCGGTGACGCTGTGGTACCCGGCATTGACGGTGAAGTGCAGGCTGTAGGTGTTGTTGTCGATCTTGCCCAGCAGGGCCTGGCCGGTGTCCTGGGTGTGGTAGAAGTGCACGCCCGGGTTCAGGCTGACCAGGTCGTTGACCACGTAGGTGTAGTCGAAGTCCGCGTAGTACTGGTTCCAGATGTCCTTCAGCTCGGCCGCGTACAGGTTGGCGGTGATGTTCGGGGTACCGCTCCACGACGCGCCGGCCCAGTTCAGGTGCTTGCTCTTGTCGTGCTCGTCCAGCGACCCGTAGTAGGTATCGATACGGCGGTGACCGCTTTGGTTGTACGGGTGAGTGAAGCTGACCTGGCCGCCTTCGAGCAGCAGGCCGTCAACGCTGGTGTTGGTCAGGCTCACACCGCGGAAGGTCTGCGGCAGCATGCGGGTTTCGCCGCCGGCGATCACCGGGTTGGTAAGGAACAGGTCACCGGCTTTGAGCTCGGTGTCAAAGGCCTTCAGCTTGATCGCGGCACCGGCGGTGGAGAACGAGTGCGGGGCAGCACCCAGCTCGCCGTCGTCCTTGATGTGCTGGGGCAGGATGCTGGTGCCGGCATGGCCGCCACCGCCGTCCAGTTTCAGGCCCAGCATGGCATGGGCGTCCAGGCCAAAGCCGATCACACCCGGGGTGTAGCCCGACTCGAAGCGTGCAACGGCGCCCTGGCCCCACTCGCGGGTGTCGCGCACGCCGGCATTGTGGTTGTCGCGGTTGAAGTAGGCGTTACGGAAATGCAGGTTGAAGGACGAACCTTCGATGAAGCCATCAGCCTTGTCTTCATCTGCCTGGGCGGCGAAGGGGATCGTTGCAGTCAACGCAATGAAAAGCGGGGTAAAGCGAAACGCGGAAGACACCGGTACTAGCTCCTTTGGTCTGACGGTGGGGCAGTTTTTATTTTTGAATGTGCGTCTTTTTATAGAAGGACGTTACAGCGGGGCTGAGAGTTTAAGCACATAAAAAAAGCCGCTGATTGGCAGCGGCTTTAAAAGGCTAACATATCGGCACCGGTGGTGCCCATGGCGTAGCCAAGGGAAAACGGGAGCAATAACAGCGCTTGATCAGCTGTCGCTGTTGGCATCGACAGAAACTTTGGAGGCTGTCTGGTTTGCGTCTTTCACGGCGTCAGCCTGTTGTGCGGCTACAGCGTCGCGGGCCTCTTGATGGACGGCGGCGAGCTCTGCATTACGGTTGACGAAAGCGGGGGATTCTTCGGCCATGGCCAAGGGCGACAACAACAGGGAAGACAGGACGAAGACGCTGGCAATACCCATACTGTTGGACATTTGAAACTACCTTCTTGCGGGGCAAGTGCTAATGAGGACAGGGGTAAAGTTAGTCCTTTCAGTGCACTTGAAACAGAGCGAAGTGCGATAAGCACTGTTGCGCAAAAGGTAACGATCCCTCAAAAAGCAATAGCACTTTCGCCGCAAACCACTGCGCTAGACACGGTCCTACAGGGACCGCGTCAGACTGGCAGTTGGATGCCGAAGGTATTGAACCCGGCCCCACTGCGCACAAACACCTCCCCGCCATGCATCAAGGCAATCGCCTTGACGATCGCCAACCCCAACCCATGGTTGCCCCCGCCACTGTTGCTGCGCGCCGCATCCACGCGGTAGAAGCGTTCAAACAGCAACGGCAGGTGCGCATCGTCGATCGCCGGCCCGGGGTTGCTCACGGCAATGCTGACCTGCCCGGGCTCGGCGTCAATCCGCACCTGGATCTGCTGGTGCGGCGCCGTGTGCTGCACGGCGTTGTTCAGCAGGTTGATCAACGCCCGGCGCAACTGGGCTTTCTCGATGGGCACCTGTGCGTCGCCGGTCACGCTCACGCTGACCTGTGCGTCTTCGAGGATGTAGTCCAGGTAGTCGAGGGTGGTGGCCACTTCCTCGGCCAGTGAAGCCTGGGTCAGGGCAGTGGCCTTGCTGCCCTGGTCGGCGCTGGCCAGGAACAACATATCGTTGATGATGCTGCGCAGGCGCTCCAGCTCCTCAAGGTTCGATTGCAGCACCTCGAAGTAGTGCTCGGCGCTGCGCCCGCGGGTCAGCGCCACCTGGGTCTGGCCGATCAGGTTGGTCAGCGGCGAGCGCAGTTCATGGGCGACGTCGGCGTTGAACGCCTCCAGCCGTGAATAGGCTTGGCTGACCCGGTCCAGCGCCGCATTGAAAGCGCCGGCGAACTGCGCCAGTTCCGGGGCCAGGGCCTGGGTCTGCAGGCGCCCGTCCAGGCGCGGCGGGGCCAGGGCCTGGGCCTCGTTGGACAATGCCAGCAGCGGGCGCAGGCCGATCCGCGCTACCCAGTAGCCCAGCAGCGAAGCCAGCAACACGCCGAGCACCGCCAGCCCTACAATCGCCACCAGCAGGCTGTGCTGGGCCTGCCAGAAAGTTTCGGTGTCGATGCCGATCAGAAAGCGCAGTGGCGGGCGCTGGTCCAGCGCCGGCAGTTCGCTGACCAGCACCTTGTAAGGGTAGGGGCGGTCAGGCAGGCGCAGGTCGCGCATGCCTTGTGCACCTTCGGCAAAAGCGCGTATCAGCTCGCTGGGCTGACCGTACTCGTAGGCCGGGTTGCTGCTGACCACCCAGAAGCGAATGCGCTTGTCCTCTTCGCTGAGCAGGTTGAGCTTGTTGTTGATCTTGGCCCAGTGCTCGGGCGTGCCGAAGCGGTTGAGGGTGGATTCGAGCACGCTGAAGCGCGCATCCAGTTCGGCCTGCGGCAGCAGGTCGAGGCTGCGGTCGACCTGGCGATACAGCGCCGAGCCGATCAGCAGGAACACGCTCAGCGCCACCATAATGAACAACGCCGACAGGCGCAGCGCGATGGAGTTACCCGGCACGGTTTTCCAGGACATAGCCCATGCCTCGGATGGTGTGCAGCAGCTTGTTGTCGAAGGGGCCGTCGAGCTTGGCGCGCAGGCGCTTGATCGCCACCTCGACGACGTTGGCATCACTGTCGAAGTTGATGTCCCAGACCAGCTCGGCGATCGCCGTCTTCGACAGGATCTCGCCTTGCCTGCGGGCCAGCACGCTGAGCAGCGAAAACTCCTTGGCGGTCAGCTCCAGGCGCTGGCCGGCACGTGTTGCCTTGCGCGCCATCAGGTCGATCCACAGGTCGGCCACTTGCACCTGCAGCGGCTCGTGGCTGCTGCT
>NZ_JABMCN010000307.1 GCF_013179515.1 Pseudomonas sp. CM27
CGTAGTCGAATTATAAAAATGTAGACATTTTCAGTGAGTGGCGATATTTTTGCTTTGCCCGCACTGATCCAGGTCACCACCGGACGGCGCCTTCCACCTTTTTGCCAGGACCCTGCCATGAACGCTTTTACGCAAATCGAAGAACTTGTCATGCCGCTCCCGCTCGAACCGCGTGGTTACACACTGGCGCCTTCGAAACAGTCGCCGCGCCTGCTTGAACTGACCTTTGCCAGGGAAACAGTGGAAGCGTTCGTGCAGGCAGCCGCGCAATGGCCGGTCCAGGCGCTGGAGTACAAGTCGTTTCTGCGTTTTCGGCTGGGCGAAATCCTCGACGAGCTGTGCCACGGCACCTTGCGCCCGGTATTGCTGAACACCATCCTCGACCGCGCCAGTGGCGGCATGCTGATTACCCCACTGGGCCTGGATGACGTAAGCCAGGCCGAGGACATGGTCAAGTTCACCACTGCGTGTGCACACCTGATCGGCCGCTCCAACTACGACGCCATGAGCGGCCAGTTCTACGCGCGCTTCGTGGTGGTCAACAGCGACGATTCCGACAGCTACCTGCGCCAGCCACACCGGGTCATGGAGCTGCACAACGACGGCACCTTCGTGAACCAGATCACCGACTATGTGTTGATGCTGAAGATCGACGAAAGAAACATGGAAGGCGGCAACTCGCTGCTGCTGCACCTGGACGACTGGGAGCAGTGCGAGGAATTCTTCCGCCACCCGATGGCCCGCCGTGAAATGCGCTGGACCGCGCCACCGAGCAAGAAAGTGGCTGAGGATGTGTTCCATTCGGTATTCGACACCGATGGCGAAGGCCGCCCGACCATGCGCTACATTGACCAGTTCGTGCAGCCGGAAAACTACGAGGAAGGGATCTGGCTGAACGCCTTGTCCGAATCGCTGGAAGGCAGCGACAAGAAGGTGTCGGTACCGGTGGGGGTGGGCAGCTTCCTGCTGATCAACAACCTGTTCTGGCTGCATGGGCGCGACCGCTTCACCCCGCACGATGGCCTGCGCCGCGAACTGATGCGCCAGCGTGGATACGTCGCCTTCCCCAAACCGCTGTACCAGCGCGGGCAATGATGACAGGGCGCGGGGCGGGCGCCTGCCTGCGCGTCTTTGCACAACAATGATGCAGCCAGGGCCCGCGCGGGCCCTGGCCGGCAACCAGGCAATGCCTGCGTGTGAGGTAAGGCTGTGTACGACTTCATTATTATCGGTGGCGGCATCGTGGGCATGTCCACGGCCATGCACTTGATCAGGCTCTACCCGGACGCGAAGATCGTGCTGCTGGAGAAAGAGAGCGGCCCGGCCCGTCACCAGACCGGGCACAACAGCGGCGTGATCCACGCCGGCGTGTATTACACCCCCGGTAGCCTCAAGGCGCGCTTCTGCCTTGAAGGCAACAAGGCCACCAAGGCCTTCTGCACCCAGCACGGTATTCGCTTCGATGAGTGCGGCAAGCTGCTGGTGGCCACCAACGACCTGGAAATGCAGCGCATGAAGGCGCTGTGGGAGCGTACCGAGGCCAATGGCCTGGAGCGCTACTGGTTGTCGTCGGCCGAGTTGCGCGAGCGCGAGCCCAATATCGTGGGCATGGGCGGCATCTTCGTGCCCTCCAGCGGCATCGTCAATTACGCCGAAGTGACCGCTGCCATGGGCGTTGAATTCCAGCGTGCAGGCGGCGAAATTCGCTATGGCGCGGAAGTGGTGGGGCTGAAGGAGCTGGCCAGCGAAGTGATCGTGCACACTCAGGGCGCCAAGCCCGGCGATGAACTGCGTAGCCGCTTCCTGGTGACCTGCTCGGGCCTGATGGCCGACCGCGTGGTGAGCATGCTGGGCCTGCGCACCGAGTTCGTGATCTGCCCGTTCCGCGGCGAGTACTACCTGCTGCCCAAGCAGCACAACCAGATCGTCAACCACCTGATCTACCCGATTCCCGACCCGTCGATGCCGTTCCTGGGCGTGCACCTGACGCGCATGATCGACGGCACCGTCACCGTCGGCCCCAACGCCGTGCTGGCGATGAAACGTGAGGGCTATCGCAAGACCGACGTCAGCCCCGGCGACCTGTTCCAGACCCTGACTACCCCCGGCATCCTCAAGGTCCTGGCGAAAAACTTCCGGCCGGGGATGATCGAGATGAAGAACTCGCTGTTCAAGGGCGGGTACCTCAAGCAGGTGCAGAAGTACTGCCCTGGCATCACCAAGGCCGACCTCACGCCATATCCTGCCGGGGTGCGTGCCCAGGCGGTGTCGCGTGACGGCAAGCTGATCGATGACTTCCTGTTCGTCAACACTGCGCGCAGCGTCAACGTGTGCAACGCACCGTCGCCGGCTGCCACTTCGGCCATTCCGATTGGCGCCTACATCGTCGACAAGGTGCGCGAGCAAGTCAGCCTGCAAGGCGGCAACACACCCAAGGCAGACCTGGCCGCCAGCCAGCGGGCTGCCAGCTGATACACCGTTCTGCGGTTTCGTTTTACTCAACCCGAACTGCCCTACTCACCATTTAGGGCAGGGCGGGCTTTTTCGCGCCTGCGTCGGTCCCGTGCAGCCGGCGGCCCCTTCGCGGGCATGACAAAAATAACAAGGTAGCGCCATGCAAACCCACAAGAACAACTTGAGTCATGGATTGAAATCACGGCATGTCACCATGCTGTCCATCGCTGGCGTGATCGGTGCCGGCCTGTTTGTCGGCTCCGGCCGCGCGATTGCCGAAGCTGGGCCGGCAACCATTCTGGCCTATATCCTGGCCGGGGGCCTGGTGGTCCTGGTGATGCGCATGCTCGCGGAAATGGCGGTTGCGTCGCCGGACACCGGTTCGTTCTCCACCTATGCCGACCTCGCCATCGGCAAATGGGCGGGCTACACCATCGGTTGGCTGTACTGGTGGTTCTGGGTGCTGATCATCCCCATCGAAGCCAGTATCGCGGCCACCATCATCAACTCCTGGGTGCCGCAGTTCGAGATCTGGGTGTTGTCGCTGGTGATCACCTTGCTGCTGACTGCCACCAACCTGTTCAGCGTGAAGAACTACGGCGAGTTCGAGTTCTGGCTGGCGCTGGTGAAAGTGGTGGCCATCGTCGCCTTCATCGCGCTTGGCGTGTGCGCCATTTTCGGCCTGCTGCCAGGTTCCGGCGTCAGTGGTGTTTCGCGCCTGTGGGAACATGGTGGCTTCATGCCCAACGGCTTCGGTGCTGTGCTCAGCGCCATGCTGATTACCATGTTCTCGTTCCTCGGCGCCGAGGTGGTGACCATTGCTGCGGCCGAGTCCAACGAAGCAGGCAAGCATATTTCCAAGGCCACCAACTCGGTGATCTGGCGGATCACCCTGTTCTATGTCCTGTCGATCTTCATCGTCATTGCCCTGGTCCCCTGGACCGACCCGCGCCTGGCAGGTGAGGGCTCCTACTTTGCGGTGCTGGACACCCTCGGCGTGCCAAATGCCAAGGCCATCATCGACTTCGTGGTGCTGACCTCGGTCACCAGCTGCCTCAACTCGTCGTTGTACACCGCCTCGCGCATGGTCTACTCATTGAGCCGCCGCGGTGACGCCCCGGCCTGTGCCCAGGTCACCAGCCGCAGCGGCACGCCAGTGGTTGCGGTGCTGCTGTCCACGGGCGCCGCGTTCCTGGCGGTGATCGCCAATTACCTGGTCCCGGCCAAGGTGTTCGGCTTCCTGATGGCCAGCTCCGGCGCCATTGCCCTGCTGGTCTACCTGGTCATTGCCATTTCCCAGCTGCGCCTGCGCAAGCGCCTGACCGCCCAGGGCAAGACGCTGAGCTATCGCATGTGGCTGTTCCCGTGGCTGACCTGGGCGGTAATCCTGTTCATCAGTGGCGTGCTGGTGCTGATGCTGCTGCGCCCCGACCATCGTCTGGAAGTGGTGTCGACCATGGTACTGGCGGTGTTGGTGGTGTGTTCGGGGCTGCTGGTCACCCGCCGTCGGGCGCGTGCGCTGGCTGTTGGCGGCGTGGGGCAGGGCGCGTGATGCGCCTTGGTTGAAGACAGACGAGCAAGTCGCATCCGGCTGTGAGAGGATGTCCGCCATTACAGCCAGGACCCCGAACCCAGCCTGATGAAGACACCCAAAAGAATAGAGCCCCTGATCGAGGACGGCCTGGTCGACGAAGTACTGCGACCGTTGATGAGTGGCAAGGAAGCCGCTGTGTATGTGGTGCGTTGCGGCACCCAGGTGCGCTGCGCCAAGGTTTACAAAGAAGCCAACAAGCGCAGTTTCCGCCAGGCCGCCGAATACCAGGAAGGCCGCAAGGTGCGCAACAGCCGTCAGGCCCGGGCCATGGCCAAAAGCACCAAGTATGGTCGTAAAGAGGCCGAAGATGCCTGGCAGAACGCCGAAGTGGCGGCGCTGTTCCGTCTGGCCGGCGCCGGTGTGAGGGTGCCCAAGCCCTACGATTTCCAGGACGGCGTGTTGTTGATGGAGCTGGTGACCGATGCCGATGGCGATGCGGCCCCACGCCTGAACGATGTGCACCTGGAGGCCGAAGAGGCGCGTGAGTTCCATGCTTTCGTCATTCGCCAGATCGTGCTGATGCTGTGCGCCGGGCTGGTGCATGGCGACCTGTCCGAGTTCAACGTGTTGCTGGGCCCCGACGGGCCGGTGATCATCGACCTGCCGCAGGCGGTGGATGCAGCGGCCAACAACCATGCCTTCAGCATGCTGCAGCGCGATGTGGACAATATGGCCCACTATTTCGGGCGCTTTGCCCCGGAATTGAAAACCACCCGCTATGCGCAGGAAATGTGGGCGCTTTTCGAGGCCGGCAAGCTGCTGCCGGACAGCCTGCTGACAGGCGAGTTTGCAGACGATGAGCATGATGCCGACGTGGACGGGGTCATGCGCGAGATCGACGCGGCCCGGCTGGATGACGCCCGCCGCCGTGCGGCGCGGGCCGAAGCCGAGCATGGGCCGGCCAAGGCAGAAGAGCCGACGCCGCCCTGGTTGCAGTGATGTGTCACCTGGGCTGGCCTCTTCGCGGGTAGACCCGCTCCCACAGGGACTGCACATCCCCTCGAGACATGTGCAGCACCTGTGGGAGCGGGTTTACCCGCGAAGAGGCCATCGCAGGCAATCACCCACCCACGACACTCATGCCTTTGACGCAAGACAATATCTCGTCATTTAGCCTTTTCACGGGCTCAAGACAGGCATAAGGTATACGCCGTTCAAATTCCCTGGAGCTGTCATGTCCAACCAATTCCCGTCCGTTCGTCCGCGCCGCCTTCGCCAGAACGAGTCCCTGCGCACGATCTTCCAGGAAACCGAGTTTCGCCTTGAAGACCTGATCCTGCCGATCTTCGTCGAAGAAGGCATCGATGACTTCGTGCCGATCACCAGCATGCCGGGGGTCAACCGTATCCCGGAAAAACTGCTGGCCCAGGAAATCGAGCGCTACGCCCGTGCCGGCATCAAGTCGGTGATGACCTTTGGCGTGTCGCACAACCTGGACGCCACTGGCAGCGACACCTGGAACGAAAACGGCCTGGTGGCGCGCATGGCGCGCACCATCAAGGACACCGTGCCGGAAATGCTGGTGATGTCCGACACCTGCTTCTGCGAATACACCAGCCACGGCCACTGCGGCGTGCTGCACGACCACGGTGTGGACAACGACGCCACCTTGGCCAACCTGGGCAAGCAGGCGGTCATCGCCGCTGCGGCCGGTGCCGACTTCATCGCCCCCTCGGCCGCGATGGACGGGCAGGTGCAGGCTATCCGCAGCGCGCTGGACGGCGCAGGCTTCCACGACACGGCGATCATGGCGTACTCCACCAAGTTTGCCTCCTCGCTGTATGGCCCGTTCCGTGAAGCAGGTGGCACCGCGTTGAAGGGCGACCGCAAGAGCTACCAGATGAACCCGATGAACCGCCGCGAAGCGGTGCGTGAATCGCTGCTCGACGAGCAGGAAGGGGCGGACGTGCTGATGGTCAAGCCGGCCGGTGCCTATCTGGACGTGATCGCCGACATCCGCGCCGCTTCGCGCCTGCCGCTGGCGGCTTACCAGGTCAGTGGCGAGTATGCGATGATCAAGTTCGGCGGCCTGGCCGGCGCCATCGATGAAGGCCGGGTGGTGCGGGAAAGCATTGGTGCGATCAAGCGTGCCGGTGCCGACCTGATCCTGACCTACTTCGCCATGGACCTGGCCCGCGAAGGCATCTGAAGCCAGGACACCGGCAATACAAATCTATGGTCACCCCATTTTTTGCAATACTGATTAACGGATGAAATGGATGGCTTGCTTAAATCTATCCGGCGTCAAATTGGGGCAAGCCCCGCGCCACGATGAGAGCCGCGCCTGACGATCCTTAAAAGCCGCTCGGCTTCG
>NZ_JABMCN010000308.1 GCF_013179515.1 Pseudomonas sp. CM27
AGGCTGGCTTCCAGGCCGGCGGGTTCGAAGGCGGCCAGGTCGGCTTCGGGCAATGTCCACGGCTGGTCCTTCAAGGCCACGCGGTAGTGCTTGAGCATCGCCGGGTAGGCCGGGCGCACGCCCAACGTCCACTCGCGTTCGAACGCGGTGGCCGGTTCGTTCGGTAATTGCAGGCCAGTGACGCGCACGTGCACCTTGCCCTGCCCCAGCCCACCCTGGGCCTGTACCGGGATCATCAGCGTCGAGCGCTGGCCCTCGGCCAGGGCAACGTTTTGCACAGCATTGGTGGCCAGGCTCAGCTGCCCTTCAGTGCTGATGTCCACATTCAACTGCTGGGCGCGGCCCGACAGGTTGGCCAGGTCCAGCGCCAGGCTGGTACGGTCACCACCGGCCAGGAAGCGCGGGGCCGATAGCTCGGCAATCAGTGGCGCGGCAACCACCGTCTTGCCTTCGGCCATGCCGAAATGCTCCTCGGTCCAGGCCTGGGCCATCAGCCGCAGCTCGCCATTGAAGTCAGGAATATCGACCGTGGCCTGGCCCTCGCCCTTGTCGTCCAGGGTAACGGGCAGGCTCTGCTGGGCAACGATGGTCACCGTGGTGTTGGGGCGCTTGCCGCCCTTGGCCATGGCCGCATCACCGCCAAATGCCAGGCTGGCCAGGCGGCCCTGGCCGGCTTCGATCAGCTGGCCATAAATGTCCAGCTGGTCGGCGCCGTAGGCTTTGCGCCCGAACAGGCTGGCGAACGGGTCGGGGGTCTTGAAGTCGGTGATGTTGAGAATGCCCACGTCCACTGCCGACAACAGCACGTGTACTTGCTTTGGCACGCTGCCATCGGCGTTGGCGGCCTTGAACTTCACGGTCAGCGGCTGTTTGGGGCGCATTTTTTCCGGCGC
The DNA here is from genome assembly GCF_013179515.1 of Pseudomonas sp. CM27. GTDB lineage: Bacteria > Pseudomonadota > Gammaproteobacteria > Pseudomonadales > Pseudomonadaceae > Aquipseudomonas. The sequence continues at coordinate 894 of NZ_JABMCN010000308.1, forward strand.
CTGCAGGCTCAGCGCCAACTTGCGTTCAGCCCTGTCCAGCGGCAGGTGCAACACGCCGACGGCGCGTTTGGGCGTGGCGTTGGCCTTGCGCTCGCCGGGGCGAATCACCAAGGCGCTGATGTACAGGTCATGGCGGGCCCAGGCCTTGTCCAACGGCACGTCGAAGGCCTTGCCTTCGGCGGGCACGTCGATCTCCTGCCACCACAGCGGGCCATCACTGGATTCGATCATCAGGTAACCGGTACCGGCAGCAGGTGGCGTAACGGTAACCTTGGCCGTGGCGCCGTCAGCGTAGGACGGCTTGTCCAGCGCCAGCTTGACCTGGTCCGGGCGCACCGCGCCGCCTTCGGCGTTGTCCTGGGCACGGTAACCGGCCCAGAAGCGCTCGCTGGAAACCAGGCCCGTCTGCGGGTCTTCCACCTCGACCCGGTAAGGCCCCCACTCCACCTGGAAGCTGAGCTTGGCTGTGGAGCCGGCCTTGACGCTGATGGTCTCCTCGCTCTGGGTGAGGAATTTCTCGTTGTAGGCGTAGCTCCAGCCATCGCTCTGCGAGTAGTTCCAGTAGTAGTCGCGGCGTTCGCGAATCAGCCTTACCTTGAGGTCGTTGGCCGCCAGCTTGTTGCCGTCGGGGTCGGCCACCAGGAACTCGAATTCAACCGGCCCGTCACTGTCGGTTTCCTCGCCATCGAACAGCCCGCGCAGGCCTGGCAGGCGTTCACCGGGCCAGATCGGCTGTTCCAGCCGCCGGGTGATCGGTCGGCCACCAGACTCCTGCAGGCTGGCCTGTACGGTCAGCTGCAGTGGCGAGCGGGCTTCGGCCCAGCGGCTTTCAATATCCAGTACAGCCTTGCCAGCTTGGTCGAGGGTCACTTCGTCCAGCTCCAGGTCCTGGTTCAACTCGGTTTCGCTCACCGAGCCGAACTGGTAGCCAGGCAACGCCGGCACCGCCTCGCGCAGCGGGCGCACATAGGCCTGGCCACTCAGGCGATTGCCAGCGGCCGGGGCGCCATAGAGGTAGCGGCCATTGACCTGGATGCGGGCATTCTCGTCAGGCGAAAGCGGTGTGCTGCTGCCCTTCAGCTCCAGCGCCAGGCGCTCGGGCAGGAAGTCTTCGACCAGGAACTCGTACACCTGCTTGCGCCCGCCGCCCAGGTCGAGCAGCAGTTGCCAGCGACCGGTCGGCGCCTCGCTGGCCAGTTGCAACTGGTACTGGTACAGGCCACTGGCATCAGCTTCCCAGACGAACTTGCGGCTGACCTGCTCATCCGGTCGGCGCACTTCGACGCTTACCGGTTGGGCCTTGACCGGCTTGCCGTCCTGGTCGCGCAGCAGGCCGTTGAGCAGCACTGTCTCACCCGGGCGATACAAGTCGCGCGGGCCGAAAATGAACAACTGCAGCGGGTTGGCCAGCGGCCCGGTGATGTCGAACTCGGCCAGGTCCAGTGCGGCGGTATTCAAGCGCAGCAGCGTGGTGTTGACGCCTTGGGTGGCGATCAGGGTGTCGGCCTTCGGCGAGATCGGCAGTTGCGCATGGCCCTTGCCGTCGGTAGTGGCCTGGGCCAGCAACTTGCCTTTCTCGTCATGGATTTCCAGGTTGACCCCGTTCATCGCCTTGCCGCCTTCCAGGGCTTGAGCGAATACGTCGAGGCGGTCGCGGTAGCGATGCGCCGAAACCCCGATGTCGCTGAGGGTGAACAAGGTTGCCGGCTGCGAGTAGTCGTAGGTGCCCGAGGCGCGCATTACCGCCAGGTACACGCCCGCTTCCTGCAGCGGCTTGATGCCGGCAATTGGCAGCAGCACCGTCTCGCGGGTGTTGCGCGCGGGGTTGAGGTCGAAGCGGCCGCTGTAGACCAGCTCGGCCATGTCCAGGGTTTCCTTGGACTGGTAGTAGTACAGGCTGCTGTTGCGCCCCCAGCTGGCCAGGAAGCTCGAGAGCATGGCCGGCTTGACGCGGAAGAACTCGACATCGACCTTGTCGACGTTCAGGGCAATGACCGGTAACCCCTCAGCCAGGCGCGTGGGCAGCAGCGAGCCGCGGCTGGCAAAGCCGATGGTCGGCTGCATGTCGCGGGTTTCCAGGCGGGTGATCGATTCGCTGTCCAGCTGCTTGCCGTTGACTGCCAGCAGGCCTTTGTCGACGGTCAGTACCAGCTTGCGCTGCGGCTCCAGGTGGCGCAGGCGCAGTTCCATCTGGTTGTCGGAGAGTTCCCAGGCGCCGTCGAGCTTGCCTTTGACGGTGTCGACCAGGTGCACCTTGCTGGCCAGGTCCTGCTTGGCATCCAGCGGCGCAGAGAAGCTGATCGACAGCGTGGCTGCGCCGTCGAGCTGCACTTCCGACACATCCAGCACGCTGAGCTCGCGGCCCTCGTAGCGCTTGGCGAGTGCGGCCGGGTCTTCGCGCCTGGCTGCCGGGGCTTCGGCCGGCGTGGTGGCCAGCGGTTTTTCGGCGGGCGCCGGTTTGTCCGGCGTCGAAGAGTCACAGGCACCGAGCAAAGCCAGCGCGCAGGCCAGCAACAATCCTTTGTTGAACATGGAGTATGAACTCTTGGGCAGCGTGTACGTGAGGGGGGCAACTATAGCTCGCTGAGACCATGTTCGCGCGAATTGGTTGCCTGGCCGTTACACTGTGGCCATTCCGAAAAGCGGGGGCGCGAGCCTGCTCCTGATCGATCAAGGACTCCAATGCTGCAACTGACCACCGACTGGCGCCACCGCCCCACCCACCACAAGGTCTGGGCGCTGGCCGCACCGATGATCCTGTCCAACATCTCCGTGCCTTTGGTCGCCCTGGTCGACAGCACCGTCATCGGCCACCTCCCCCACGCCCACCAGCTGGGGGCGGTGGCCGTGGGCGCGACGATGTTCACCTTCATGGTCGGCCTGATGGGCTTCCTGCGCATGGGCTCCACCGGCTTCGCCGCCCAGGCCGCCGGCCGTGGGGACGGCGCGGCGCTGCGCCAGGTGCTGGTGCAAGGGCTGCTGCTGGCGTTCGGCTTCGCCCTGCTGATCGGCCTGCTGGCGCTGCCCTTCAGCCAGCTGGCACTGCACGCCATGCAACCCAGTGCGGCCCTGCAGCAAGCTACCGAAGACTTCTTCCACACCCGCCTGCTCGGCCTGCCTGCGGCACTGGCCAGCTACGCGCTGGTCGGCTGGTTCCTGGGCACGCAGAACGCCAGGGCGCCGCTGGCCGTCCTGCTAACCACCAACCTGCTGAACATCGCCTTGAACCTGTGGTTCGTGCTTGGCCTGGATTGGGGCGTGCTGGGTTCGGCACGGGCGTCGGTGATTGCCGAGTGGAGCGGCGCCCTGCTTGGCCTGGCCCTGACCCGCCCGGCCCTGCGCGCCTACCCTGGGCATATCGTATGGACGGCGCTGAAGCGCTGGCAGGCCTGGCGCCCGCTGCTGGCGGTAAACCGCGACATCTTTCTGCGCAGCCTGGCGCTGCAGTTGGTGTTCCTGCTGATCACGGTGCAAGGCGCGCGCCTGGGTGAGGCCACCGTGGCGGCCAATGCCCTGCTGCTCAACGGCCTGTTGCTGACGGCCTATGCCCTTGACGGGCTGGCCCACGCGGTGGAGGCCCTGTGCGGCCACGCCATCGGCGCTCGTCACCGCGACACCTTGCGCCGCTCGCTGGTAGTGGCCTGCGGCTGGTCGCTGATCACCAGCCTGGGCTTCGCCGGGTTGTTCCTGCTGGGTGGGCACCTGTTCATCGACCTGCAGACCGACATCGAGAGCGTGAGGGCCGCAGCCTATCCGTACCTGCCGTACCTGGCGCTGCTGCCGTTGATCGCGGTGTGGAGTTACCTGCTGGACGGGCTGTTCATCGGCGCGACCCGGGCGCGGGAGATGCGCAACGCGATGCTGGTGTCGTTGGTGATTGCGCTGCCGGTTGCGCTGGCCATGAGCGGAATGGGCAACCATGGGTTGTGGTTGGCGTTTCTGGTGTTCATGGCGCTGCGCGCAGGGACGCTGGGGTGGGTGGGGTGGCGGTTGCAGCAGAGCGATCGTTGGCTGGGATGATTGGCCACAGGAGATCGTTATCCTTTGTAGGAGCGGCCTTGTGTCGCGAAATGAGGGCGAAGCCCTCACCTGCGGCTTCACAGCCACACACAATCCCAATGCGGATAATCGCCGGCACGTCGCACCAGGCCAGCCCTTATGGGATTGGCAATAATATAACGGGCAGTCGCTCTGATCTCGTCTTCCTTGCGCAACGCCCGGTCATGAAAACCAGGTTGCCAGATGTGCTTTCGTTCGACGCCTTGCCGGTAAAGCGCGCAACTGCTACGCGACTTGAAGGCACACATGAGTTTGCTCAAGCTGGTCGGCCCAAGCTCGATAAGCCAATGCAAATGGTCCGGCATCAGGACCCACGCCAGAGAGCGGCAACTTCCATCTTGATCACTCGCGCGCAGTTGCTGGATTGCCGACCGCGCGAAGATCAGGTTTGCGAACAGAGGTAGTCTATGGCGCGTGATGGTGGTCAGCAGGTAGAGCCGACCAGGCTCTGAATAGCGCCCTTGGCGCAAGCGGTGATTACCTTGACGATCCATGTCGAACTCCTTTGAAGATTGCATTCGAAGGATAGGTGTGGGGATGTCGGAAAGTGCCGAGGGATCATTACCGCGTATGACGCGGTGAGGGCTGCGCCCTCATTTCGCGACACAAGGCCGCTCCTACAAAAAATCGCGATGCCATGGGACGGTATCGCGGCCCCTGCTGGAGCGGCCCCCAGGGCCTCAGGACGACAGGTACGAAGACCGGGTCAACCCCAACCGCAGCGCATCCAGGTACTGGGTCCGCTCACGCGCAGTGATCTTGGCGCTGGCCACCTTGTCGCGGTAGTGGGTCATCAACTCCTCCGGCGACAGGTGCACATAACGCAGCATGTCTTCGATGGTGTCGTGGGTCTCGATGCCGGCGTGGTACACGCTGCCGTCGGCGTTCTGGTAGATGTTCACCGAGTCGGTGTCACCGAACAGGTTGTGCATGTCACCGAGGATTTCCTGGTAGGCACCGACCAGGAACACACCCAGCAGGTAGTCCTCGCCATCCTTCAGCGCATGCACCGGCATGCTGGTCTCGATGCTCTGCTCGTCGACGTACTGGTTGATCTTGCCGTCGGAGTCGCAGGTCAGGTCCTGCAGCACGGCACGGCGCAGCGGCTCTTCGTCCAGGCGGTGCAGCGGGATGATTGGCAGCACCTGGCCGATGGCCCAGGTGTCCGGCAGGCTCTGGAACACCGAGAAGTTGCAGATGTACTTGTCGGCCAGCTTGTCGTTGAGCTCGTCCAGCACCTGACGGTGCGAGCGCTGGCGGGCCTTCAGCGAGTTGTGCAGGCGGCGGCACACGGCAAAGTAGCACTGCTCGGCCAAGGCTTTCTCGGCCAGGGTGATCTTGCCATCGGCATACTGCGCAGCCACGTCACCCAT
>NZ_JABMCN010000309.1 GCF_013179515.1 Pseudomonas sp. CM27
TCTGCTTGGCAGTAAACCTATTAAGACCCGTCCACTAGGGACGGTATTCTGGCGTTTTAGAGGTGAACAACGTGGAGCTTTTATCCGGCGGTGAGATGATCGTCCGCTTCTTGCGTGACGAAGGCGTCAAGCATATCTATGGGTACCCTGGTGGTGCTCTCCTGCATGTTTACGACGCACTGTTCAAAGAACCGGAAGTGGAACACATCCTGGTTCGTCACGAGCAGGCGGCAACCCATATGGCGGACGGCTACGCCCGCGCCACCGGCAAGGCCGGTGTGGTGCTGGTAACCTCCGGCCCGGGTGCGACCAATGCCATTACCGGCATTGCCACTGCCTATATGGACTCGATTCCGATGGTCATTCTGTCCGGCCAGGTGCCTAGCACCATGGTGGGTACCGATGCCTTCCAGGAAACCGACATGATCGGTATCTCGCGGCCGATCGTGAAGCACAGCTTCATGATCAAGAACCCGACCGAGATCCCTGAAGTTCTGAAAAAAGCTTTCTACCTGGCGCAATCCGGTCGCCCAGGTCCGGTCGTGGTCGACATTCCAAAAGATATGACCAACCCGGCCGAGAAGTTCGAATACGTCTACCCGAAAAAGGTCAAGCTGCGCTCCTACAGCCCTGCGGTCCGCGGCCACTCCGGCCAGATCCGCAAGGCCGCCGAGATGCTGCTGGCTGCCAAGCGCCCGATCGTATATTCCGGTGGTGGTGTGATCCTGGGCGGTGGCTCCGAGTCCCTCACCGAAATCGCCAAGTCGCTCAACCTGCCAGTCACCAACACCCTGATGGGGCTGGGTGGCTTCCCGGGTACCGATCGCCAGTTCCTGGGCATGCTCGGCATGCACGGCAGCTTCACCGCCAACATGGCCATGCACAATGCCGACGTGATCCTCGCCGTCGGTGCGCGTTTCGACGACCGCGTAGTCAATGGCCCGGCCAAGTTCTGCCCGAACGCCAAGATCATCCACATCGACATCGACCCGGCGTCGATCTCCAAGATGATCAAGGCCGACGTGCCAATCGTAGGTCCGGTCGACAGCGTGCTCGGCGAAATGCTCGGCATCCTCAAGGAAATCGGCGAGCAGCCTGAAAAGGCGGCGCTGGATGCCTGGTGGAAGCAGATCGACGAATGGCGTGGCGATGGCGAGATGTTCCCTTACGACAAGGGCGACGGCAACGTCATCAAGCCGCAGAAAGTCATCGAAACCCTGTGCGAAGTGACTCATGGCGATGCTTTTGTCACCTCCGACGTGGGCCAGCACCAGATGTTCGCGGCGCAGTACTACCGCTTCAACAAGCCGAACCGCTGGATCAACTCCGGTGGCCTGGGCACCATGGGCTTCGGCTTCCCGGCGGCGATGGGCGTAAAGCTCAGCTTCCCCGACCAGGACGTGGCCTGCGTGACCGGCGAAGGCAGTATCCAGATGAACATCCAGGAACTGTCCACCTGCATGCAGTACGGCCTGCCGGTGAAAATCGTCAACCTGAACAACGGTGTGTTGGGTATGGTCCGCCAGTGGCAGGACATGGCCTACAACGGTCGTCACTCGCACTCGTACGTCGAGTCGCTGCCTGACTTCATCAAGCTGGCCGAGGCCTATGGCCATGTGGGTATCCGCATCACCAGCCTGAAGGACCTCAAGCCGAAGCTGGAAGAAGCATTTGCGATGAAGGACCGCCTGGTGTTCATCGACATCGCGGTTGACCGCAGTGAGCATGTCTATCCGATGCAGATCAAGGATGGCTCGATGCGTGACATGTGGCTGAGCAAGACGGAGCGTACCTGATATGCGGCACATCATTTCCCTGCTGCTGGAAAACGAACCTGGTGCGTTGTCCCGTGTGGTCGGCCTGTTCTCCCAGCGCAACTACAACATTGAAAGCCTGACCGTGGCGCCGACCGAAGACCCGACCCTGTCGCGTCTGACGCTGACCACAGTTGGCCATGACGAGGTGATCGAACAGATCACCAAGAACCTGAACAAGCTGGTTGAAGTGGTCAAGCTTGTCGACCTGTCGGAGAGCGCTCACATCGAGCGTGAACTGATGCTGGTCAAGGTCAAGGCCACCGGTGCCCAGCGTGCCGAGATCAAGCGCACCACGGACATCTTCCGTGGCCAGATCGTCGACGTTACCGCCAGCGTGTACACCGTGCAGCTGAGTGGTACCAGCGACAAACTGGACAGCTTCATCCAGGCGATCGGCACTGCATCGATTCTCGAAACCGTGCGCAGCGGCGTTACCGGCATTGCCCGTGGCGACAAAGTGCTCAGCATCTAAATTCAAAAATTAGCGATGGCTCCGCAGGGGCCGAGATATAACCAGGGGTATTTTCATGAAAGTTTTCTACGATAAAGACTGCGACCTTTCCATCATCCAGGGTAAGAAAGTCGCCATCATCGGTTACGGCTCCCAGGGCCACGCTCAGGCGTGCAACCTGAAAGACTCCGGTGTAGACGTTACTGTCGGTCTGCGTAAAGGTTCGGCTACTGTTGCCAAGGCTGAAGCCCACGGCCTGAAAGTTGCCGACGTTGCCTCCGCCGTCGCTGCCGCCGACCTGGTCATGATCCTGACCCCGGACGAGTTCCAGGGCGCTCTGTACAAGAACGAGATCGAACCGAACATCAAGAAGGGCGCTACCCTGGCCTTCTCCCACGGCTTCTCGATCCACTACAACCAGGTTGTTCCGCGTGCCGACCTCGACGTGATCATGATCGCGCCGAAAGCCCCGGGCCACACTGTTCGCTCCGAGTTCGTCAAAGGCGGCGGCATCCCTGACCTGATCGCCATCTACCAGGACGCCTCGGGCAACGCCAAGAACGTCGCCCTGTCCTACGCCGCTGGCGTCGGTGGCGGCCGTACCGGCATCATCGAAACCACCTTCAAGGACGAGACCGAAACCGACCTGTTCGGTGAGCAGGCTGTTCTGTGTGGCGGTACCGTCGAGCTGGTCAAAGCCGGTTTCGAAACCCTGGTTGAAGCTGGCTACGCGCCGGAAATGGCCTACTTCGAGTGCCTGCACGAGCTGAAGCTGATCGTTGACCTCATGTACGAAGGCGGCATCGCCAACATGAACTACTCGATCTCCAACAATGCCGAGTACGGTGAGTACGTTACCGGTCCGGAAGTCATCAACGAAGAATCCCGCAAGGCCATGCGCAACGCTCTGAAGCGCATCCAGGACGGCGAGTACGCGAAGATGTTCATCTCCGAAGGTGCTACCAACTACCCATCGATGACTGCCAAGCGCCGCAACAACGCTTCGCACGGCATCGAGATCATCGGCGAGCAACTGCGCTCGATGATGCCTTGGATCTCGGCGAACAAAATCGTCGACAAAGCCAAGAACTAAGTTTTATCGCATCATGAAAAACGCGGCTTCGGCCGCGTTTTTTCGTTCTGGCAGTCAGCTTCTGGTATAAAGCAGACCAGTGGCCTGCTGTCAGAACCTGTTTCGCCGGCCCGTGTCGAACATTTTCCATCCTGTTGCAAGGTACCCTCCATGAGCGAACGTCCCGAAGAGCCGAACAAGCCCTCCGACGCCGAAAGCCTGCTACCTGTCGATGAGCACGTTGAAGAAGGGCATGACGCGGAAGGTCGCAAGGTGCGCCACCGCGGCATCTACCTGCTGCCCAACCTGTTCACCACCGCCAACCTGTTTGCCGGCTTTTATTCCATCATCAACTCCATGAGCGCGCAGAGCGCCCTGAGTGCGGGTGACCCGCGCGAGGCGAGCAAGTACTTCGCCTTTGCCGCCATCGCCATCTTCGTGGCCATGGTGCTCGACGGCCTGGATGGTCGCGTTGCGCGGATGACCAATACCCAGAGTGCCTTCGGCGCCGAGTACGACTCGCTGTCGGATATGGTCGCCTTTGGCGTGGCCCCGGCGTTACTGGCATTTGGCTGGGCACTGGGTGACATGGGCAAGGTCGGCTGGATGGTCGCCTTCATCTATGTAGCCGGTGCGGCACTGCGCCTGGCCCGGTTCAATACCCAGGTCGGCACCGCCGACAAGCGCTACTTCATCGGCCTGGCCAGCCCGGCTGCTGCGGGTGTGGTGGCCGGTACCGTATGGGCGTTCAGTGACTACGGCATCCAGGGCTCCAAGCTGTCGTTCCTGGTGGCGTTGCTGGTGGCTGCTGCCGGCATGCTGATGGTCAGCAACATCAAGTACAACAGCTTCAAGGAGCTTGACCTGAAGGGTCGTGTGCCGTTCGTGGCGATCCTTGCCGTGGTGCTGGTGTTTGCGGTGGTGTTCAGCGATCCGCCGCGTATCCTGCTGCTGATCTTCCTCGCCTATGCAGCGTCGGGCCCTGTCCAGTTCCTGCTCAAGGCCCGCCGGCGTAAAGGGTGACAAACATTTAATGCTGGAATAACCCTCCGGCTCCATAGTCTTACTGGTATACCCTTTACCAGTGCTATGGAGCCGACCATGCTCATCAAGCTTCCCAGGTCTTCCGAGTGCAAGGCGTCGGAGATCACCCCCGAAGGCATTTACCTTTCCCGTCGCACCTTGCTGGGTGGCGCCATGGCTGGCCTTGCCCTGGGTTCACTGCCGGGCAGGGTGAGTGCAGCCGAAGCCTCCCGCTATGCCGATGTACAGGCCGGTACTCCGCCAAGCTGGTTCACCGACAAACTTGCAGCCACGCGCTGGCAAGCGGTAACAGTGAAGGACGAAGCGATCACGCCGTTCAAGGATGCCACCCACTACAACAACTTCTATGAGTTCGGGCCTGACAAGGGCGATCCGGCGGCCAATGGCGGCAGCCTCAAAACCGAGCCCTGGTCGGTGGTGGTGGATGGAGAAGTCGGCAAGCCTGGGCGCTATGCGCTTGAGGACTTCGTCAAACCCTACCAGCTTGAAGAACGCATCTACCGACTGCGCTGTGTCGAAGCCTGGTCGATGGTCATTCCCTGGCTGGGTATTCCCTTGGCGCAGGTGCTCAAGCAGGTTGAGCCCACCTCCAATGCGCGCTATGTGCGGTTCGAGACCTTGAAGGACCCAGAGCATATGCCTGGGCAGCGTTCGGGGTTCGCCCTGATCGACTGGCCTTATAGAGAGGGGTTGCGCCTGGACGAGGCGATGCATCCCTTGGCCATCCTGGCAGTGGGCATGTATGGCCGGGAGCTGGCCAATCAGAATGGCGCCCCATTGCGGCTGGTGGTGCCGTGGAAGTATGGCTTCAAGAGCATCAAGTCTATCGTGCGCATCAGCCTGGTTGCCGAACAGCCTGGTACTACCTGGGAAGGGTTGGCGCCGGATGAATATGGTTTTTATGCCAACGTGAACCCGACGGTCGATCACCCTCGCTGGAGCCAGGCGCGTGAGCGTCGGCTGCCCAGCGGGTTGTTCAGCCCGAATGTGCGTGAGACACAGATGTTCAATGGCTACGCCGATGAGGTGGCGTCGCTGTATGCCGGGCTTGATCTGCGGAAGAACTACTGATGCGCTATCCCTGGTTTCGCCTGGCCATCTTTGTTGTGGGGTGCCTGTTCCCGGCGTGGTGGTTATATGAGGCTGCGATGAATCTGCTCGGGCCGGATCCTGGGAAGATCATCATGGACCGTCTTGGGCTTGGGGCGCTTACCTTTCTTTTGATTACCCTGAGCATGACCCCGCTGCAGAAGCTGACGGGATGGTCGGGCTGGGTCGTGGTGCGTCGGCAGCTGGGGCTGTGGGTGTTTGCCTATATCGTGCTGCATATCCTGGCCTACCTGTTCTTTATTCTCGGGCTGGACTGGGGGCAGTTGGCGGTGGAGTTGCGCAAGCGGCCTTACATAATAGTGGGGGCGCTGGGGTTCCTTGGGTTGCTGGCGTTGGCGGTTACCTCGAACCGGTATAGCCAGCGGCGTTTGGGGGCGCGGTGGAAGAAGCTGCACAGGCTGGTGTATGCGGTGTTGGGGTTGGGGTTACTGCATTTTTTGTGGATTGTTCGTTCGGATCTGCGGGAGTGGGCGATTTATGCGTTTATTGGGGTGGTGTTGATGGGGTTGAGGATTCCAGCGGTTTCGCGGGGGTTGGCAAGGTTGGTCAGGAAGCAGGGTAGGGCGGTTTGATGATGGGGTAGGTTGCGGGGTGCCTGTCTTGGGATCGAGTTGGGTTTGAAAGGTGCTCGCCTTTGTTTCTTTGGCGCCTATCAGATCGAGCGCTGAAGGGGTTGTGGCGAGCACCTGTTAGCCCTGATGCGGTCTTTTCCCCTTATATTTCACTTTCTTGAAATTAAAGGTTGACGCCCTTTCGAATCCCCTTATAATGCGCCCCACTTCCAGCGACAA
>NZ_JABMCN010000031.1 GCF_013179515.1 Pseudomonas sp. CM27
AAATGTGTGTTTGCCGAGGTCGATACCGACCAGTGCCAAATCGCTCATGATGATGGCCTCCAGAATGAAAACACCCTGCGAAAGCGTAGCCCTCGCAGGGTGTCGGGGTGACCATCTCATTAGCCGCTGCAATTGCAGCGGTTTTTTTATGGCGGTGTCGATGTGCCGCCAGGTCCCCGCACAAAAAATCAGTAAGCGCTGAATTATTTAGTGTCCCGTTGTATCTGATCCCATAGAGCATTCATCGACAGGGATACAGGCATGAAATCTCGCAAGAAAAGCGTCCAGCCAATCAGGCTGAAGGACATCACCATCGTCGACGACGCCAAGATGCGTAAGGCGATCACCGCAGCTGCACTGGGCAATGCGATGGAGTGGTTCGACTTCGGCGTCTACGGCTTCGTCGCCTATGCGTTGGGCAAGGTGTTCTTCCCCAACGCCGACCCCAGCGTGCAAATGATCGCGGCGCTGGCCACGTTCTCGGTGCCGTTCCTGATCCGGCCGCTGGGCGGGCTGTTCTTCGGCGCCTTGGGTGACCGCTTCGGGCGGCAGAAAATCCTCGCTGCCACCATCGTCATCATGTCGCTCAGCACGTTCGCGATCGGCCTGATACCGTCTTACGCCAGCATTGGCATCTGGGCGCCGATCCTGCTGCTGCTGGCCAAGATGGCCCAGGGCTTTTCAGTGGGGGGCGAGTACACCGGCGCGTCGATCTTCGTCGCCGAGTACGCCCCGGACCGCAAGCGTGGGTTTCTCGGCAGTTGGCTGGACTTCGGCTCGATCGCCGGCTTTGTGCTGGGCGCCGGGGTAGTCGTGATGATCTCCACCATCCTTGGCGAAGAAAAGTTCCTTGAATGGGGCTGGCGCCTGCCGTTCTTCCTGGCCTTGCCGCTGGGCCTGATCGGCCTCTACCTGCGCCATGCGCTGGAAGAAACGCCAGCGTTCCAGCAGCACGTGGAAAAACTCGAGCAAGGCGACCGCGAAGGCCTGGCTTCAGGCCCCAAGGTATCGTTCAAGGAGGTGGCCACCCAGCACTGGCGCAGCCTGGTGACCTGCATCGGCGTGGTGATCGCCACCAACGTCACCTACTACATGCTGCTCACCTACATGCCCAGCTACCTGTCGCACAACCTGCATTACAGCGAAGACCATGGCGTACTGATCATCATCGCGATCATGGTCGGCATGCTGTTCGTACAGCCCATCATCGGACTGATGAGCGACAAGTTTGGCCGTCGCCCGTTCATCGTGGTGGGCAGCGTGGGGCTGTTTGCTTTGGCCATTCCGGCCTTCATGCTGATCAACAGCGGCGCGCTTGGACTGATCTTCTCGGGCTTGCTGATCATCGCGGTGCTGCTGAACTTCTTCATTGGCGTGATGGCGTCGACCTTGCCGGCGATGTTCCCTACGCACATCCGCTACAGCGCCCTGGCCAGCGCCTTCAACATTTCGGTACTGATCGCCGGCCTTACCCCGACCCTGGCGGCCTGGCTGGTGGAGAGCAGCGGCGACCTGTACATGCCGGCGTACTACCTGATGGTGATCGCCGTGATTGGCCTGGTCACCGGCCTGACCATGAAGGAAACCGCCAACAAGCCGCTGCGCGGCGCGGCGCCGGCGGCATCGGACATCGAGGAAGCGCGCGAGCTGCTGCAGGAGCACCACGACAACATCGAGCAGAAGATCGAAGACATCGACGAGCAGATTGCCGAGCTGGAGGCCAAGCGCAAGCTGCTGGTGCAGCAGCACCCGCGCATCGACTGATCAGCGCGGCATGCAGCCCCGCGTGCAAGTGCGCGGGGCATGGCCCGTGGGGACTCAGGGCTGGAGTTTTTCGCGGGCCAAGGTGCCCTTGATGGTGCGTTCCACCACGTCGACCAGCACCATGGTCTGGTGATCGACCTCGATATTCAGCAGCTCGCCGGCCTTGTAGCTGGCGAACGTGGTCTGGCGCAGGGTTTCCGGGATCAGGTTGATGGTGACCACATTGTCGTCGACATCGGCGACGGTCAGGCTGCAACCGTTGACCCCGATGAAGCCGCGCGGGAACACATATTTTCCCCATTCCGGTGGCATGCGAAACGTGATGAAAGCGCCGGTTTCCTTGATCGACAGTTCGACGATTTCGGCGGTGGTAGCGATGTGGCCTGCCATCAGGTGGCCGCCGACTTCGGCGTTCATCTTCGCCGAACGTTCAATGTTGACGCCCTGGCCGGCCTTCAAACAGCGCAGGTTGGTGCGCTCGAGGGTGGCGTTCATGGCGTCGAACCTGACCTGCGTGCCATCGATTTGGGTAACCGACAGGCAGGTACCTTCGACACTGATGCTGGCGCCGATCTTCAGCTCGTCGAGCAGTTCGGGTGTGAGGTCGATGGTGAACTGGTTGTGGCCCGGATAGCGGGTCACATCAAGCAGCGGGCGGACGGCCTGGACGATGCCGGTGTACATGGAGTTGCTCCTGGGCACAGATATGGAAAACATCAGGAAGCTATGCCCGTGGAGCTGTAAATGCAAGTTGCCTGTACGGGCATCTTCGCGGGTAAATCCGCTCCCACAGGTATTTCTCACAGGACTTGAAACCTGGGCAGTCCGTTTTAGGAGCGGCTTTAGCCGCGAAGAGGCCAGCCCAGGCAGCGAGTACTAGAACTTCACCTGCCACTGCCCGACCACCGCATGGTTGCGGCTGTTGCTGCCCAGTTCACCGCTGTACCCCAGGCCAATGCTCTGCCGCGCACTCAGCCCCAGGTCCAGCCCTGCCTCGACCAGCAAGCTGTCCCGATCAATGGCGCTGCCTTCGACACTGAACGCATCGCCCCCGGCGATGAACGCCTGCCGCGTACGGGTATCGATGCTGCCGTAGGTGTGACGCCAGCCCAGGGTCGCCCGGGGCGTCACGCTCATGCCGTTGTCCAGCTGCGCCAGGTGAGCCAGGCGCACGCCGAAGGTGCTGCTGAGGTTGTCCTGGGTATCGGCGTCCACCGCCAGCGCCGCGTCACCGCCTTGCTCGCGATAGCTGTCGCGGTGGTAGCGCTGGTAGCCAAGGTTGGCGAACGGCTCGGCACCCAGGCGGCCGCTGCCCATGGCATAGCCCAGTTCGACGAAGGCTTGCTGGCTGTCGGCATCGTAGTCACCCTTGAGGCGCTCGTTGAAGCCGACGAACGCCACGTCGCGCTTGCTGTCACCGTCGTGGCTGCTGTACGCGGCGCCCAGGCGCAGCGCCAGCGGGCCGCTTTGGCGCTGGGCGTAGACGCCGGCGTGCCAGCTACGCACGGTGCCATCCAGGCCGGTGCTGTCCAGGCGGGTACGCGAATAACCACCTAGCAGGCCCAGGCGCCAGTCGCCAGCCAGCGCCCAGTCGATCCCCAGCACAGCGCCTCCGGTGCGTTGTTCCAGCGCACTGGCACCATGGCTGCCATCGACCTTGCCGTAGCTGCCCAGTGCCTGCCCCCACACCCGCCCCTGGGCGGTCGGATCGTTCAGATTACGTGCCTCGCGCGGCACGCCGGTGGCAGCCAGGGCAGGGCGGTCGCCGTCGCTCAGGCCCACCAGCAGGCTGCTACTGCTGCCCATCGCGCGCACGGCCCCCAACATGCTGCTGCCGACCTGCGCCGTGCTGGCCAGGGTGGCTGCCGCCAGGTTGGCGGTGTTGCTGGCCGAAAGCTGCTCGATGGCATTGCCAGCCCCGGCCGTGGTGGTGCCGAGCACGGCGTTGTACAGGTTGCTGTTCTGTCCGAGGCTGGCCAGGCTGCGCGCGGCGCCAGCAGCGTTGCCAGACTGTGCGTAGTGCTCGAAAGCCACGTCGTTGCGGCTGTAGTCCAGGCCCACTGCAGTGCTGCTGTAGCTCAGGGTCGGGGTGAGGAAGGCATAGTCGCTGCTGACCTGGGCAAAGGTGCCGTTCACCGCACCGGCAGTCAGTACGGTGTAGTGGCTGTGCCACGGGTATTCACCGGCGCTTGGCTGCACGCGCAGGGTCGCCCCATCGAGGTTGGCCGTGCCACTGACGCTGATTGGCGCGCTGCTGCCATCGGCGTTGACGCCGTACACCAGGCTCGACCCCTGGCCGAAGCTCAGGTCACCCGCGACCGCGGCGACACCCATGCCGGTGTTGGTCAACAGGGTGCCGTCCACTTGCAGCCCACCGACCGAGCCACCACCGGCATAGGTGGCGCCTTGCTCGATCAGCAACTCGCCGAGGATGCTGCCCTGGTTGACCAAGGTGGCGCCGGAGGTCACCACGCCGCCCTGGCTGAAGTCGTCGACGCTGCTCAGGGTCCAGCTGGCACCGCTGACCCTGAGGGTCTCGAAGTTGGCGCTGTTGCCGAAGCTGCCAGTGCCGTTCAGGGTCAGCTCATCGATACCCTCGCCGCCATCGACCAGGCCGTGGAATACGCCGCCGGTCAGCACCGTCAGGCTGTCGTTGCCGGCACCCAGGCTCAACGCCAGGCCGTTGCCGCCGCTAATGGTGCCGCTGTTGGTCACGCTGTCGTCGTACTCGCCGATCAGCTTGATGCCAAAACCGCTTTCGCCTTCGATGCGCCCGGCGTTAGCGAGGGTGGTGGCGGCCACCCCGGCACCCTCGGCGCCGTCATCGACGAGGATGCCGTTGTCGACACTGCGAATCACCCCGGTCGCCGTGTTGACGATGCTGCCTCCACCCATGGCAATGCCTTCGCTGCCGTTCGGCCGGCCACCACTGTCGACGCCCTTCGCCCCCAGACCCTGAATGGTGCCGGCGTTGTACACATGGCCGATGTTGTCGATATCGACGCCGTCACCGTCACCATTGATCTTGCCATCGGCGATGGCGCCGGTGATGGTGCCCCAGTTGTACACCGTGCCGCTGCCGTCCGAACCGAAGGCCGAGCCGTTGCGCCCGGTAACGCTGGCGCCTTCGTAGTTGTAGAGGGTGGCATCGGTCTTCAGGTCGACGCCATGGCGGTCGGCGCTGATGGTGCCGTGGTTGTAGACAGTCACACCGGTGGAGTTGCCGATCTTGATGCCGTCCCATTTCTGGTCCTGGCCGTTCTTGTCCTGCGGCGCGGTGTCGGTGTAGATCAGCCCATAGTTGGTCACTGTGGCATTGGAGCCGGTCTTGATCGCATCGTTGCCCACGGCATGAATCATCCCCGTGGTTTCATTCACCAGGGTGGTCGTGAAGGCCGGGTTGTTCAAGGTTTCCAGGTCGATGGCCTGGCCCTCGACGGTGGACGCGATAGTGCCGGCGTTGATAACGCTCAGGCTGCCACCGGCGGTGGGGTTGGTCTGGAAGCGCAGGCCATCGTTGGTGCCCTGGATCAGCGCCCCGGTCCGGTTGGTGATCTGGTAATGGCTGAGATCTTCGCCGTGGTCCTTGGTGTCGATACCGCGGCCATCGGTGGAGCGAATGATGCCGGCGTTGTCGAGGGTCAGCGTGGCACCGCTGGTGTGCTTGGGCAGGACCACGCCGTCGTCATTGCCGGCAACGATGCTGCCGTTGGCGGTTACCTGCAAGGTGTCGGCCTTCTTCAGCTCCAGCGTATCGGTGGTGGCGCTGTCGATCTGGTAGGCCTTGGCCAAGGCAACAGGGGCGAAGGCGGCGCAGGCCAGGGCGACGCACAGGGCCAGGCGGTTGGGCGTGAAATGCATTGGGCGACCATGGGTTGTCGTTCAGGGGCGCCCAATATGGCTTTGCGATATTACGATTTGATTGACAGGAAAGGCGTTTTCATTTCGATCAGACATGACCGCTGCTGTTGACGATGCGCAAGCATAGCGCCTCATACGGGTCCAGGTTGACCATCAATCGCCCGTCCTCGGTCAAGTCTCCCTCGACTGTTTCATTGATCATGTCAACCACCGTCCCCGGCGTGAAACCGGTCAACAGAAGCTCCTCGGCAATCACGTCCTGGCTAAAGTTCAGCGCACTGATCTGGATCCCGCGTCCGGCCGGCAGCTCGTGCACCATCACCAGTAGCCCCGGGCTGCTGACCTCGGGTACCAGCACCTGGCGGCTGGTGGCAATGCCATAGGCCTGGCGCACGGCCAGCAGCTTCTTCACCTTGCAGGCAAACGAGTCGCCCTGTTCCAGCTGGCTGTCGAGGCTGCCGTACAGCGCCCGTGCGCGAGGCATGCCGCGCACCGACATTTGCGCCTGCGGGTCAAGCCCGGCCAGGTCATAGGCGCCGCGGTGAATCCAGCGGGTATCGCCATCGGTCATACGCTCGGCAACCGCTTCGGCAGGCAAGGGCAGGGCACCGACCAGGTCCCAGCCGGACAGCGCCACCACGCCTGGCTGCATGGCGTTGTACATGACCAGCAGCAGGTGCACTTTCTGGATCAGCTCGATGTCGGCCGCATCTATCTGTGCCAGGTCGCGGATACCCAGCGCTGCGGCAATCAGGCTGGCGGTGGTGCAGGCAATGCCATTGGTGACGAAGCGCAGGTTGTACGGGGCATGCTCGCCCGACAGCCGCTCGTAGATCTCTTCGCGAATGTGTTCGCGCAGAATGGCGCCGGGCAAGGTCTGGCCTTTGTACAGGTACATGTCGTGGGCATGCAGGGTCCAGAAATGCACCAGTTCCACGGTCAGTTCGTCGTGGTTCTGCAGGGCATGGATCAGCGAGGCCGGGTCGATGCCGAACGCGTGCATTTCCTTCAGCATCAGGCGCAGGAACTCGGTGTCACCGGTCAACAGCGCATGCTGGTAGGCCGGGCGGGTGATGAAGTCGTAGGACAGGTCAGCACCGCCCTTGGACATCTGCGCGATGTCGTCCAGGGTCAGGTTCAGTTCCTGGAAGCTGAAGCCGCCGGCCTTGCGGATCATGCCGCCGATCAGCTGGTTGCCGACGATCGACAGCGGGTGGCTTTCCGACCAGGCAGTGCCGCTGGCACGTGTTTCCACGCCGAGAAAACCGTTGGCATCCAGGCGCAGGCCGCGGGCGCCCAGGCAGTCCAGGGCGTGCAGGGCGTCGCCGATGATCATCTGCTGAGCGGCGAAGGTCGGGTCCAGCCAGTTCAGCGACGGCTGGCCGTCCTTGAAGTAATGCAGGTACACCCAGCGCCGGGTCTTGCCATCGACGCCCACGATTGGCGGTGTGGCGCTCCAGTCGGTTTCCTTGACGCCAGGCTCGAAGAAGATCACCCGTTGCAACTGGCCGACGATGTAATGGCGAGCTTTAAGCTCGTCGCACTGCGCCGGAAGCAGGTTGACCGAGTCGCGGCCGGTATGCACCTCGGGCAGCAGTGGCCAGTCTTCCTCGCGGATCTCGACCATGTGATACAGCCCTGGATAAGGCCCGTAGGCCATTTCGGCCAGGCGGAAGTCGGCGCCCTTGCCGGTGTGCGAGGGGATCAGGTCGTCGATGGTCACGGCATTGTGCGCGGCGGCCATGCGGCTCATCTGCACCAGCTCCTGCTCGCTGCCATACAGTGGGTCGATGTCGAAGCTGATGCGGTCGAAGTTGCCGTCGATGCTGGGGGTGAGCTCGCGGCCACGGATGCCGCCGGAGCGCTTGATCGGCCCGGTGTGCAGGCCCTGGATGCCAATCTCCGACAGGCGCTTCCACAATGCTTCGTGAGCCAGGGCGCCGAGCACCGAACCGCCCTCGGGCGCGATGATGGCGTCGGGGTAAACCGTCAGCCACACCGAGGCGATCTCGGTCGCACGGCGCGGCTGGGCTTCGGCGTAGGGCTGCTGCCACAGGCGCGACTGGCCCGAATACAGGCTGGCGCGCTCCTGGGAAGCCTTGAGCATGGCGCGGTCTTCGAGCCATTTGACGTATGACGGGTCGGGCTGGGTCATTTCGCGTCCTCTTTGCGTGTCGGCACCGGCTCAGGTTATGACGGCGTGGCGGGCGGATCGTTCTGCGTACTTAACAACTGGTCAATCCGCCCGGCAAACCGCTGCAAGGCCGGCAGGTATTTCGCAGCCGCCTGCTCGATACTCATCGCCTTGGCCACATACACCAGGTTCAAGCACCCCAGCAGTCGATCGCCCGTGTGTAATGGCACGGCAATCGAAGCAATCTTCTCTTCCTGGTTCCAGGCCATGAAGTTCTCCGCATAGCCGCGGTGTCGCACCTTGCGCAGCAGGTTGTCGAGCGCTACCGGGTCACGCGCCAGCCGGTACTCAGGCCCTTCGCGACTGGCCAGCAGGGCAATGATCTGCTCACGCTCGGCGTCTGCGCAAAAGGCCAGGTACGCCAGCCCGGTGGCTGTCTCCAGCAATGGCAGGCGGCGCCCGACCATCGACCGGTGAAAGGACAGTCGACTGAAGCGGTGCGTGGTTTCGCGCACGACCATGGCATCGACGTCCAGGGTGCTGATGTCGGTCGGCCACACCACCTCTTGCAACAACTCGGCAAGCAGCGGCGCCGCTTTGGCGCTGATCCACTGTTCATCGCGAAAGCCTTCGCTCAACTCGCGCACTTTCAGGGCCAGGCGAAAGCTGTCGTCCGACTCGCTGCGCCGCACGTAACCTTCATCCTGCAGGGTTTCCAGCAAACGTCGCACGGTGGTGCGGTGCAGGCCGGTGAGCTCGGCCAGGCGGGTGGGACTAGCGCCGCCGTCCAGGCGATTGAGCGCGTTGAGCAAGGCCAGGCCGCGGCTCAACCCGCGCACTGTCTTGTAATCGGAATCGCGGTCTTTATTCATAAAAGCCTTTAAAAACAATGATGTGCACCAGGTGCACGAGCAGGCGGTTTTTCATTGTAGGGCAAACGGCGCCGTTCCTATACTCGCCACCAACAACTACAAATGCCCTGACAGGGGAAAACACCATGTGCCACGCCTGCCTGCCGTCCTTATCCATTGCCCGCGCTTCATTCACACCGAGCGTAGCGACGCTGCCTTAAGCCCGAACCAGCCAAAACGCCCATTCACTGCCTTGCGCCTGCCTGCGCGAGAACGGTAGCGGCTTGCCTGGGGTTTCCGGGGACGCCGTCGGGCCGTGTCGAGGATTACAACAATGAACACGCTACAAGCAGATCATATTCAGGCCGATTACACCGCTGACGTGGTAGTCATCGGCGCAGGCCCGGTCGGGCTGGCGATTGCCAATTACCTGGGCCAGGCCGGCGTGCAAGTGCTGCAGATCGAGAAGCTCGACCAGTTGATCGATTACCCGCGGGCCATCGGCATCGACGACGAGTCGCTGCGTACCGTGCAGGCCATCGGCCTGGTCGAGCAAGTGCTGCCGCACACCACCCCGTGGCACGCGATGCGCTTCCTGACGCCCAAGGGCCGCTGCTTTGCCGACATCCAGCCGATGACCGACGAGTTCGGCTGGTCGAGGCGCAATGCGTTCATCCAGCCGCAGGTCGATGCAGTGCTGTACCAGGGCCTGGCGCGCTTTGCCAATGTGCACACGCTGTTCTCGCGGGATGTGGTCGAGTTCCAGCAGGACGAGCACGGCGTGAGCCTGCGCATGAATGGCCCCGGAGGCCGCCAGGAAAGCGTGCGTGCCCGTTACCTGGTGGCCTGTGATGGCGGCAACAGCCTGATCCGCCGCACGCTGGACATTTCCTTCGAGGGCAAGACCGCCCCTAACCAATGGATCGTTATCGACATCGCCAACGACCCCCTGGGCACGCCAAATGTGTACCTGTGCTGCGATCCGGTGCGCCCATATGTATCGGCGGCGCTGCCCCACGGTGTACGGCGTTTCGAGTTCATGGTGATGCCCGGCGAGACGGAAGCCGAGCTGGGCAAGCCGGAAAACCTGCGCAAGCTGCTGGCCAAGGTGCTGCCTGACCCGGACCGCGTCGAGCTGATCCGCAAGCGCGTATACACCCACAACGCCCGCCTGGCCGGGCAGTTTCGCGCCAGGCGGGTGCTGCTGGCCGGTGATGCGGCGCACATCATGCCGGTGTGGCAGGGCCAGGGTTACAACAGCGGCATGCGCGACGCGAGCAACCTGGGCTGGAAGCTCGCCCTGGTCGCCAAGGGCCTGGCGGGCGAAGCGCTGCTCGACACCTACGAGCAGGAGCGCCGCGACCATGTCAAGGCGATGATCGACCTGTCGGTGCTGGCCGGCCACGTGCTGGCGCCACCGAAGCGCTGGCAGGGCACGCTGCGCGATGGGGTGTCGTGGGCGCTGAACTACCTGCCCGCGGTCAAGCGCTACTTCCTCGAAATGCGCTTCAAGCCCATGCCGCAGTATGCCAAAGGTGCGCTGGTGGCAGAGCAGGGCAGCAAGGCATCGCCGGTCGGGCGCATGTTCATCCAGCCCAAGGTGCTGACCGAGGCGGGCGAGACCTGCCTGCTGGACGATGTGATCGGCAGCAACTTTGCCTTTATCGCCTGGGGCAACGACCCGCAATGGGGCCTGAGCGCCGAGCAGGTGGCCGCCTGGCGTGCACTGGGCACGTGCTTCATACAGGTTCTGCCGCCGGTGCAGCTCAAGGCTGGCCGTGAAGTGCCGGACGGGGTGGTCCGCGTGGGTGACTGCAGTGGTCGGCTCAAGGACTGGTTCGGTCGCCACCCGGTGTCCATCGCCTTGCTGCGCCCGGACCGTTTCGTCGCTGGCGTGGCCATCCCGCAGACCATTGGCGACGTTAGCGACGCCCTGTTGCGGGCGCTCGACGCCCAGCCCCAGGCCACCGTGCAGGCACCGTTTGCAAGCAAGGTGGCATGAGATGAGCGCGTATCTGCATTGCCTGTCGCATACCCCGCTGGTGGGCTACGTGGACCCGGCACAAGCGGTGCTGGACGAGGTGGACGGGGTGATTGCCGCTGCCCGTGCACGGATCGAAGCATTCGACCCGGAGCTGGTGTTCCTGTTTGCGCCAGACCACTACAACGGTTTTTTCTATGACGTGATGCCGGCGTTCTGCATCGGCATGGCCGCCACTGCCATCGGCGACTTCAACAGTGCCGCCGGCCCGCTGGATGTGCCCCGCGAGGTTGCCGAGGCCTGCGCCAACGCCGTCCTCGAAGCCGGGGTGGACGCTGCGGTGTCGTACCGCATGCAAGTCGACCATGGCTTCGCCCAGCCGCTGGAACTGCTGCTCGGCAGCCTCGCCGCGAGGCCGGTCATTCCGGTGTTCATCAATGGTGTGGCGGTGCCGCTGCCAGGCTTCGCCCGTGCCCGCGCGCTCGGTGAAGCCATCGGTCATTTTGCCCGCAGTACCGGCAAGCGCGTGCTGTTTCTCGGTTCGGGCGGGTTGTCTCACCAGCCACCAGTACCGGAGCTGGCGCGGGTCGATGCACGCATGGCCGAGCGCCTGCTGGGCAGTGGCCGCGAGCTGCCGGCCAGCGAACGCCAGGCCCGCCAGCAGCGGGTAATCAGCGCCGCCGAAGGCTTCGTGCTGGACCAGCACAGCCTGCACCCGCTGAACCCGGGTTGGGACAACCACTTCCTTGACCTGCTGCAACAGCGCCGTTACGCCGAGCTTGACGGCATGGCCAACGCCGAACTGTCGGCACTGGCCGGCAAATCGACCCACGAGGTGAAAACCTGGGTGGCCGCGTTTGCCGCACTCGGTGCCTACGGCACCTACCAGGCCAGCGACCGCTACTACCGGCCGATCCCGGAGTGGATCGCCGGTTTCGCTTCGCTCAGCGCCCATTTCCTGACCTGATCAACAGAGGTACCACCATGACCGGCATTCCCCTCAGCGAAGCCAGCAGCAGCCGCTTCGCCCGTGTCCGCGAAGGCGAGCTCGACCTGCAACTGCACTACAACGACCTGGGCCAAGGCGCCGAAACCGTGGTCATGCTGCACGGCTCTGGCCCAGGTGCCAGCGGCTGGGCCAACTTCAACCGCAACCTCGAACCGCTGCTGGCCGCCGGTTACCGTGTGCTGCTGGTGGACTGCCCGGGCTGGAGCAAGAGCGACCCGATCGTCTGCAGCGGTTCGCGCTCCAACCTCAACGCCAACGCGCTCAAGGGCCTGCTGGATGTGCTGGGCCTGGAGCGCGTGCACATCATTGGTAACTCGATGGGTGGCCACAGCGCCGTGGCCTTTGCCCTCGACCACCCCGAGCGGGTCGGCAAACTCGTGTTGATGGGCGGCGGTACTGGCGGCGCCAGCCCGTTCGTGCCGATGCCCACCGAGGGTATCAAGCTGCTCAACGGCCTGTACCGCGAACCGACCATCGAAAACCTGAAGAAGATGATGAATGTCTTCGTCTACGACCCCAGCGACCTTACCGAAGAGCTGTTCCAGACCCGCCTGGACAACATGCTCAGCCGCCGCGACCACCTGGACAATTTCGTCGCCAGCCTGGCCGGCAACCCGCGCCAGTTCCCCGACTTCGGCCCGCGCCTGCATGAGATCCGCGCCCGCAGCCTGATCGTCTGGGGCCGCAACGACCGTTTCGTGCCGATGGACGCCGGCCTGCGCCTGCTGGCCGGCATTCCCGACTCGGCCCTGCACGTGTTCAACAACTGTGGCCATTGGGCCCAGTGGGAGCACGCCGACACCTTCAACCGCCTGGTACTGGACTTCCTCCAGCATTGATTTGAGGTACACCCATGACCATCGACACGCCAACCCTCGAACGCCTGGCCGCCGACCTGCGCCGCGCACAGCAGCAGGGTGAAGCCATCGCGCCGCTGCGTGATGCCATCGGCCCGGAAAACGCCGAAGCCGCCTACCGTATCCAGCGCCTGAATGTGGCCCATGCCTTGGCCGAAGGCCGGCGGCTGGTTGGCCGCAAGATCGGCCTGACCAACCCCAAGGTGCAAGCCCAGCTGGGTGTCGACCAGCCCGACTTCGGCAGCCTGTTCGCCGACATGTGCTACGGCGACAACGAATGCGTGCCTTATGCCAGCGTGATGCAGCCAAAGATCGAGGCCGAGATTGCCTTGGTACTGGCGCATGACCTGCCCAGTGCCGAAACCACCTTCGCCGATGTGATCGCCGCTACCGGCTACGTGCTGCCAGCGTTGGAAATCGTCGGCAGCCGCATCCAGGGATGGAACATCCGCTTCGCCGACACCGTCGCCGACAACGCTTCCAGCGGCTGCTTCGTGCTTGGCGGCCCGGCGCGTCAACTGCTGGACCTTGACCTGCGCACTGCGGCCATGCGTATGACGCGCAATGGCGAGCTGGCCTCCAGTGGCAGCGGCGCAGAATGCCTTGGCCACCCGCTCAACGCCGCCGTGTGGCTGGCACGCACCATGGCCCGCCTGGGCGAGCCGCTGCGCGCTGGCGACATTGTCCTTACCGGCGCCCTGGGGCCAATGGCGACGGTGGCCCCAGGCGACCATTTCGAAGCCGAAATCGACGGCCTTGGCCGTGTCGGCGTGACCTTCAGCGGCGAATGACGGAGTACCCCATGAGCCACAAACGCAAAGCCGCCATCATTGGTTCCGGCAATATCGGTACCGACCTGATGATCAAGATCCTGCGCAACGCCCAACATATCGAGATCGCCGCGATGGTCGGCATCGACCCCGCCTCCGACGGCCTGGCGCGGGCTGCCCGGATGGGCGTGGCGACGACCCATGAAGGCGTCGAGGGCCTGACCCGGTTGCCGCTGTTTGGCGAGATCGACTTCGTCTTCGACGCCACCAGTGCGGGTGCCCACGTCAACAACGACGCCTTCCTGCGCCAGCACAAGGCGGACCTGCGGGTCATCGACCTGACCCCCGCGGCTATCGGCCCGTACTGCGTGCCGGTGGTCAACCTGGAGCAGCACCTGCAGGCGCGCAACGTCAACATGGTCACCTGCGGTGGCCAGGCCACCATCCCGATGGTTGCGGCGGTGTCGCGTGTGGCCAAGGTGCACTACGCCGAAATCGTCGCCTCGATCGCGTCGAAGTCCGCCGGGCCTGGCACACGCGCCAACATTGACGAGTTCACCGAAACCACCAGCAAGGCCATCGAGGTGATCGGCGGCGCGGCCAAGGGCAAGGCGATCATCATCATGAACCCTGCAGAGCCGCCGCTGATGATGCGTGACACCGTATACGTGCTCAGTGAAGCCGCCGACCCGCAACAGGTGGCGGCAAGCATCGAGGAAATGGCCGCCGCCGTGCAGGCCTACGTGCCGGGTTACCGGCTCAAGCAGCAGGTGCAGTTCGAGCAGGTGGAAAACCTGAATATTCCAGGCCATGGCCAATTCAGCGGCTTGAAGACATCGGTGTTCCTCGAAGTCGAAGGCGCTGCCCATTACCTGCCGGCCTATGCCGGCAACCTCGACATCATGACTTCCGCCGCGCTGGCCACTGCCGAGCGCATGGCCCTGGCAATGGGAGCCCTGGCATGAACGGCAAGCAACTCTATATCAGTGACGTGACCCTGCGCGATGGCATGCATGCCATTCGCCACCAGTATTCGCTGGACGACGTGCGCGCCATTGCCCGCGCGCTGGATTTGGCCAAGGTCGACTCGATCGAAGTGGCCCATGGCGATGGCCTGCAGGGTTCCAGCTTCAACTACGGTTTCGGTGCCCACACCGACCTTGAATGGATCGAAGCAGCAGCCGACGCGGTCAACCACGCCAAGATCGCCACGCTGTTGCTGCCAGGGATTGGCACCTTGCATGACTTGAAAAACGCCTACGACGCCGGTGCGCGCATCGTGCGCGTGGCCACCCACTGCACCGAGGCGGATGTTTCGCGCCAGCACATCGAGTATGCCCGTGAACTGGGCATGGACACGGTGGGTTTCCTGATGATGAGCCACATGCAGACGCCTGAAGGCCTGGCCCGGCAGGCCCGTCTGATGGAGAGCTACGGCGCCACCTGCATCTACGTGGTGGACTCGGGCGGGGCGATGAACATGGACGACATCCGCGCGCGATTCCGCGCGGTCAAGGCTGTGCTCGACCCTGCGACCCACACCGGTATCCATGCCCACCACAACCTCAGCCTCGGCGTGGCCAACTCCATCGCCGCGGTGGAAGAGGGCTGCGACCGCATCGACGCCAGCCTGGCCGGCATGGGGGCCGGTGCCGGCAATGCACCGCTGGAGGTGTTCATCGCCGCCGCCGACAAGCTCGGCTGGAATCACGGTACCGACCTGTACGCGCTGATGGATGCCGCCGATGACCTGGTGCGCCCATTGCAGGACCGGCCGGTGCGGGTGGACCGGGAAACCCTGGCCCTGGGCTATGCCGGGGTCTACTCGAGCTTCTTGCGCCACGCCGAAGTGGCCGCTGCCAGGTACGGCATCAAGGCGGTGGATATCCTGGTCGAGCTGGGCAAGCGGCGGATGGTAGGCGGTCAGGAAGACATGATCGTCGATGTAGCGCTGGACCTGCTCAAACGCTGATGCACCTGGCGGGGGCGCGGTGCCCCCGCCTGGCAACAACCCACTACAAGAACAACAGGGTGGCTTCATGACTTCTCTTGCAAACAACCCGCCGCGTGCGGCCATCACCATTGGCCTGTGTTTTCTCGTTGCCCTGCTCGAAGGCCTCGACCTGCAAGCCGCCGGCATCGCCGCCCCTGGCATGGCCAGCGCCTTCAACTTGGGCAAGCTGCAAATGGGCTGGGTGTTCAGTGCCGGTATCCTCGGCCTGCTGCCCGGCGCCCTGGTCGGCGGCTGGCTGGCGGACCGCGTGGGGCGCAAACGCGTGCTGATCGCGTCGGTGGCACTGTTCGGCCTGTTTTCCCTGGCCACGGCCCACGCCTGGAGCCTGCCCAGCCTGTTGCTGGCGCGGCTGCTCACCGGGGTAGGGTTGGGCGCCGCATTGCCCAACCTGATCGCCCTGTGCAGCGAGGCCGCCGGCGAGCGCCTGCGCGGCAGCGCCGTCAGCCTGATGTACTGCGGCGTACCGTTGGGAGCAGCACTGGCGGCCGGTATCGGCATTGCCGGTTACAGCGGCGAGTGGCAGCGGGTGTTCCATGTCGGTGGCGCCGGGCCGCTGCTGATCCTGCCGTTGCTGGCGTTCTACCTGCCGGAGTCGCGCCAGTTTCGCGCCACACAGCCGGCCGGCGATACACCCGGCCTGTGCCGCGAGCTGTTCGGCCAGGGCGCCACATGGCTGTTGTGGCTGAGCTATTTCTTCACCCTGATGGTGGTGTACATCCTGATCAACTGGCTACCGAGCCTGTTGGTCGGCCAGGGCTTCAGCAGCCATGACGCCAGCTGGGTGATGTTTGCCCTGCAGATCGGCGCCGCCATCGGCACCCTGGCCCTGGGCCAGCTGCTTGAACGCTTGCCGGCCTGGGCGACGGCGACGCTGGTGTACCTGGGCATCCTGGCTGCCCTCGGTGGCCTGGGCCTGGCCAGTGACCTGCGCGGCATGCTCGCGGCCGGTTTCTTTGCCGGCTTCTTCGCCACTGGCGGGCAAGGGGTGCTGTATGCCTTGGCGCCGCACTTCTACCCCGCACGCGTGCGCGCCACCGGCGTGGGTGCGGCGGTTGCGGTTGGCCGCCTGGGCGCCATGAGCGGGCCACTGGTAGCTGGCCAGATGCTCGCCCTCGGTGCCGGCTCTGCCGGCGTGCTGCTGGCCTCGGCACCGGGCGTGGTGATTGCTGCCCTGGCACTGTTCCGCCTGATCGGCCGTCGCCCGGTATAACGCCACTCGCTGTTCACCCTGGCGTGCTCCCTGCTGCTTCTGCGGCAGGGCTTCCTACAACTACAAGAAAGTGAAGTCACCATGCACAAGGCCCGAAAAACCTGCCTGGCGCTGAGCGCCTGCCTGTTTTGCGCCAATCCGCCCCACGCCGCTGGCTTTGTCGAAGACAGCCATGCCGAGCTGGTGCTGCGCAACTATTATTTCGACCGCAACTACCTGGGCCCGTCCCCGCAGGCCGCCGCCCGTGAATGGGCCCAGGGCTTCATCCTGAATCTCAGTTCAGGCTTCAGCCAAGGGCCTGTAGGTTTCGGCCTCGACGCCAAGGGCATGCTCGGGGTAAAGCTGGACTCTTCACCCGACCGTGCCGGCACCGGGCTGCTGCCGTTCGACCGCAGTACGCGCGAGCCGGCGGACAACTATTCCGAGCTGGGCCTGACCGGCAAGCTGCGCATTTCACGCACCGAGCTGCAGGGCGGCAGCATCAGTACTTTTCTGCCGATTGCCTTCGCCAGCCCCACGCGCCTGCTGCCACAGACGTTTCGCGGCGCTTACCTGCGTTCATCCGACATCGACCGCCTGAGCCTGCATGCCGGCTGGCTCGACCGCATCAACCTGCGCGACTCGACCGACTACCAGAAGATGAGCATCGGCTCGCCCAACGGGCGCTTCAACGGCGCTGCCACATCTGACCGCTTCACCTTTCTGGGCGGTGACTACGCCTGGTCCGAGGCCTTGACCCTGCGGTATTACCACGCCGAACTGGACCAGCTGTACCGCAAGGACTACTTCGGCCTGGTCGACGAGCGCCAGCTTGGCACTGGGCGCCTGAAAAGCGATGTGCGCCTGTTCGTCACGGGTGAGGACGGTGCAGCCAAGGCCGGCAAGGTCGACAACCGCAACACGGCCTTGATGCTGAGCTATGCCTGGGCCAGCCATAGCGTTGGCGTGGGCTACATGCGCCTGGATGGCGATACCGCCATGCCTTACCTGTACGGTACCGAGCCGCTGGTGATCACCGAAGGCACGCTGAGTTCGGAGTTTCTCAACCCCAGGGAGCGCAGCTGGCAGGTCAGGTTCGACCAGGATTTTGCCCCGTTCGGGTTGCCGGGGCTCAAGGGCATGCTGCGCTACGTACGGGGTGACAACATCGAACTGCCGGGCTTCGGCGGGGCCGGGCTGAGTGAAAGCGAGAAGGATGTGGAGCTGTCGTACACCGTGCAGCAGGGCACGTTCAAAGGTGTGGCGTTGCGCGTGCGGCATGCCTGGTATCGCAATGATTTTGCAGCGGGTGCGACGCACCGGGACGACAACGAGCTGCGCGTCAACCTGGACTACACCGTGAGGCTCTGGTGACTGGGGCATACGCATGCTCCATCAGCGCCGGGCAGACAACTGCTGCGGTGCCAGAAACGCATCATGGAAATAGTTGCGCACAGCCTGCATCGCCGGGCTGAACGCCCGCTCCCGGTGCCAGGCCAGCCCCACGCTCATCGGCGTCACCGGGTCGCTGATGGTCACTGTCTCGATGCGCTTGCCCTCCAGCGACCAGGGCCGGTGCACCAGGTCGGACAGAATCGCCACGCCGCTGCCATTGGCGACCATGCTGCGCACGGCCTCCACCGAACTGGTCCTGACCCGCACGCGCGGCTGCTGCCCGGCCTGCTGCCAATAGCGCATGGCGCTTTGCTCGGCCTCATCGACTGTGAGCAGAATGAAAGGCTCCTTGGCGACATCGGCCAGGCTCACCGCCGAGCGCTCGCACAGCGGATGATGCCCGGGCAACCACAACCGCCGCTCGGAGTTGAACAACGTCTCCGAAACGATGGCAGGGTGGGTGAGGTTGGCGGTGAGCACCACCGCCATGTCGAAACGCCCCTCCAGCAGGCCTTGTTCGATGGCGCTGCGCTCCTGCTCGTACAGCTCCAGGGTTACGCCTGGATGCCAGTGCTCCAGGCGCTGCAGGTGGTGGGGCAGGAAGTAGCCGATCACCGTGTAGCTTGCGGCCAGGCGCAGCAGGCCACTGGCGCGCATGTCCGGTAGCGGGCTGTTCAACGCATCGTCGACGCTGCGCATTATCACGTAGGCGCGATTCAGGAAGTGCCGGCCAGCTTCAGTCAGGCTCATGCCTTGGGCGGAGCGCTGGAACAACAGCAGGCCGAGCATCGCCTCGAGCTCCTTGATCGCCGTGGTCACCGCCGACTGGGAGATGTTCAGGTGGATCGCCGCCTGGGATATCTGGCCGATCTCGGCAGTGGCGATAAAATAACGGACCTGGCGCAGGGTCAGTGACACGGTAGGCTCCTGTGGCGGCTGCAGGTATCTGATTTTCCGAAGACACCCTATCTGTTTATAGATCTTCCCAAGGGGGCGACGAGAATCTAACGTGGCCTGCATGCAGTCACAAGTGCCAGGAGAGACAGTCATGCAAGTGGTGGATTTCAACTCGGACATGGGTGAGGGCTTTGGCCCGTGGACCATTGGCGATGGCGTCGACAACGAGTTGATGGGCTACATCAGCACGGCCAACATCGCCACCGGCTTTCATGCCGGCGACCCCGGCACCATGCGCCGCACTGTCGAGCGGGCCAAGGCCCTGGGCGTTGCAGTAGGGGCGCACCCGGGTTTCCGCGACCTGGTCGGCTTCGGCCGCCGGCACATCAATGCGCCGGCCCAGGAGCTGGTCGACGACATGCTCTACCAACTCGGCGCGCTGCGTGAAATTGCCCGCGCCCAGGGCGTGTCCCTGCAGCACATCAAGCCGCACGGGGCGCTGTACATGCACCTGGCGCGTGACGAAGAAGCCGCGCGGCTGCTGGTGGAAAACCTGCGGGTAATCGAGCCCGAACTGCTGCTGTATTGCATGCCGGGTTCGGTGATCTGCCGGATCGCCCGGCAACTCGGCCAGCCGGTGGTTCGCGAGTTCTACGCCGACCGCGAATACGACCTGAGTGGTTCGATCGTGTTCACCCGCAATGTCCGTGGTCATGAACCCAGGGCAGTGGCTGAGCGGGTGCTGCGGGCCTGCCAGCAGGGCGTGGTGCGCACGGTCGAGGGCCAGGACCTGGCCATCGAGTTCGACTCCATCTGCCTGCACAGTGATACCCCGGGTGCGCTGGACCTGGTCGAGGCCACGCGCAAGGCGCTGGACACAGCGGGCATCGAGGTGCGAGCCCCGCGCTGAGCCCATGTGGCATGCGGCATGTACCCGCCGCAGCCCGCGCATTTTGTTTTTGCCTGCCTTTCTATAAAGATTCCAAGAAAAGGAACAGTCATGGCCGAACCGCTTGCTACAACCCCGATCCGTTACAGCTTCGGCGCCGACGAGCATCTGTTTGCCGAAGTCAGTGACAGCATGTCGCTGGAGGCTTTTTTCAAGGGCATGGCCATCACCCGTGCGGTGGAGCGGCTGGCGCTGGATGGCGTGCTGGATGTGTGCCTGGCCAACGCGTCGTTCCAGATCCGCTTCGACCCGGACCGCATCGCCCCCGAAACGCTGCTCGACGCCGTGCGCGGTGCAGAAGCCCAGGCGGTGGCCGAGCGCAGCTTGCACACGCGAATCATCGAGATACCGGTGCTGTACAACGACCCGTGGACGCACGAAACCCTGATGCGCTTTCGTGACCGCCACCAGGACCCGACCAGCACCGACCTGGAGTACGCGGCGCGCATCAACGGCCTGGCCGATGTCGAGGCGTTCATCGCTGCGCACAGCGGCGCGCCCTGGTTCGTGTCGATGGTCGGCTTCGTCGCCGGCTTGCCGTTCATGTTCCAGATGGTCGAGCGCGAGCGGCAGTTACAGGTGCCCAAATACCTGCGGCCACGCACCGACACCCCCAAGCTCACCTTGGGCCATGGCGGCTGCTTTGGTTGCATCTACTCGGTGCGCGGGGCAGGGGGCTACCAGATGTTCGGCGTTACTCCGGCGCCGATCTACGACCCGCAGCAGACATTGAATTACCTGAAGGCGCACATGGTGTTCTTCCGACCAGGAGACATCGTGCAGTTCAAGCCCATCGACCGCCGCACCTACGACCAGGCAGTGGCGGATGTGGAGGAGGGCCGCTTCGACCTGCGCATTCGCCCGGTGGAGTTTTCCCTGGACGCGTTCCTCGCCGACCCGGTCGGCTACCCCAAATCGCTGCAGGAGGTGCTGGCATGATCAAGGTACTCAAACCGGGCCTGGCCACCTCCGTGCAGGACCTGGGCCGCGAAGGCTACTACCACCTGGGCATCCCGCCGTCTGGTGCACTTGACCAGTATGCCCTGAGCGCCGCCAACCACCTGGTGGGCAACCCGGCCGGTGCGGCAGGCCTTGAATGCGCGCTGGTGGGGCCGGAGCTGGAGTTCCAGCACGATGCACTGGTGGCGGTATGCGGGGCACAGATGCCGGGGTTGCTCGATGGCCGTGAGCAGCGCCCGGACACGGCGTTTGCCGTGCGCGCGGGGCAGGTGTTGCGGTTCGGCTTCCCTACCGCTGGCGCCCGTGCCTACCTGGCGGTGGCCGGAGGCATCGATGTACCCGAGGTGCTCGGTAGCCGCTCCACCTATGCCCTGGGAGCGCTGGGCGGGTTCCATGGGCGCAAGCTGATGGCGGGCGATGTGCTGCCGGTCGGCCTGCCGAGCGGCAAGACCCACGCCGGTGCCAGCCTGCCCATGGCCCTGCGCCAGGCCCTGGGCGGCGAAGTGGTACTGCGGGTGGTGCCGGGCCTGTACTTCCACCGCCTGACCGACGCGGCGGCGCAAAGCTTCTTCACCCAGGCCTGGACGGTCGGCTCCGAGGCGGACCGTATCGGCTATCGCTACAAGGGCGGCAGTGCCTTGAGCTTCCAACCGCGGGAACAGCCGTTCGGTGCCGGGTCGGACCCCTCCAATATCGTCGACAGCTGCTACCCGATCGGTTCGATTCAGGTGCCGGCGGGGCTGGAGCCGATCATCCTGCACCGGGATGCAGTGTCGGGCGGTGGCTATGCCATGATCGGCACGGTGATCAGCGCCGACCTCGATCTGATCGGGCAGATGCAGCCAAACCAGCAGGCACGGTTTCTGGCGGTCAGCCTGGAGCAGGCGCTGGAGGCGCGGCGGTCGTACAAGAAGAAGCTCGGTTGCCTGGCCAGGCTGTTCTCCTGAGCGCAATGCGTTTTTCTCATTGAAGCAGGAGCAACTGTCTTGCACAAAATTTAATCGGCGTGCGCGATCCCTGTGGGAGCGGGCTTGCCCGCGAACACCGGCGAAGCCGGTGCCATCCACCCTCATGGTTCTTCGCGGGTAAATCCGTTCCTACATTCACGTTCGAATATTCCTACAGCGACTTGGGAAACGCCAGGCTCCTTCCAGAACGGCAGTGCGCGACAAGGTCGCGGTCGCTGCCAGGGAGCAGCGGCTGCTTTGCCATTGCCGCCGCTGAAGGCGGCCTGCCGCACGACCAGTGCATGTCCTGCGAGCGCCAGGGTCTGCCGATCCTCCTGCCGCTGCGCCGCTCGCTGGTCCCGGGTACCCGCCCCGAGTGCGTCACCACGGTGGCCGACAGCCTGCATATTTCGGCCAAGCTGGGCCTGCGCACCTTGCGCATGGGTTACCTGTACGTGCTGCTCGACCAGCAGGTCTGGCATGGCTACGAGGTCAGTGCGCAGGGTCATTTACGCTATTTCAACCCGTACGAGCCCCAGGACGGTCCGCCGTCGCCGCTGCCGGCAGCCGACGTGTGCCTGCGGTCGCTGCAAACATGTGATCGGTGAAGAAACCAGCGAGCAGCTGGATATCGTGCCCATGCAGATCCGCGTGATCAAACACATCCGTAGAGTTTACGGTTGCCGTGGCTGTGAAATCGCTCCGGCCACCGCTGACAAACCCGCTCAGCAGATCGAAAAGAGCATGGCCAGTCCGAGCGTCTTGGCGATGCTGCTGACGACCAAGTATGTCGATGGCTTACCGCTGCACCGTTTCGAAACGGTGCTGAGCAGACACGGTATCGAAATTCCGCGTCAGACCTTGGCACGCTGGGTGATTCAGTGCGGCGAGCACCTGCAACCACTGCTGAATCTGATGCGCGACCGGTTGCTGGAAAGCCCGGTCATCCATTGCGACGAAGCGCGCGTCCAAGTGCTTAAAGAAGCGGATCGAGACCCGACCAACGAATTCTGGATGTGGGTGCAAGCCAGTGGGCCACCGGATCAGAAAGTCGTGCTGTTCGACTACACATCCAGCCGTGCGCAGGATGTGCCGCTGCGCTTGCTGGAACGTTATCGCGGCTATGTCTTGACGGACGATTACGCCGGCTATAACGCCTTGGCGTTGCAGCGGGATATGATATTGAGCGATTGGCGTGCATGGCGCATGCCCGTCGCAAGTTTGTTGAAGCTCAGAAGGTGCAGCCCAAGGGCAAAGCCGGGCGCGCAGATATGGCGCGGGCATTGATCAACAAGCTGTAAGGCATCGAACGTGAACTGAAGGATGCCAGTGATGAGCAGCGATTGACTGGCCGGCAGGAAAAGAGCCTGCCGATCCTGACGCAGTTGAAAAGTTGGCTGGACAAGACGCAGCCGCATGTGAGGCCGCAAAGTGTGCTCGGCAAGGCTGTGAATTACCTGGCTAGCAATTGGAGTCGGCTGGAGCGTTATGTAGAGGCTGGGTATTTGCCAGATCGATAACAACCCGGCAGAGCACGCCATAAAGCCATTTGTGAACAGCGTAAGCTTGGCTATTCAGCGACACGCCCAAGGGGGCGCCGGCAGTGCTCAGCTTGACAGTCTGGTCGAGACTGCCAAGATCAACGGCCAAAGCCCTATACTTGGCTGCGCTATGTACTGGAGCGGCTGCTACATGCGCAGACGGCGGCAGACTATGACGCACTGTTGCCGTGGAACGGCTCACCGGAAATGCCACGGTAAACCGCGTCCCCAGTATTTTAAGGGCTGGTGCGTCAAGTAATCACGCTGATGTTCTGCGACGCAATTTTAATTAATTGCCAGAAAACGGCACGATGACTCTCTGGGACTGACCTACCTAGCGTTGTTGAGTGAAGACGCAGAAAAGCTGTTTGCAATGAAAAAATGGGATATGATTCTTGCAGCTTGTGCTGCGTGACGCATGATTAGGAACTCGGGGTTGAGTTTGAGGGTGCGGATGCAATTTTATTTATTACACCCGCCCAGAGGTTTGTCTAAAGTTCTAAAAATGTTATTGCCATAACCCTACAAATTGTCTGGATGATCTATCAATTGCCATTCGTCTTGATTGAGTCGGAGGACGAATCGGTTTGTAACTACCCATAGTGTATCTTCAGTTGAGCTTAAGCTTTCTATGCTGTAGTCCTTAGGTAGGGGAAGGTTGGGGGGTAGAGGGTGAACGAAAACTCCATTTTTCAACACTAATAAACCATTAGTGGTTCCGATATAGATGGAGTCATTGAAGTAGCGAATGCACCAAAAATTCTTACTGATTTTTTCTGAAGCTAGCCGTTTAAAGCCTTCTCTGGAGTTTCCGCGAACAATTGTCCCGTTGTGGCCACATACCATGATGTCGTCTTGTGTAATGCAGTGAATGCTGTGAAGATGTTGTCTGGTGCCGCTCCTGCATTTGCTCCACTCTCTCCCATTCCAGTGGTAAATCACTCCATTGGTCCCGCATGTATAAATATCCTCCTTAGAAAGGCCGTCAATGGACTGTAGAGTTGTGATGGAGCGCGAGGCGCTTGTTAGTCTTTGAATTTTCTCTGGGTCTTCAGTTTTTTTTATATCAAATATTTTATCTAAAGCCACTTTCACATTGGTCGCTATTCCTTGGCCAATTTCTTCGGTGCGGCTTGATTCGATTTTATATATTTGCCCCTCGGTTCCGCAGCAGAAAAAAATCCCATCGATTACAGCTAGCGATGTAAGTGGGGCGTATGTATTTCTACTAATTTTTGTGGTTGAAGTTTCTTCGGTGTTGAATATCTCTATGTATCCGTCTGTTGTAAGCGCGCAGCCTGCTCTTGCGAGTTCATTCTGCTGTGGTCGAAATGCTGTAGAGATCACTGTTTTGCTGTTCAGGTCGTGATAATGCCAGATGACAGGAAGGTCTAAATTTAGGACAAACATCCTGGTGTGGTTGATGTCCTCTAGAGAGTCAATAAATGAGGCGACGTACAGCATGTTGTCGTTTATTGCGCATCCGCTTCCAAATGATATTTTTTTGGTTTTGCTCTTCATTGATGCCTCTGTGTCTTTTTTATAGTCCACCAGCACCCTTTTGGGTGTTAGATCCTATCTTGGTGAGATCAGTAGTTTTCAATAGGTTCGTTTTGTTGTAGGCTCGATATAGGTCGTTGGATTTCAATCCCATGCTGATATGGTAAGCATGCAGTTCTGCAAGCATTATAGTCGGGTTACATCCAGTAATGGCAGCTGCGGCCATAACTCCAATGAGCTCTAGCTCACCTAACGTTGCTGTTCCAGGGGGAGCACCTTCGCTACCAAGCTTTTTCTCGGCCGGGTCATAAATGGCGTGAATTAAACCGTGCTCATTTGCTTTTCGGCCTCTAGCTCTTGGGGTTCCACCATCAACACAGATTGTGTAGCCGTTAGCATGTGAAAGCCCCCCCGGAATCCGCGGGCCAGGGACTCCATGTCTATCAGGTAATCTGAAGGCTCTGTCTGCCACAAGATGGTGTCCAGTTTTTCCTGGTGGGCAATTTTTTCCTTTCCCATATCTACGTAGGCGGCAGTCTCTCTTCTCACCTTTGGATTTCCCACCGTCGTTGCTTGATTTCTTCGGTTTTTTGGGGGGCTTGGAGGGGGAGGGGATTCTGACAGCTTTGCTTGCTTTTCCTGCCGCTTTCCCTACGAGTACTCCGCCCTTGGCTGCGTCTCCAATTATCGGAATGGCGGAAAATGCAGCTAGTCCCGCATTTGCTATATCTCCCTCTGCCACGTAGATTACAGCATTAATTCCGTCTGGGATTGCACCAAGACCTGGTACAAATCCCAACATATCAAGAGTTCCGTGCACCCAAGGGCTTGTTTTGTTCCACCATCCTTCTTCGGCTGTCTCCTTTAGGGGAGGGTTCGCTGTGGAGGCTGGTAACTTCGTCTTCGACGTGTCGCCGATTACTCTTCCAATGGTGTTGCCGTTAGCGTCTGTGCCCTGCGTGTTTAGTTCT
Source organism: Pseudomonas sp. CM27 (assembly GCF_013179515.1). Classification (GTDB taxonomy): domain Bacteria; phylum Pseudomonadota; class Gammaproteobacteria; order Pseudomonadales; family Pseudomonadaceae; genus Aquipseudomonas. The sequence goes on from NZ_JABMCN010000031.1 coordinate 25,591, forward strand.
TTTTGAACTTTGGGTGGCGCGTAGTTTGGTAGATCGTATTCTGGAGTTTCCGCCCGGAATTTCAAATACTCTTGATAAGTAAAGTGTTCGCGAGTTAGTAAGTTTTTTCCTTTCCATAACTGAACTACTACGCCGTTGCCTTCTTGATAAGTGGCGATGCTGTGCGTGTCACCTATCCGTCGTTGGAACTTGTTAATCACAATTTCTAAAGGCTCATCCATGTCTACGACCCGTTCATCCAGAACAGATCATTGTGGCGGACGACTAATTTTCCCTCGGCGCGCACTGTGCTGCTTTTTTCTTGCGGGTAACATTTACCGCCAACGGTATTGCTGATGATCCCTTTCGCCGCACCTGCCTGGTCCCCATCAGTTTTAGGCACGAGGCTCATGTCATATACGACGATTGGTTTGCCGTTGACGCGCACGGATTTTGCTACGCCAGTTGCGATTTTTAGTTCCGCAGTGACTGGGTAGGGAACAGGCGGGGTTGCGCTACCCATGGGAGTTTTACAAACATCGGGGGCGATGCTGACGACTCTCCATTTTTCTTGTTTGCGAGCAAGTATTTTCTCTGCCATCAGCCTCTCTCCCCATCAGTTAGTTTTGCTGGTCGAGTGCGTTTTATGAGCGGGGCTGTGGGGTCGATTTCAAACCGGGCTTCCAGTGCGCGGATAGGTTCGGTGGAGGGAAGACTGATTCGATGAGTCAAAGACAAACTCATTGCGTCTGTGTCGATAACTAGGGTGTCTGTGAGCAAAGGAATGGGAATCACCGCACCGTTATGAAGGCGTGCCAGCAGGAATGGACGATGGCCTGGTAATTCAACGGTCAGTTGGCCGTTGTGCCCGTATTCTTGCGAGGTCAGGTTGAACAATTCGATCAGTACATCAGGCCCCAAAAAAGGTGTTTGCTGATCTGTAGGCGCACCGTTCCAGTAGCTGAATTCAAAGTCAGCAGGTAGGCCGGGCCAGCGAGTGTCCCGCCATTCATCGTCATAGGTCCCTGCGAGGGCAAGGCGGGGCGCCCAAGCGCGCCCTACTACGCCAAATCCTGCTGGTTGGTGAGTGTGCGTTCTGACTATCTTGGCCATCTCTGTCGCAGTGATATCACCGTCAGGCTGCCGGCTACTTGCAAGCTTGCTAATGGGGTCATTAATCTGCTCGATTTGAGGAGCCGGCAGTTCATCTATCGACTGCCCAATTGAATCTGCCAACTCAAAGTGACGAGCTTCGACCCAGCCACGCCCCAGTGGGTTGCTATAGAAAACCTGATTAATAATGTGAGGATCAGAGGCGTGGTCAGGAAATTGCGGATTATGCAAAGTGCTAGAACCTCCAAAAGCGTAATCCCATAGCAGTGGTACGCGCTCGGCAAGTCCAGCCTGAGTCACATGCCACCCAGTAAACAAGCTTGGCTTGAAGATCCGAGGTCCGGTGAAGCGGAGTCGCTTGTTCAACAAGATATTACGAGTTGGGGCATTAGCGCGACGCTGTGTTGCCTCCGCATGTGCATCCCGCCATCCATACAATTGTTGCTCCGTCGGAGGTCCGTCTGCACTGGACGATTTTGGTGATGCAATATTTATCTCCAATGGCGCCGCAGATTCGCTCAAGCGAATTCCGGCAGTCCACGACCGCGCAGCTTCCATGCCTGGTGCATAGGCATGTCCATTGACAATAACATCACAGCGAGGTTTGAAAGGTGCTAAATCACTTTCTTCCTTAACGCTACTGCTCCCTTCCTCACCATAGTATTTATCGGCTAGGCAAAGCGGAACAGGGTCATCATCGATTACTTCAGCGGAAAAGTACCCGGGCTTATTGGCGATGGGCTGCAGTCGATAACCGACTTTCATTACAATTACTGGGTGCTCTATATCCTGTTTGCTGAGCGCACTGAAGCACATGACGTCAAAAGGCGTCAGGTTGCGAAATTCCATCGTGGGTTACCCCTTCAGTTGAGGTCGACATCCTTGCCGTTGATTTGCACAGGCCCTGTGGCACTGAAGTCAAAGTTGCTGCCGTTGATCAGCACGGTCCCGTCGGACTTCATGACCAACGTCGCCTTGCCTACCGTGATGCTGAATTCATCGCCTGCTGTGATGTTGAAGCGGTTGCCGACGATCACGGACTTGTGTACGCCTACCTGCTCGCTTTGGCTCAGGCCAACTGTCGTATTCATCGCCGCACCGACACTGATTTGATAGCCCGCACCAATGGTCAGCGCCTTGGCTAGGCCGATGGTTTCCGCCTTCGCCAACTTGATGGTTTCGGTCTTGTTGGCACCGATGGTGACGTGGCGATTGAGCCCGATGCTGATGGTTTCGTTTTTGCCGACGTCTTCGGTGCGATGGTCGCCGATGGAGATGGTTTCGTTGTGGTCCACCCGCTCGCTGCGGTCGTTGCCGACGAAGGTAGTTTCGTTGTGCTTCACGACGTTGTTCTGATCCTTCTCCGCATGGATAAACACCTCCTGCCGACCCAGCTCATCCTCGAAACGCAGCTCGTTGAAGCCATCACCCTTGTGGGTCTGGCTCTTGATGGTCATGCGGGTCTTGTGGTCGGGCAGGTCGTAGGGCGGCAGCTGGTTACCGCAATAGGTGCGCCCAGTGATCATCGGCTGGTCGGGGTCACCGTTGACGTACTGGATGATCACATCCTGGCCGATACGCGGGATGGCCATCGCCCCCCAGCTGCCACCGGCCCATCCCTGGGATACCCGCACCCAGCAGGAGCTGAACTCGTTGTTGTTGCTCTCCCGGTCCCAGGGGAAGCTGACCTTGACCCGGCCCCACTCGTCGCAGTAGATCTCCTCGCCGGGCGGGCCGACCACGGTGGCCATGTGCGGGCCGTCCACGCGAGGCTTCTGCAAAGGGGCAGGGCGCCATTCGGTGCGACCTGGCACCAGCACTGCGGTTTGCTCATAGCGCGTGCTTTGGTCGACGCTGGCAGCCTCTTCCTGCAGGCTGGTGAACTGGCGGCCCTTGTGAACGACACTGTTCACTCGCCAGTGGGCATTGAGGTCATCGCGAGGGTGACCGGTCAGCGTGAAGCTCAGCCCGGGCTGTAGCCGTGCGTCATCCCCTTGAACTTCGGCAATGCGCACATCGTGGCGCAGGGCGGTGATGCGGTTCTCGGTGAACGGTTTGCCCACGGCATCGCGCTTGTAGCGACCGGGATAGTCGAAGCGTTCGTAGTCGGTGGATTGGTGTTCCAGGAAAGGGCCGGCAGCACGGTGTTCCTGACGATACGCCGGATGGGTGAAGGTGTAGTCGCGCTGGACCTGCCGCGAGGTTCGGACCTGTTCGCTGTAGCGCAGTCGCCGCAGGCAGGGTCTAGCCTGATCACCACCACTGCTGGATTGATACAGCACAGTGTTGGGATCGATAACGTCTTCGCCCTCAAAGAAGCCTTCGTCATCGTTGCCAGTCTTGAGCGCGCCATGGCTGATCAACCCAAGGGACAGCAGCTGATCTGTGATGATCAACTTATGCAGTTTTTCACTGTGCTCGAAGCGATAGACGAAGCCCTCTTCCGCCGCCAGACGGGCGATGAAGTCAAGGTCGGTCTCGCCCGCTTGCACGCAGAACTCGCGCACCGGGTGGTCCATGCTCACGCGAAGCTCGTATTGATCGATACCCTGACGCTTGAGCATCAACTCAAGAATCTGCGGCACGGTTTTTTGCTGGAAGATGCGCCAGTTCGAACGCAGGCCGGCGCGGGCCAGAATGGGTTCGACCAGCGCGTGATAGTAGGTGCGGTAAAAGCCGCTTTCGCCCTGACTGAAGCTGCTCACCAGGCCGTTCACGTAACGCACCGGCCCTTCTTCATCCAGGATGGTGAGTACCACCGGTTTGTCCAGCACTTGGCCGAAGTCGATATCGGGCTCGAAGCTGACCAGCTCCAGTTCCAAAGTAAAGGGTGCGCTGATCGCTTCCCTGAGTTCAAACGACACCACTTCGAACTCAACGTCGCCCACCAGTGGCTCGAATCTGTAGCGCAAATCAGATTGGCTAGGCATAAAAGATCCTTGTCCGCCGTCTGAAGAGTCGAAAAGCCCAGGCAGCGCGAGGCTGCCTGGGGCATTTCAGTGGGGTCAGGCGATCGGTTTGCGCCAGTCGTCAGAGCCTTCGGTACCTGCCACCACATGGGCCCAGGAGATCTTGCGGTAGGACATGGACACTTCGATCAATTGTGTGAAATCAGCGTTTTCCTTGTCCTGCGCATGCGGCAGGGTGGTGTGGATATCGACGATGGTGGCGTCCTCCAGCTTGGTGGTGAAGAAGTGTTCCTGCTTGCCCTCCACTGAGGTGCGATACCAGCTCACCTCAACCGTCGGCAACATTTCGCCGCTGGCCAGGGCCTGGTACATGAGCGGTGTGGCTTTGTTCAGGGCGCTGGTGAAAATGAACGGTTTGTGCACCCGCTGTCCTGCGGGTTGGCCACTCTGCGGGTCGGTTGGGGTGGTCACCTGGTGCTTGATTTCCTGCACCAGAATCTCGTCTTCATGGCCCTCGACGAACACGTTGCCGACCGAGTCAGAGGTGAAGGCGCCTGCGGTGATGTTGCCTTGGGTCTGGCCTTCGATCTTGATGTAAGCGGGTGTTGGCATGGCAGTTTCTCCTGCGTCCATGTGGATACAACACGCCACCACGGGCGGCGTGGCCATCGGAAACGATGGGCTTGTCAACGAGGCAGGTACCTCGTCAATTCGTTGAATTCGGTTGCGTCGCTGTTCGACGCCCTATTGCTGCAAGATGCCGTTGAGTGACTCCAGCACCTCGGTGGTAATCAGGTGCAGGCGGTAGCTGTAGATGCTGTAGGCCACGGCCATGGCGACTGCAGAAATCACCAACGGGCTCCACCAGGGCCATTGCCGGTTCATGCGAAAATTGCGCGGGGCCACGTTGGTGTAGGGATCGCCGAACGATTCCGGCACGGGGCCGCGCAGTTCGCGGATGATCCCGTGAAGCTGGTGAATGAGGCCGTTCAGCGACTCTTCGCCTTTCGGCGCGATGGCGTACTTGCCCTTCAAGCCCAGGCACAGCGCGAAA
>NZ_JABMCN010000310.1 GCF_013179515.1 Pseudomonas sp. CM27
GCCCGAGTCGAAGGTGACCCTGGGCAGTCAGTTCGATGATCAGGGCATGCACCGGGCCACCCTGGACGCTACCGGGCCGCTGAACCAGGACGGTTCGCTGGCCTACCGCCTGAACCTGCTGGGCGAAGGCGGCGACAGCTTCCGTGACGACGTGGAAAGCGAGCGCTATGACGTGGCGCCGGTACTCAGCTGGCAGGTCAATGACAGCACCAGAATCGTCTTCGAGGGCGATTTCATGCGCAACAACCACCCGCTGGACCGCGGCCTCACCCGCTACGCCACCCAGACCGGCAGCGCATCGCGCGACACCTATATCTGGGAAAAAGGCAGCGACAACCTGCTGCACAACGACAACAACATGGCCCAAGTGCGTTTCGAGCACCTGCTCAACGACAACTGGACGCTGGGCGGTGGTTTCCAGTTCCTCGATGGCTCGCTCAAAGGTAACGCCGTGGAAGCCGATGGCGCACCGGCAGACGGCCGCACCCTGCAACGCAACTTCAACTACCGCAAGCTGGAATGGACCGACCGCGACTGGCAACTGAACCTGACCGGCCACTTTGATACCGGTGCGTTCAGCCACACCCTGCTGACCGGCGTGGAGTACGAGAACTACGACTACAACTCGATCATCCGCCGCTCCTCTGCTCCTTACCCGATAGACATCTACAACCCGGTGCTGGGCCAGCCCCGCCCGGCACTGGTGCGCACCACCACCTGGGACAAGGAAAACCTGCAGACCTGGGCCTTCTTCATTCAGGACCAGGTGGCGCTGACCGAGCGCCTCAAGGCCCTGGCGGGTGTGCGCTTCGAGCGCTTCGAGCATGACTACGACAACAAGCTGAACAATGCCGGTGATTTCGACAAGGGCGAAAACGGCGTGACCCCGCGCTTCGGCCTGCTGTATGACCTGACCGACACGGTCGCGGTCTATGCCAACACCGCGCGCTCGTTCAAGCCCAACACTGGCACCCCGGCCGGCGGTGGTGGCTTCGACCCTGAAAAGGGCAAGTCATACGAACTGGGCGTGAAGTGGGAGGCGCTTGACCGCCAGCTGAGCGTCGATGCGGCGGTGTATCACATCGTCAAGGAAAACGTGCTGACCCGCGACCCGGTCGACCCCAACTTCAGTGTCGCCGCCGGCCAGGTGCGCAGCCGTGGCCTGGATATCAACATCGCTGGCAACATCACCCCCGAGTGGCGTGTGATCGGCGGCTACGCCTATGTCGATGCCGAAGTGACCAAGGACAACCGCCTGCCTACCGGCACGCGCCTGGCAAACATTCCGCGCAACAGTTTCAGCCTGCTCAACACCTATGAGTTCCAGGACGGCTTCGCCAAGGGCCTTGGGCTGGGGATGGGAGTGAAATACGTGGACGACCGCAATGGCCAGACCGAGGCAGTGACCTACAACATGGACCAGTACACCGTGGTCGACCTGCTGGCCTTCTACAAAGTCAACGAGCACGTGCGCCTGAACCTGGACGTGAAGAATGTGTTCAACAAGGAGTATGACGAGGGGGCGTTCAACCTTTACGCCTATCCGGGGGCACCGCGGACGGTGCAGGCAGGGATTTCCTACACCTTCTGATGCAGGTGGGGCCGCTTTGCGGCCCCGGTTGTTCAGATAGCCTTACTGTAGAACAGCGAGTACGACTCGATCCCGTCGTTAGGCTCTTTGATCCCTGCGTTGGAGTAGTGCATCGCGCGGATCCCCACCTTCTGCTCCCCCGGCAGTTTCAGGCCAAAACCGATACGGTCCTCGAAGTTGACCGACGAACCCAGGCGCTGGTCACCCACCTCGGTCTTGGAAAACGCTGCCAGACCAATGCCGGCCTCGATATACGGGGTGTAGGTGAAACCGCTGAACTCGTAAGTGAACACCGGGCTGAACGACAGCGAATGCGCGCCACTGGCGTCACCACCCTCCCAGTAGGTATAGCCGGCATCCCAGTAACCGGTCACATGCCCGGTACTGCTTTCCAGCCACTTCGTGTCCCAGTCGAACGACAGGCCGATACGGTATGTCATGTCGCCCTGGCTGGTGGCCCCTACGGCGCCGGACACCTGCGCGGCCTGGGCCAGGTTGGCCCCGACACAGGCCAGCACTGCAGCGGCCAGCGAAGCTGCGAGACGGGTTTTCATCAACAACTCTCCTGATGGTCTACACGGCAAGCGGGGGCTCTGGCCCCTCGGTCTTATGCGGTGACTGGCGCATCCCGACCAGTCACACGGAGTAATACTTTTCCGATTATTGACCAGATAAACAGAAAGTTGAAAGTGAATTGCCACTATTGGCGAATCCACCACCCAAGCCCCGCATCGCCGGCAAGCCATGCGCCGTACTTGTGGGAGCCTGGCTTGCCGTGGCGACGAACCGCGGCGATGGGCCGCAAGGCGGCCCCTTTGCTTGACGGTCTGGCATTCACCCAAGCCCCTGCCCCGCAAGATAGCGATGATCAACGCCAGTTCAGGTTCACGGTCGCAGGCGCCTTGCCGCTCACGCTCACCTGTTGCTGTACCGTCTGACCTTGGGCGTTGCCGGTGACTTTGTACTTGCCTGGTGGCAACTGCACATACAGCAAAGGCCCGGCATCACTGACGCTGAGCACGGTTTGCCCTTGGGCATTGTCGATATCGACCGTGGCGCCACTCTGGAACTTGCCTTCCGGCCCGGTAGAGAGTTCCACGTGCAGGTCATAGCCCGGCAGCTTGCGCAGGGCATTGGCTTCATCCTGGCCGATACCGCCTTGCACATAGCGCACGCCGTTCTGTTCCTGCGGTTGCAGTTGCACCGCCTGCATGTCGATGGGCGCATTGAGGTCGGCAGCGGCGGCCAGGGTCCATGGCATGGCCAGGGTGATCAGCAGCGCCGCGCCAAGGGCATAGTGATGGTTACGCATGGTATGACCCTCCTTTCGAGGATGGCTTACCTAATATCTGATCCTCCAGGCGCAGTGGTGTTCGTGGGGATGCAGGGTCAGCTGAATGAAATTCGCACTTTAAGAAAAATAATGCTTTAAATCATAAAGCTACGCTATCTTCCTCAAGTAGTTTCACAAACATGCTCAAACTGCGCGACACCGTGCCCCGGCGCCAGACCAGCCAGGTTTTCAGGTAACGGAAATCCTCCGACATCGGCCAGGCACTGACCGTGCTGCACCCTGGCATATTGTCGAGCATGCTGCGCGGCATCATGGCCAGGCCGGCGCCAGCGCTGACGCAGGCCAGCATGCCGTGATAAGACTCCATCTCGTGGATCTTGCCCGGCACCGCCTGGTCCTGGATGAACCAGCTTTCGAAGTGGTGGCGGTAGGAGCAGTTGGCGCGAAAAGCGTAGATGCTTTCGCCGTTCACATCCTGGGCGCGGGTGACGGGTGCGTGGTTGAGCGGCGCGATGACCATCATCTCTTCCTCGAACACCGGCATGCCTTCCAGCGTGGGGTGCAGCACGGGGCCATCGACGAACGCCGCCACCAGCCGACCAGACAGCACGCCTTCGAGCATGGTCCCGGAAGGCCCGGTGGACAGGTCCAGGTCAACCTTGGGGTAGCGCTGGTTATACGCCGCCAGCAAGGCTGGAATGCGCACCGCCGCCGTGCTTTCCAGCGAGCCGAGGGCGAAGGTGCCCTGCGGATCATCACCGGCCACGCTCAGCCGTGCTTCATGCACGAGGTCGAGGATGCGCCGGGTGTACTCGAGAAAATTCCAGCCCGCAGGCGACAGGCGCAGACGGCTCTTTTCGCGAATGAACAGCTCCACGCCCAGGTCTTCTTCCAGCTGCTTGATGCGCGTGGTCAGGTTCGACGGTACCCGATGGATGTGCTGTGCGGCGGCGCTGATGCTGCCGTGCTCGGCAACGGCCTTGAAAATCTCGAGTTGCACCAGGTCCACGGCCTTTCTCCAAACGTGAATGTTTCGCTCATTATTATTCAGTTTTCATTAAACCCATAGCCCACTAGTCTGGCGTCACCTGATTAACAACAACGAGAGTGTCCCGCCATGAGCGCGATCAGCAGCCTGACCCACGCCATCTCCCTCGACCCGTACAGCGGCGAGCAGATCGGCGCCTACCCGTTCGACACCGACGCCGCACTGGAAGCGGCGCTGCAACGTGCCAAGGTCGGCTACCGCCAGTGGCGCCAGGTGTCGCTGGGTCAGCGCAGCGAGTACTTGCTGGCCCTGGCCAGTACTCTCGAAGCCAAGGCCGAAGCGTTCGCGCAAATGATCAGCCGCGAAATCGGCAAGCCCGTCGCCCAGGCCCGTGGCGAAGTCAGCAAATGCGTCGGCCTGTGCCGCTGGTACGCCGAACATGGTCCGGCCATGCTCGCCGCCGAGCCGACCCAGGTTGAAAAAGCCCGCATCGAATACCGCCCGCTGGGCCCGATCCTTGCCGTGATGCCGTGGAACTTCCCGGTTTGGCAGGTGCTGCGCGGCGCTGTGCCGGCGATTCTGGCCGGCAACACCTACGTGCTCAAGCACGCACCGAACGTGATGGGCAGCGCTTACCTGATGGGCGAGCTGTTCAAGGATGCCGGCCTGCCGGAAGGCGTGTTCGAGGTGCTGAACGTGACCCCGGACGGCGTCACCCGCGCCATCAACGACCCGCGCATCGCCGCCGTGACCCTGACCGGCAGCGTGCGCGCCGGCATGGCGATTGGCGCCCAGGCCGGCGCCGCGCTGAAGAAGTGCGTGCTCGAGCTGGGAGGTTCCGACCCGTTCATCGTGCTGGCTGACGCTGACCTGGATGCTGCCGTGCAGGCGGCAGTCATTGGCCGTTACCAGAACACCGGCCAGGTCTGCGCTGCGGCCAAACGCCTGATCGTCGAAGAAAGCATCGTCGATGAATTCACGCGCAAGTTCGTAGAAGCCACGCGCCAGCTGAAACTGGGTAACCCGCTGGAAGACGACACGTACATCGGCCCGATGGCCCGCTATGACCTGCGCGACGAGCTGGATGGCCAGGTTCAGGCGACCCTAGCCGAAGGCGCCACCCTGCTGTTGGGTGGCAGCAAGGTCGAAGGCGTGGCCAACTTCTATGCACCGACCGTGTTCGCCAACGTCACCCCAGAAATGACAGCATTCAAGCAGGAGCTGTTCGGGCCGGTGGCGGCGATCATCACCGCGCGGGATGCCGAGCATGCCGTGGAGCTGGCCAACGACAGCGAGTTCGGCCTGGCTTCGACCATCTACACCGCCGACTATGCACTGGCCGAGCGCATGACGGCAGCGCTGGATACCGGTGGCGTGTTCATCAACGGCTACTGCGCTTCCGACCCCCGCGTGGCGTTTGGCGGTGTGAAGAAGAGCGGGTTCGGGCGGGAGCTGTCGCACTTTGGTGTGCGTGAGTTCACCAATGCCCAGACGGTGTGGCTGGATCGTAACTGATTCAAGGCCAGGGGGCCGCTTTGCGGCCCATCGCGACACAAGGCCGCTCCTACAGGACACTGATGCTGGGCGCTCCGCGTACCCTGCTGAATCAGTAAGTTATGTGAAGCTGCGAGGCCCCCAGGACCTCAATCCCGAACCTGGTCCTTGACCCAGTCCAGCATCCCCCCCGGCACGATCAGCTCATGCCGCGCCCGCGAACAGGCGGTATACAAGCCCGCCAGCATCCGCGCCCGCTCATTGCGGTTGCCCGCCACCTGCGGCGGCACCATCAGCTCTGGCGACACCATCACCCGGGAAAACTCCATGTTTTTCACATCCCGTACCCGCCCCAGGAACAGCTTGGGCGCCTTGTCCCAGCGGTAGCGGCTCTTGGCCTTGGCAAAGTGCTCCGGCGTATAGCCCTTGCGCAGCATGGTGGCCACGGCAACGAACGCCTTGTCATCGCCTTTGTCCTGCTCCAGCGCCTGCCAGCTGGCATAACGAAACAGCATCGGATGGCGCGGCCGCGTGCCATGCCGGTACAGCTCGATGCAGTCCTCGACGAACAGTTCGAAGTCCTTGCGGGCGCTTTGCAGCAACACGAACGGCACGCCTTGGTGAGTCAGGCGCTGAAACCAGCCAAACAAACCCCATTCGTCATCGACAATCAGCGCCGTGGGCTGCTCCGGCACCGTCACCGTGTCGAAGAAACTGACCCGGGTGTAATGCTCGGCGCTGCCACTGAATGCCGCCTGGATCGCCGCCGGATGTGCCTGAATCAGTGGGTTCAGCACATTGTCCATCGCCGGGCC
>NZ_JABMCN010000311.1 GCF_013179515.1 Pseudomonas sp. CM27
ACAGCGGAAAACTGTTCCAGCAGCTCTTTCGGAACCTTTGGTAACTCTCGGAGCGGTTTTTTTTTGGTTGGCATACATGCACCTCTTACTCATGTTATGCCCGAACACAAAATTTCTGACACCCTCGTAGCGCCAGGGAGATCGAGCGCCGCCCGCGCGGCGCTCGATCTCACAGGCGCTGAAGATACCAAGGCATACACCTGTCAGCCCTGATGCAACCTCCCAGAGGCCACCCCCCACATGGCCTGCGCTACCCCACCGGGGCAATACCTTCAGACCCGCTTCGAACAACGCCACAACCGCCCGATATCACAAGCCCGTGCCTGCAACAGCTCCCCAGCATTGGCACACGCGTGCTCCAGGCTCATCGGACCACTTGCCAGGGCAAAGGCCGCATCTATCCCATGGGCATACAGGGCCTGATAGCCCTTACCCAAGGTCCCGGCCAGTACCACCACCGGCACACCATGGCGCTTGGCAACCCGGGCTACCCCCATTGGCGTCTTGCCGCGCAAGGTCTGCGCATCGAAGCGCCCTTCGCCAGTCACCACCAGATCAGCGCCTTGTACCAGCGCATCGAGACCGGCCAGTTCAGCCACTACCTCTACCCCCGGGCGGAACTGTGCACCCATGAATGCCCGGGCCGCAAAACCCATGCCGCCGGCAGCACCGCAGCCAGGGTAGTCACGCATATCCTCGCCCAGCAGCTGCGCACAATGGTCGGCAAAATGCCCCAGGGCATGGTCGAGCGCATCAACCTGCTGCGGATTCGCACCCTTCTGTGGGCCGAAAATGGCCGATGCACCATTGGCCCCACACAGTGGGTTATCGACGTCGGCAGCCACTTCAAACTGCACCTCGGCCAGGCGCGGGTCGAGGTCGCTGGCATCGATGCGGGCCAGCCTGGCCAAGGCCAGGCCGCCCTCTTCCAGCGTTTGCCCTTCGGCATCCAGCAGGCGCAAGCCCAGCGCCCGCAACATGCCGCTGCCGGCATCGTTGGTGGCGCTGCCGCCGATGGCCAGCACCACCCGCTGCGCGCCGGCGGCCAGGGCGGCGGCAATCAGCTCGCCGGTGCCCCAGGTGCTGCTGCGGCAGGCGTCGCGCTGGCTGGTTGGCACCAGCTGCAGGCCACTGGCCTGGGCCATTTCGATGATTGCCGTGCGGCTTTGCGGCAACCAGCCCCAGCCGGCTTCGACACTTTGCCCCTGCGGGCCGCGTACGGCCTGGCGGCGCAGTTCGCCGTGGCTGGCAGCAAGTATCGCCTCCATGGTGCCTTCCCCGCCATCGGCCATCGGGCACTCGACCAGCTCGGCCTGCGGCCAGGCCTCGGCCAGGCCGGCGGCGATGGCGCGGGCGACACCGGCAGCGTCGAGGCTGTCCTTGAACGAGTCGGGGGCAATGACGATTTTCATGGGGATTCTCCTGTCCTGATGAGCGGCATGCTGACAGTTGTGCGCCTGAGGGGCCTCGGTCAAATGCACAAAACGCGGGACGGGTTGTTTGGGCAGATGCATTTGTGCCTGCTTCGGGGCTATTTGCGGCAGGCCAGCTGCCGCCGACGCCCGCCGCAGCTCACCCCATCACCCAGCCGGCAACAACTGCAACCCCAGATACAAGCTGAGCATGCCTTCCATGCGCAACGGATCAACCTCGCCCAGTTCGGCAATCCGCTCCAGCCGGTAACGCAGGCTGTTGCGATGTATGCCAAGGGCATCGGCACACGCCTGGCTCTGGCCGTCATGCGCGCACCAGGTGCGCAGGGTGGTCAGCAACTGGCCGCTGCCGTCCTTGGCGCGGATGCGCTGCAACGGTTCCAGCAGCTCATCTAGCGCATCATCGTTGCGGTGCCGCCACAACATGGCCGGCAACCGGTAGCGCTGCAGGCTGAGCAACCGTTCGCCGGGCAGTACCTCGCGCCCGTATGCCAGCAAGTCACGCACCCGGCGATAACCTCGGCGCAGTTGCTCCAGGCTTTGCGCAGCACTGCCCACGGCGAGCCGCTCCACTTCCCAGCCATGGCGTTGCAGGCGCTCGAGCAGGCGGGGCTCGTCCAGCGCCGCGCCGGCCGGGCGACACCACAGCAACGACTGGCGAGCCGGGCTGACACACCAACTGTCCGGGTAACGGCTCATCAACCATGCCGACAGCGCCTCGGCGGGAGGGCCCGAGGCCAGTTCAAAAAGGCACGGTACCCGCGGCAACTGGGGTTTCAGGCCCAGTTGCCGGGCTTCATCGAGCAGCCGTGGGGAGTCGCCGCTGCCGCCGAGCAACAGCGCCAGCAGGTCGTCACAGCGCTGCCGACGCCATTGCTGGTCGGCCTGCAAATGGCGCTGGGCCAGCAGCATTTCAGCGGTCATGCGCACCAGCTCGCCATAGGTACGCACCTGTTGCGGCTCACCGGTCAGGCCCAGTACACCCATCAGCCGGCCATCGAGCATCAGCGGCAGATTTACCCCCGGCTGCACGCCCTTCAGGCATTTGGCCGCGTCGCTGTCCAGCTCGACGATCCTGCCGTTGGCCAACACCAGTTGCGCGCCTTCATGGCGGGTGTTGATGCGCTCCGGTTCGCCACTGCCCAGGATCAAGCCCTGGCTGTCCATCACGTTGACGTTGCACGGCAAGATCGCCATGGCCCGGTCAACGATATCCTGTGCCAGGTCATGGTCGAGTTCGAACATTGCAGGGTCCTTAGGGGTGTTAGGCTTTTGGGCCCGGGCACAGCAGGCTGGCCCAAGCGCTGTGCAAAAGCACAAAGACAGGTACGCCGCCGTCCCCGAGACTCGTCAGGGCGAGCGCCGAAACAGGCGACGCGGCGACAACCATAACAACAGAGAACCCGATCATGGCACACAGCCCCGCCCCTGACCAAGGCACGGACTCCACCCGCAACGCGCTGTACCGGCGCATCACCCTGCGGCTGATTCCGTTCATTTTCATCTGCTACCTGTTCAACTACCTTGACCGCGTCAACGTCGGCTTTGCCAAGCTGCAGATGCTCGACGCGCTGAAGTTCAGCGAAACGGTGTACGGCCTGGGGGCCGGCATCTTCTTCATCGGCTACGTGCTCTGCGGCTTGCCGAGCAACCTGGCGCTCAACCGCTTCGGACCGCGGCGCTGGATTGCGCTGATGATGATCGCCTGGGGCAGCCTCTCCACCTGCCTGCTGTTCGTCACCACGCCCACCGAGTTCTACACCCTGCGGCTGCTCACCGGCGCTGCCGAATCCGGCTTCTTCCCGGGCGTGGTGCTGTACCTTTCGCGCTGGTTCCCGGCTGCCCGCCGTGGTCGCATCATGGCCCTGTTCATGTCGGCGATCCCGGTGTCCGGCCTGCTTGGCGGGCCGTTCTCGGGCTGGATCCTGCAGCACTTCGCTGCAGGCCAGCACGGCCTGGCCGGCTGGCAATGGATGTTCCTGATCCAGGGCCTGCCCACCGTTGCCCTTGGCGTGCTGGCCGTGTTCCTGCTCAGCGACGGCTACCAGAAAGCCGCCTGGCTGAGCCCGGCAGAACGCCAGATGATCGCCAGCGACCTGCAGGCCGATGCCGCCGGCAAGCCCGGCACCAGCGGGGACCGCGTGCTGGCCGTGCTGACCAACCCGCTGATCTGGGCCTTCGGTTTCGTCTACTTCTGCATCCAGAGCGGCGTATACGCGATCAACTTCTGGCTGCCCTCGATCATCAAGAGCATGGGCTTCGACAACCCGCTGCTGATCGGCTGGCTCAGCGCCATCCCGTACCTGCTGGCCGGTGTGTTCATGATCCTCTGCGGGCGCTCGGCTGACCTGCGCAACGAACGGCGCTGGCACCTGGTGGTGCCGATGCTGATGGGTGCCATCGGCCTGCTGATTGCGGTCAACTTCGCCGGCAACCCTGCCATCGCCATCCTCGGCCTGTCGATCGCCACCATGGGTGCCCTTACCGGCCTGCCGATGTTCTGGCCTATGCCCACTGCGCTGCTCAGCGCCGGTGCAGCGGTGGCGGGCCTGGCGATCATCAACTCGGTGGGCCAGATGGCGGGCTTCCTCAGCCCGTACCTGGTGGGGTTCATCAAGGACCAGACCGGTTCCACCGATGCCGCGCTGTACTCGCTGGCGGCGCTGATCGTGGTCGGTAGCCTGGTGGCCTTGCGCATCACCCGTGCGGGTGCGTTGAGTTCTGCAAAAGCCAGTTGAACTCATTCGGGGGTAAATCGGAGCGGCGGTGCGCGATTCGATTTACCCGCGAAGAGGTCCGCCCAGGCCACATAAAAGAAACATCCCCGCCGCTCGTCAGCCTGACATTGTCGCTAAACGGTGCTGACCATTACCTCCAACAGCTCTTTAGTTGCCGGCATGTTCCGGAGGTTGCGCATTTCATCGGGCAGTTCAATGCGAACAATGCCCGATTCCCTTGCGCGTAGCATATTCACACCGAACATTTCCTGCGCCACCTCACTCGCAATCTGCGCGTAGCTGATGTTGTACTGCGAGATGTCTGCGAGTGTACGCTTCGAGGAACTCCAGGCCTGCATCGCCCGCCCTGTCATGCCCGATGCACCAGTTCCCAGCCGCGTCCCCGACGAAAACATCGAAGACAATGACGATTGCGCTTGCCAAGCCGCTACGATTCCGGTTGGCGTGCCCAGGATCACACTGGCCACCCCCGATACCGTTGCAATTGAATTGCCGGCGCGAGCCAGCTTAGGGTATTCGGGAATACGCGTGGGAAAGGCGAGGTACTGCTCTGCTGTCATATTCAACTGCGCGGCATGAACTGACCTTTTGATAATGGGTGTAGCAACCTTGAGCCCTGACATGCCGGTGTTTATCAACCCAGTGAAGCCACTGAAGAACTGCTGCAGGGTACGCACAAAATCATGACCGCTTCTGTCGACATGGTTTACGGGGTCGTCCTGACAGTAGGCATAGCTGTTCAGTCCTCCTTTACCAAAGGGGCTAAATGAGTCAGCGCTGCAGAATCTCATCAAATTCGAACGATACAAGCGCTGGCCATTTCCAGGCAGATAGCCCCCCGTGGCAATGTCTCGCCACTCGCCGACAAAGCCCAAAGCAGCGTTGCTCCGCGGGTTGAACCCATACGCAGTGTGAGGCGTGGCGCCCATTACCGACTGTTGTATATCCACTGTGAGTAGCATGCCGGCTCCTGATAGCGGCGCTCAGTGAAAGGATGGGCAAACGCGGGGCATACTGAAACTGATAAAAATGCCAGTTGCACATACACCACTCCGATCGTCAGATAGGTGCACTTACTCCCGACCCCAGGCGTCAAATGGTTGCAAAGGCCCCCTTTGGAGAAGCCCGATGACCCAGCACGCCGTCGCCCGCCTGGCCCAGCTCGATCAACACCGTCCCCTACGCGTACAAGCCGGCAACGAAGAACTGATCCTGATCCGCCAAGGCGACCAGGTGCATGCCTACCAGGCCACCTGTCCGCATGCGGGCGCCCCGCTCGATGAAGGTGTGGTCTGCGCTGGCCTGCTGGTGTGCCCTTGGCACAAAGCTGCGTTCGCCGTTGACGACGGTGTGGTCTGCGAGCCACCTGCCCTGGCTGACCTGCGGCGTTACAAGGCCTGGGTGAAGGGCGACGAAGTCTGGGTCGAAGATCAACCCCTGCCCGTGATCGAGCCGCCCAGGCACAGCGATGCCCGCTGTTTCGTCGTGGTCGGCGCCGGTGCCGCCGGCAGCGCCGCAGTTGCCACCCTGCTGTCCCACGGCTTTGCGGGCCGGCTGCTGTGGATCGACCAGGAGCGCCAGCCAGCGTACGACCGCACCGCCCTGAGCAAATTCGTGATTGCCGGGGAGATGCCCGCCGACGAAGTGCCCGCATTGCTCGAAGCCGACGCCCTGCGCAAAGGCCATCTGGAACGCAAGCACGGCAAGGTGCGCACCCTGAACAGCCAAAAACGCCAACTCACCCTCGCCGACGGCCAGCAGTTCGACTATGACGCCTGCCTGCTGGCCACAGGTGGCAAAGCAATCCGCCCCGACATTCCGGGTGTCGACCTGCCTGGGGTATTCACCCTGCGCTCAAGGGAGGATGCCGCGCAGTTGCTCGACGCGGCCGAACCTGGCCAGCCAGTGGTGATCGTCGGCGACGGTTTCATCGGGCTGGAAGCCGCCTCGGCGCTGCGTAAGTACGGCGTACACGTACACGTGGTCACACGCCATGA
>NZ_JABMCN010000312.1 GCF_013179515.1 Pseudomonas sp. CM27
CAACCTCAACGTCGCGTTCCGCCCGGGGCGTGCCGATGCCTCGCAGGCGCAGACCGATGTCGAGTCGTTCGCCGTGCTGGAGCCCCTGGCTGATGGTTTCCGCAACTTCAGCAAGGACCGATACAGCGTCAAGGCCGAAAAACTGCTGCTGGACAAAGCCCAGTTGCTGACCCTGACCGCCCCGGAACTGGCCGTGCTGATCGGTGGCCTGCGGGTGCTGGGCGCCAACCATGGCGGTAACACGCAAGGCGTGTTCACCGACAAGGTCGGCACCTTGAGCAACGACTTCTTCCGCAACTTGCTGGACATGAGCGTGGAGTGGAAGCCGACCTCGGCAGACAACGAAGCGTTCGAAGGCCGTGACCGCAAGACCGGGCAGGTGAAGTGGACCGGTAGCCGCGTCGACCTGGTGTTTGGCTCGCATGCCCAGCTGCGGGCGGTGAGCGAGGTGTACGGCAGCGGTGATGGCGGTGACAAGTTTGTCCGTGACTTTGTGGCGGCCTGGGAGAAGGTCATGGAGCTGGATCGTTTTGACCTGAAGTAAAGGCGTTATCGGTGGGACGCGCTGCGTCCCATTCGCGGGCTTGCCCGCTCCCACAGGAGGGCTGCGCTGTACCTGTGGGAGCGGGCAAGCCCGCGAATGGGCTGCAACGCAGCCCCTTGAGACACTGGCAATCCCGCCAATTCCAGGTCGGATAGGTACAAAAGCGTCCTCGTCGGTTCTGTTGCAATGCTTCTCAGGCGGCCGGCCTGAACAGCGTGCTCACAACGACAAGGAACCCCGACCATGCAAATGCCCAAGACCCTGAAAATCCACAACGGCGACAAGGTCCAGCCGACTTTCTCGGCCCAGGAATATGCTGCCCGCCACGCCCGGCTGCGGGCCTACATGGCCGAGCAGGACATCGAGGCGGCAATCTTCACCTCATACCACAACGTCAACTACTACAGCGACTTCCTGTACTGCTCGTTCGGCCGCCCCTATGCGCTGGTGATAACCCAGGACAAGGTGGTCTCGATCAGTGCCAACATCGATGGCGGGCAACCCTGGCGGCGCACGGTCGGCGGCGACAACATCGTCTACACCGACTGGCAACGTGACAACTATTTCGTCGCCATCCAGCAGGCGCTGCCGCTGGCCTCGCGCATCGGTGTGGAATACGACCACCTCAACCTTCAGAACCACAGCAAACTCGCCGCCTGCTACCCCAAGGCCGAGCTGCTGGACATCGGTGCGCCGTGCATGCGCATGCGCATGATCAAGTCGGCCGAGGAGCAGGCACTGATCCGCCACGGTGCGCAGGTGGCCGACATCGGCGGTGCCGCGGTGGTCGAGGCACTGCGCGATCAGGTGCCTGAATACGAAGTGGCGCTGCATGCCACCCAGGCGATGGTGCGCGAAATCGCCAGGCGTTTCCCCGATGCCGAACTGATGGACACCTGGACCTGGTTCCAGTCCGGGCTCAATACTGATGGGGCACACAACCCGGTCACCAGCCGCCGGGTCGGCAAGGGCGAGATCCTCAGCCTCAACTGCTTCCCGATGATCGCCGGCTACTACACGGCGCTGGAGCGCACGCTGTTCCTCGACCACTGCCCGGACGAGTACCTGCGCCTGTGGCAAGCCAACGTCGAAGTGCATGAGGCCGGCTTGAAACTGGTACGCCCGGGCATGCGCTGCAGTGACATCGCCCATGAACTGAACGAGATCTTCCTGCGTCATGACCTGCTGCAGTACCGCACCTTCGGTTATGGTCATTCGTTCGGCACGCTTAGCCACTACTATGGCCGCGAGGCGGGGCTGGAGCTGCGTGAAGACATCGACACCGTGCTGGAGCCGGGCATGGTGGTGTCGATCGAGCCGATGATCATGTTGCCCGAAGGGCGACCGGGTGCCGGTGGGTACCGCGAGCATGACATCCTGATCGTCAATGACAGCGGTG
The DNA here is from genome assembly GCF_013179515.1 of Pseudomonas sp. CM27. Lineage (GTDB taxonomy): Bacteria > Pseudomonadota > Gammaproteobacteria > Pseudomonadales > Pseudomonadaceae > Aquipseudomonas. The sequence continues at coordinate 1,944 of NZ_JABMCN010000312.1, forward strand.
CCGAGAACATCACCAAGTTCCCGTATGGGCCGGAGCACAACATCATTCGCAAATAAGCATCGCGCGGCCTGCTTCGCGGCTGACCCGCTCCCATAAGGCCTGTAGAGGGCCCAGTGGGAGCGGCTTCAGCCGCGAAGAGGCCGGCCCAGACAACAAAAAAATAACTGTATGACCACCAGACCCTGCCTCCAATTAAAAGAATCAGAGGGTACCCGTCATGTCCAGCACCATCCTGAACGCTCCCACCCTCGACGGCGCCGCGCCCAGCGCTGAACGCCAGGCCTTGCGCAAGGCCGCCCGGGCCAGTTTCATGGGCAATTTCGTCGAGTGGTTCGACTACGCCGCCTACGGCTACCTGGCCACCATCATCGCCGCCACCTTCTTCCCGCAAACCGACAAAGCCACCGGCCTGCTGGCGACCTTCGCGGTGTTCGCCCTGTCGTTCCTGGTGCGCCCGCTGGGCGGCGTGATCTGGGGCCATTTCGGTGATCGCCACGGGCGGCGCAACGCCTTGTCGTTGTCGATCCTGATCATGTCGCTGTCTACCTTCTGCATTGGCCTGTTGCCAGGCTATGCACAGATCGGCCTGTGGGCGCCGTGCCTGTTGTTGCTGATCCGCCTGGTGCAGGGCTTTTCGGCGTCGGGCGAGTACGCCGGTGCCGCCGCCTTCCTCGCCGAGTACGCGCCGCCCGGCCGGCGTGGCATGTACACCAGTATCGTACCGGCCAGCACCGCAGCCGGTTTGCTGTTCGGCGCGGCGTTTGTCGCCGTGCTGCATGAGCTGCTCAGCAGTGAAGCCCTGCACGAATGGGGCTGGCGTCTGCCGTTTCTGCTGGCAGCGCCATTCGGCCTGGTGGGGCGCTACATCCGCATGAGCCTGCAGGACACGCCCAAGTTTCTGGAAATGGAGCAGCGCCTGGAGAACAAGGCCTGCATGACCCCCGCGCCGATCCGTGAACTGTTGAGCAAGCACCGGCGCAGCCTGGCCATCGGCCTGGGCGTCACATGCCTGAACGCGGTGGCGTTCTACCTGCTGCTGAGCTACATGCCCACTTACCTGTCTACTGAAATGGGCATGAGCGAGCGGGATTCGTTCATCGCCTCGACGGTGTCGCTGGCCACCTATATCGGGCTGATTTTCCTGATGGGACGGCTGTCCGACCACTTTGGACGCAAGACCATGCTGGTGGTGGCCTCACTGTTGTTCCTGGGCTTGACCGTGCCGCTGTTCCGCCTGCTTGACGGCCAGCCTTTGCTGGTGATCCTGGCGATCCAGATCATCTTCGGGGCGATGCTGGCGATGAACGATGGCACCTTGCCGTGCCTGCTGGCGGAAATCTTCCCGACCCGGGTGCGTTTCAGCGGCTTTGCCCTGAGTTTCAACCTGGCCAACGCGTTGTTCGGCGGGACCGCGCCGTTCATTGCCACCTGGCTGATCCAGGTGACCGGCAGCAAGCTGGCACCGGCGGGGTATTTGCTGGCGGCGGCACTGGTGGCGCTGGTAGCCATGCTGATGTGCCGGGAGACAGCCCACATGGCCCTGGAAGACTGATTGGCCAGTGCCGGCCCTTTAGCGGGTGAATCCGCGAAAGGGCCGGCAAAACGTAAACACAACCTGAATCAATGCAACGAAGCCTGACGCCGCTCCCCCAGCGGCGACAACCCGAAGAACCGGCTATAGCTCTTGGAAAAATGCGCCGGTGAACTGAACCCGCAGGCCAGCGCCACCTCACGCACCTGTACGTCGCTGCGCAGCAGCAATTCGCGCGCCCGCGACAACCGTAGCTGCAGGTAATACTGGCTGGGCGTGCGCTGCAGGTATTTGTGGAACAGCCGCTCCAACTGGCGCACGGTCACCTGGTTGAGGTCGGCCAGCTCTTCCAGCCCCAGCGGCTCTTCGAGGTTGGCCTCCATGATCGCCACCACCTGGCTCAGCTTGGGCTGGGCACTGCCCAGCAGGGTGCGCAGCGGCACCCGCTGGCGCTCACGTTCGCCGCGCACCCGGTCGCACAGCAGCAGCTCGGCGGCCTTGGCCGCGATGTCCTGGCCGCCGGGCTCGCGGGCCACCAGTTGCAGCATCATGTCCATCGCGGCCACGCCGCCCGAGCAGGTATAACGGTCGCGGTCCAGCTCGAACAACTGGCTGGATATGACAATGCCGGGGAATTGTGCCTGCAATGTCGGCAGGTCTTCCCAGTGGATAGTGCAGCGATAGCCCTTGAGCAGCTCCGCCCTGGCCAGCAGGTAGCTGCCGGTGCAGATACCGCCCAGCGGCAGGCGTTGGCGGGCCAGCTGGCGCAGCCAGTCGATCAGCGGGCGATTGCCACGGCCGCGGTCGATCGGGTTGGCGCCGACCACCAGCAGCGCATCCAGCGCGGGGGCGTTGGCGATGCTGAAGTCGGGCAGCACGCGCATGCCGTTGCTGGCCATCACCGGTGCGTCGTCCGCGGCGATGAGCACGGTGCGAAACAGCGGCCGGCGCGCTGCCAGGTTGGCCATGCGCAGGGTCTCGACGGCAGAGGCCAGGCCGATGGTGGTGAAATTGGGCAGGATCAGAAAGCCGAAGGTCTTTACTGTAGACGTCGACAGGTTTGCAGATGCGGGGTGGACCATTGCGCGGTTCCTGTGCAAGCTGAGGCATAGTTCGTCAGGGGCAGTGAGAAAATACAGCCTCGCGTGGTTCTTGTTGTTATAGGTCGTTGCCGGGTTGATCTTACACCCCCGGCACTGCGGCCAGGAATGGCCCCGCCGGTTGGCGGGGCCGACAGTGATTGCACACATAAGGTGATCGTGAGTGAACCCCGAAACCATGCTGGCGGAATTGCCAGGCTACGCCGTGGCGCCCGAGTCGATCCAGGTATTGCCGGACGCCAAAGCCTACTGCGCCTGCCTGCTGGAGCGCATCCGCACCGCGAGCCGGCGTATCGTCATCGTCGCGCTGTACCTGCAGGAAGACGAGGCCGGCCAGGAAGTGCTGGATGCCCTGTACCAGGCCAAGGCGGCGCGGCCAGGCCTGGAAATCACCATCGTGGTCGACTGGTTCCGTGCCAGGCGCGGCCTGCTGGGCGGCGGGCGCCAGCCGGGCAATGCCGCGTGGTACCAGGCCCAGCGCCAGCACCACGGGCTGGACATCGTCATCCATGGGGTGCCGGTGCAGACCCGCGAGCTGTTCGGGGTCTTGCACCTGAAGGGCAGCATCATCGACGACTGCGTGATCTACACCGGTGCCAGCCTGAACAACGTATACCTGCACCGCTTCGATCGCTATCGGCTGGACCGCTACCACCTGTTCCAGTCGCCAGCGCTGGCCGATGCCATGGTCGATCTGGTGCGGCGTCTGCTGCACCACACCGCCACACCGCGCCTCGATCTGCCGCAGCCGCCATCCACCCGCAGCCTGCGGGGGGACATTCGGCGTTTGCGCGCGCGGCTGCGGCGCATGGTCTACCAGGCACCTGCCAGCGGAGCGGGGCAGGGCCTGCGGGTGATCCCGCTGCTCGGTGTGGGCCGTGGCAACCCGCTGAACCGCACTGTGTGCGCGTTGCTGGCGGCCGCGCGCGAGCAGGTCATCATCAGCACGCCGTATTTCAACCCGCCGCGGGTGCTGATGCGCGAGCTCGATCAAGCCTTGGCGCGGGGGGTACAGGTGGAGCTGATCGTCGGTGACCGCACGGCCAACGATTTCTATATCGCCCCTGGCGAGCCGTTCAGTGCCAGCGGTGCGTTGCCTTATTTGTACGAGGACAACCTGCGCGCCTTCGCCCGGCGCCGCCACGGCGCGATCGCCAGCGGCCAGTTGCAGGTGCGGATCTGGAACGATCCGGGGCATACCTTCCATGCCAAGGGCGTGTGGATAGACCAGCGTTATTCGCTGCTGACCGGCAACAACCTGAACCCGCGCGGGTTCAACCTGGACCTGGAGAACGGCCTGCTGATCGATGACCCGCAGGGGCAGTGGCTGGCGCCGCGGGAAGCGGAGCTGACCGAATTGCGCCGGCATGCGCCGAAGATCGGCTCGGCCGAAGCGCTCGGGGCCAAGACCGAGCACCCGAAGGACGTGCGCAAGTTGCTGCGAAGGTTGCGGTATAGCCGGTTGGAGCCGTTGATCAAGCGGGTGCTTTGAGGGTTTTTGGCTTTGCTGGCTTTGACGGGATCGCATCGGGCTGACAGGTGCTTGCCGCAAGATATGCAGCGCCGGTGAGATCGAGCGCCGCGCGGGCGG
>NZ_JABMCN010000313.1 GCF_013179515.1 Pseudomonas sp. CM27
CGAGGTGACCTCACCCAGCTGCCCCGACAGCCCATGCAGGCGCTGCCCTGCCTGTTCGGTGTGCTGCACCGCTTCCTGGTTGGCTGTGGCAATGCGGGTGATTTCGATCAGGTTGCGCGAGATGTCCTCGGCCACGCTGGTCTGTTCCTCGGCCGCCGTGGCGATCTGCCGGTTCATGTCGCGGATCGCCTCCACTGCCAGGGTGATGCGCTGCAGCATCTGCCCGGCCTGCTGCACCTGCTCGGCCCCTTCCTCACTGCGCTGCTGGCCGCTTTCAATGGCCTTGACCGCTTCCACCGCCCCCGACTGCACCGCTTCGATGATCTGGTGGATCTCGGCAATCGATGCCGCCGTGCGCTGGGCCAGGCTGCGTACTTCGTCGGCCACGACCGCAAAGCCACGCCCGGCCTCCCCCGCGCGGGCCGCTTCGATGGCCGCATTGAGTGCCAGCAGGTTGGTTTGTTCGGCAATGCCGCGGATCACTTCAAGCACCTTGCCGATGCGCGTGCTGTCATGTTCCAGGTCGCGGATCACCGCCGCCGTGCCAGCGATTTCGCGGTTGACCACGCCAATGATGTCGATGGTCTGCTGCATGACCTGTTCGCCCGCCTGGGCGCTGTGGTCGGCATCATCCGCCGCGCGGGCGGCTTCGGCGGCATGGCGGGCGACTTCCTGGGCGGTAGCGGACATCTCGTGCATGGCCGTGGCCACCTGGTCGGTACGCTGGAACTGGTCGTGGGTACCTCGGGCCATGTCCCCGGCAATGCTGCGCAGCTGGCCGCTGGCGCCTTCCAGCTCCTGGGCGTTGTCCTGCAGCCGGCCTACGGTGTCGGCGAGGAAGTCGCGCAGGGTGTTGGCCGCCCGCGCCAGGCGCCCCAGTTCGTCCTCGCGGCGGCTGTCGACACGGGCGGCGAAACGGCCCTGGCTAAGCTGCGCGACATACTCGATCAACTGGCGAATCGGCTCGATCAGGCTGCGGTTCACCAGCCACAGGCTGAGCAGCCCCACCAGTACCGCCGAGGCCAGCATCACCAGCAGGCCCAGCCATACGGTGCGGTCGGCGCTGGCATTGATGCGGGCCGCACGCTGGCTCGCGTCCGCCCGCAGTTGCTCGACCAACTCGCTCATCTGCTCGCTGGCGGCGCGGTCAACCCCCTTCACCGCCTGGTCGCCCGCTACCGGGTCGCCCCCCGCAGCGAGAAACGCCTGCCGGCCTTGCGCGTAGGCCTGGCCCAGCTGGCGATGGGTCTCGCGCAGCTGCTGCAGCGGCGCCTTGAGCCGCGCATCGCTGCTGTCGATCAGTTGCCCGAGCAGTTGTTGCACCTGCTGTTCGCGGGCCTGGAACTGCTGCCAGTACTTGTCCATGTCAGCCGGCTGGCGCCCGCGCAACAGCACGTTCTTCCATTCCTGCACCTGGATCTTGAACTGCAGGTTGGCCTCGTCGATCAATTGCGAGGCACGCAGGGGCCCGTCGACCAGTTCGGCATAACTGCGCACGCTCGACGACAGGAACTGGAAGCACACCAGGGCGATCAGCAGCATCGCGACCAGGCTGCCACCGAGCAGCGAGAGAATTTGCACTCTGAGGGATTTACGCAACATCGAGGGTCTCGGAACCAGGGGGAGAAAGCGGGCCAAAAAAAAGCTGCCATCAAGCAATGGCAGCCAGGTCGAGCACTTACGCAACAGTTGAGTTGAATACTCTCAGGCAATTACTACAGAAATATTACAGAGCAACGACAGCCTACCCCAAAGTGAACTGCAAAGCGGCCAACCGCGCATAAAGCGGGCTTTCCTCGATCAACTGGCGATGAGTGCCCACTGCCACCAGCCGGCCCTTGTCGATGACCGCAATACGCTCGGCATGCTGCACCGTAGCCAGTCGATGCGCGATCACAAGGGTGGTGCGCCCGGCCATCAGGCTGGGCAGCGCCTGCTGGATCAGGTGTTCGCTCTGCGCATCGAGGGCACTGGTGGCTTCGTCCAGCAACAGGATCGGCGCGTCGACCAACAGCGCCCTGGCAATCGCCAGGCGTTGCCGCTGCCCACCCGACAAGCCGATGCCGCCCTCGCCCAGTGGCGTCTGGTAGCCCTGCGGCAGCTGGCGGATGAATTCATCGGCATGGGCGCCCTTGGCCGCGGCTTCGACCTCGGCCATGGTCGCGTCGGGCCGGCCGTAGCGAATATTGGCCTCGACCGTGCCACGAAACAGTGAGGGGTTTTGCGCCACCAGGGCGAACTGCCGGCGCAACTGGTCGGGGTCGAGCGCGGTGATCGCCTGGCCATCGAGCAGGATGCGCCCTTGCTGGGGGTCGTAAAAGCGCAGCAGCAAATCGAACAGGGTCGACTTGCCTGCCCCCGACGGGCCTACCAGGGCCACGGTCTGCCCAGGCTCGATGGCCAGGCTCAGGCCATCGATAGCCGCCACCGATGGCCGTGAAGGGTAGGCAAACACCAACTCCTGCAGCTCGATGCGCCCGCTGGCGCGCTGCTGCGGCAGTGTCAGCGCCGTGGTCGGGGGCAGGATTGCGCTACGCGCAGCCAGCAGTTCGGCGATGCGTTCGGCAGCCCCCGCTGCACGTTGCAACTCGCCGATCACTTCGCTGAGCGTGCCGAAAGCGCTGCCCACGATAAGGCTGTAGAACACGAATGCCGCCAGCTCGCCGGCGGATATGCGCCCGGCGATGACGTCCATGCCACCTACCCACAACATCACCCCGACCGCCCCCAGCACCAGTACGATGACCAGGGTGATCAACCAGGCACGCTGGGCAATGCGCTGCCGGGCCACGGCAAACGCCGCCTCGACCGTGCCTGCGAACAACTGGCGGTCCAACCCCTGGTGGTTGTAGGCCTGCACGGTCTTGATCTGCCCCAGGGTTTCGGCCACGTAGCTGCCCACATCCGCCACCCGGTCCTGGCTTTGCCGCGACAGGCTGCGTACCCGGCGGCCAAACAGCAGGATCGGCGCCAGCACCAGCGGCAAGGCCACCACCACGTTACTGGTGAGCTTGGGGTTAGTGATGAACAGCAGCACCACACCGCCGATGACCATCAGCGCGTTGCGCAGGAACATCGACAACGACGAGCCGATCACCGATTGCAGCAAGGTGGTGTCGGCGGTCAGCCGCGACTGGATTTCGGAGCTGCGGTTGTCTTCGAAAAACCCCGGGTGCAGGCCGATCAGGTGGTCGAACACGGCACGGCGAATATCGGCCACGCAACGCTCGCCAATCCACGATACCAGGTAGAAACGGCTGAACGTGCCCACAGCCAAAGCCAGCACCAGCAGCAGGAACAACCCGATGGTCTGGTTGAGCTGGTGCGCGGAGCGGGTCATGAACCCCTGGTCCACCAGCAGGCGTATGCCTTGGCCCATCGACAGGGTAATGCCGGCAGTGACCACCAGCGCCAGCAAGGCCAGCAGCACCTGGCGGCGATAAGGGCGAACGAACTGCCAGGCCAGGCGCAAGGCCCGGCGTTGGCGCGGGGAAACCGATTCGGGCATGACTGCAACCACAATGGCGGGGAAGCCGCAGACTACCACTCATCCAGGCCGTGGGAACGGGTGCAGGTTGCTATAACCGATCGATCTAACCTGGCTATGGAGGTTTATCCTGGTTTCTGTTGGACTGGTTGTGCCGGGATGCGGCCGCTGTCACAGGCCAGTCACGGCGCAAGGTTACCTTGAGCTTGTACCTGATGAGGAGACAATGCATGAGCTTGCAGCACAACAGCGACAACCAGAAGCCCCGGACCACCCCGCAACCGCAGGTGTGCGGTTCGATCATCGACGGCCAGGGGCGCGAAGTGCCAATCACCGAGCAGATGATCCAGCAGGCCTGCGAGGACCTGGAAAAAAGCCGGCGCGAGCGCGTGCGCAAAGGTTGATCGGCGAATTTATTGCAACCCGGCCTTCGCGCCGGGTTTTTATTTGCCTGAATACTGTGCCGGCCTCTTCGCGGGTGAACCCGCTCCCACAGGGATTCCACAGGACCTGAGCCAGGTCAGGTTGCTGTGGGAGCGGGTTCACCCGCGAAGAGGCCGGTAGAGCTTGCAATACTCTGTCAGACCAGCACGCCACCCAAAGCGCTGACCAGCTGCGCAAGCTGTGGTGACTCCCCACGCAAGCGCACCGCCAACCCCTCGATCTCGCGCCGGGGCGGATACTGCTTGCGCAACTGGTCAAACGCCGCCCGCTGTTGCTGCGGGTCGTCGCTGAGGCTGCGACGGAAATCAGCATCGTCCCGACGTGGGTCGTACACCGCGCGGCACAGTGTCGCCAGCGCCCAGGCCAGGTCTGTGCTGGCATCCAGCTCGATCTGCGCGAGCGACGGCCGGGGTAGCAGATCAGCCAGCTGCACTTGCTCGTCCACCCCCAGGAAGCGGCACAGCGCCTGGTAGATCTGCGCCGTGCCACGCTGGCGGCCGTCGAGGCTGTAACCGGCGATGTGTGGCGAAGCCAGGGTGCACAGGTCGGCCAGTTGCAGGTCGACCTGCGGTTCGCCCTCCCACACATCCAGCACCGCATGCACGTCCTCACGGTCCAGTAGCAGTTCGCGCAGGGCGGCGTTGTCCACCACCGGACCGCGGCTGGCGTTTACCAGCCAGGCACCCGGACGAAGCTGGGCCAGTTGCGCCTGGCCCAGCAAGTGCCAGGTCGGGTGCTCGCCAGCGTGCTGCAACGGAGTATGCAGGCTGATCACATCGCATCGTTGAAGGATGGTTTCGAGGCTGACGTAATCGCCACCTTCGGCGGCCTGGCGCAGCGGGTCGCACACCATCACGTTCCAGCCCAGCCCGTGCAGCACGCGCACCAGGCGACCGCCGACTTCACCGGCGCCGACCACGCCGTAGGTGCGCTCGGGCAGTGCGACGCCATCCAGTTCGGCCAGGGTCAGCAGGCTGCCCAGCACGTAATCGACGACGCCGCGGGCATTGCAGCCCGGCGCGCTGCTCCAGCGGATGCCGGCTTCGGCAAAGTAGTCCAGGTCCAGGTGATCGGTGCCGATGGTGCAGGTGCCTACAAAGCGTACCCGGCTGCCTTCGAGCAACTGACGGTCGACTTTGGTTACTGACCGCACCAGCAGGATGTCGGCATCCTTTACGCTGGCGGCATCGAGGCTTCGGCCGGGGTAGCGGCGTATTTCACCGAAACCCTGGAAGAAGGCATCGAGCAGCGGGATGTTCTCGTCGGCAACTATCAGCATGGCGCTCTCCTGTCTGGGGAACGCAGTGTAGGCGCAACGTGGGGCGTGTTCCAGAGCGTTTCAGTCGGCTTTCTTGCGGATCCAGTACAGGAATGTGCCAGCGTCTTCTTGCTGCTGAAGCAGTTCGTGGCCGAGGAAGTTGCAGAATTTGGGGATGTCGCGGCGGGTCGACGGGTCGGTGGCGATGACCTTGAGCAGGCCACCGGCGGCCAGGTCACGTACGTGCTGGTGCAGCATCATTACAGGTTCCGGGCAGTTCAGGCCGGTGGCGTCGAGGACGGCGTCAGGGGTGAAGTCGGTCATGTGGGGCTCCGCAAATGATCGTCATTGTCGCGCATCGCGCGACGTCGTCCAAGCACCGGCTGCGAACCTGGCTCCAAGGTTCAGGTTCAAGTTCAAGTTCAAGGTTCAAGCCATGGGCATTCACATCAAGTAGACATTCGTTAGCGAGGGTGGCGCTGAGTCACCTTTCCGCCCTTACGGCGGGTCACTTTTGTCTTGGCAAAAGTAACCAAAACCGCCCGCTCCCATCATCCGGCCCCTACGCTGCGCTGCGGGGTTCCCTCGCTCCGGGCTTGCTCCCGGGAGGACCGCGCTGCAGGCCCCATCCTGGGGCCCAGCGCTTGACGGGCATCCATGCCCGTCACCTCCCTCCGCAAGCCCTGCGCTCGGCCTCCTGAAGTCGCAACCTGTGTCGCCTGGACTATCGCGCGCTTAGAAGCAAAAGCCGAAGCAAAGCAAGAGCAGAAGCTGTTGCTGTTGCTGTTGCTGTTGCTGTTGCTGTTGCTGTTGCTGTAGATCTTGATCTTGATCTTGATCTTGATCTTGATCTTGATCTTGATCTTGATCTTGATCTTGATCTTCGCGACTTCAGGAGGCCGAACGCAGGCCTTGCGGAGGGAGGTGACGGGCATGGATGCCCGTCAAGCGCTGGGCCCCAGGATGG
>NZ_JABMCN010000314.1 GCF_013179515.1 Pseudomonas sp. CM27
GATGATACGACCCGCCAGCGCCTCGGGCGAGAAGCCACCGAACACCACCGAGTGGATCGCACCGATGCGGGCACAGGCCAGCATGGCGACCACGGCCTCGGGGATCATCGGCATATAGATGGTGACAACGTCACCGCGGTGAACGTCCTGGCCACGCAGGGCGTTGGCGAACTTGCAGACCTGCTCGTGCAGTTCGCGGTAGGTGATGTTGCGGTGCTCGGAAGGGTCGTCGCCCTCCCAGATGATCGCAAGCTGGTCGCCACGCTCTTCAAGGTGGCGATCCAGGCAGTTGGAGGAAACGTTCAGAGTGCCGTCGGCGAACCATTTGATATCGACGTGGTGGTCGTCGAATGAGGTCTGCTTGACCTTGGTGAACGGCTTGATCCAGTCGATTCGCTGGGCCTGCTCGCGCCAGAAGCCGTCCGGGTTGATCACCGATTGCTGGTACATGGCCTTGTAGGTGGCCTCGTCGGTCAGGGTAGTGGCCGCAACCTCGGGACGAACGGGATACAGTGGAGCCGCACTCATCTGTGTTACCTCGGTGTAATAGTTGTTTTTGTATAGGACCGTTTGTAACTGTACCAGAGCGACAAAAGCCATTCGACGTTGGTAGTAATTTGGCACGCGCGTTCCGGCAGGGCGCTCTGGCGCGGGCATTACAGCCCGGCAAAGAAAAAACGAGGGGATTTACCACAGGATTGTTACAGATTCTGTCAAAACACTTTATCAAAAGACCCACTGTTTCAGCGGCCGCCCTGGTCATAAAATTCACCTCGCCAGCAACGGCAAGGCGATTAACAACTGGTAACAGCCCCCACGAAGGCAAGCGTTAATCCCCCTCTCATCCTGATAGTTAAAACTAGTTGTACTCGCGGCGCCATCAGCGCCGCGTGCCCCCTCACGACCTTAGACAGGTAAATGGAAAATGAAAGCTTTACTGGTATTGGTACTTGGTAGTCTTTGCGGCGCGGCGATGGCCGGCGAAGCCAAAGATGCCGAGCAGATTCCGGTTGAACAGTACAGTTACTCTCAGCACCTGGACATTGCCCGCGTCATTTCCATGAGCGAAGTGCCCAATGTGTGCGAAGTTGTGCCAGCGCGCATGACCTACGAGGACTCCAAGGGCCAAAAGCACATTCTCGAATACCGCGTGATGGGGAACGGCTGCTCCAACGGCTGAAAACCTGTGAATTGGGGCCCTGCGGACCCCACTCGCGGGTAAACCCGCTCCCACAGGTACAGCGCCAGCTTCACGATCGGCGTGGTATCTGTGGGAGCGGGTTTACCCGCGAAGCAGCCCCCGCCGAATTAACAGGCTATCAACTAACTACTTCTTAATTTTCCGACTTGCCCAAGGAGTAATCCCTCAACTTGTTGGCAATCGTAGTATGTGAAACACCCAATCTTTTTCCTAGCGCCCGGCTACTGGAAAACTCCCCCATCAAACTTTCCAGCACCGCTTTTTCAAACCGGCCGACAATTTGCGAAAGATCACCTTCCAGCGAAAACTCCCCCAAAGGCTGGCGCACCCCATAATCCGGCAAGCGAATATGTTCGCCCTTGACCACACCGCCGTCGCATAACGAAACCGCCTGGAACAAAACGTTTTCCAGCTGCCGTACATTGCCCGGCCAGTGGTACTGCGCCAGCTTGTCCATGGCCGCCGGTGCCAGACGCGGCATGGCGCAGCCGATCTGCCGGCTGGCCTGGTCGAGGAAATGCTGCACCAGCCCTTCCAGGCCATCCATGCACTCACGCAAGGGCGGGATATGCAGCGACAGTACGTTGAGCCGGTGGTACAGGTCCTGACGAAACTCGCCACGGGCACACAACTCCGACAGATCCACCTGGGTCGCGCAGATCACCCGCACATCCAGGTACACCTCTTCATCGCTGCCTACACGGCGGAAGCAACCATCCTGCAAAAAACGCAGCAGTTTCACCTGCAGGCGCGGGCTCATCTCCCCTACCCCATCCAGGAACAGCGTGCCACCTGCGGTCAGCTCCAGCAGCCCCAGCTTGCCCTCGGCCCGCGCCCCTTCGAATGCCCCAGGGCCATAGCCGAACAATTCGGTCTCGGCCATCGACTCGGGCAACCCGGCGCAGTTCAGCGCCATCAGTGGCGACTGGCCACGCGGGCTGGCCAGGTGGCAGGCACGCGCCAGCAGCTCCTTGCCAGTACCGGTTTCACCCTCGATGAGCAATGGCGCATCGAGTGGTGCCATGCGCCGCGCTTCCCGCACCACAGCGGCCATTACCCGCGAGCTCTGGAATATGCTGTCGAAGCCACGCAACTCCTGCTTGCGCACGTTGTAGATACGCTCGCCAATGCGGTCGGCGCGGTGCAGGGTGAGCACCGCACCGGCCAGAGCCTCGCTGTCATCGTGTTCGGATTGCAGCGGCGCGATATCGGCCAGGAACACATCGCCTTTGACCTTGATGCGCAGCCCGTTGATGCGCGACTGGTTGGCCCGCACCAGTTCCGGCAGGTCGAAGTCCTCCACATAGCGCGCCAGGGGCATGCCTGGCACTTCGTCCACCCGCACGCCCAAAAGCTGCGCCGCAGTGCGGTTGGCGGCGACGATGCTGCCGCCCATGTCCACCGACAGTACCGGAAAGTCCAGCGCCCCCAGCAATGCATTCAGCTCCATGTGTCGGCGTTCGCTGGGCATCAGCCCCACCCGTTTGACGCCGAACACGCCGGTGATCGCTTCAAACTTCGGCCGCAAGGCCTGGAACTGCAGGTTGATCAGGTTCGGGCAGTGCAGGTAGATGGCATTGCCATGGTCACCGCCCACCTCCCCGCGCAGCACGTTGATACCGTACTCGACGAGCAAGTTGAGAATGTCGCGCAGGATGCCGATTCGGTTCTGGCAATGCACCTTGATACGCATGAGGGCTCTCGAAGCGCCAATGTTTTTCAACACCACGCAGAAATTTCGTAAAGATAAGCTGACAAAAACAACCCAAACATCAGCCGCATGCCCCGAATTTTCCGACACCTGCGTCTTTTTGTAAAATTATCGTTACGAATACCCGGGTAACCACTCTGGCCCGAAGCCGCCAACCCCGGTGCAAAACCGCCGGTAACGGGATATTCCTAAGGCATGTCCTGCACATAACAAGAAAAGCCCTCACCAGGAGAGCCTCATGAAACAGACGCAATACGTGGCACGCGAGCCCGATGCGCAAGGCTTTATCGATTATCCGCAGCAAGAGCATGCGGTATGGAACACCCTGATCACCCGCCAGCTGAAAGTGATCGAAGGCCGCGCGTGCCAGGAATACCTGGACGGCATCGACCAGCTCAAGCTGCCGCATGACCGTATTCCGCAGCTCGGCGAGGTCAACAAGGTATTGGGTGCCACCACCGGCTGGCAGGTTGCCCGGGTACCGGCACTGATCCCGTTCCAGACTTTCTTCGAACTGCTGGCCAGCAAGCGCTTCCCTGTGGCCACCTTCATCCGCACCCCGCAAGAGCTGGACTACCTGCAAGAGCCGGACATCTTCCACGAGATCTTCGGCCACTGCCCGCTGCTGACCAACCCGTGGTTCGCCGAATTCACCCACACCTACGGCAAGCTCGGCCTGGCGGCGACCAAGGAACAACGCGTGTACCTGGCGCGCCTGTACTGGATGACCATCGAGTTTGGCCTGATGGAAACGTCGCAGGGTTGCAAGATCTACGGTGGCGGCATCCTCTCCTCGCCCAAGGAGACCGTCTACAGTTTGTCTGGCGAGCCTGAGCACCAGGTCTTCGACCCGATCGAAGCCATGCGCACGCCGTACCGCATCGACATCCTGCAGCCGCTGTACTTTGTACTGCCGAACATGAAGCGCCTGTTCGACCTGGCCCATGAAGACATCATGGGCATGGTCCACAAAGCCACGCAACTGGGCCTGCACGCCCCGAAATTTCCTCCCAAGGTCGCTGCCTGAACGTCCTTGCCGATAACAACTCGAAGCGGAAACCACACCATGAATGCCTTGAACCAAGCCCATTGCGAAGCCTGCCGCGCAGACGCGCCGAAAGTGACCGACGACGAACTGGCCGAGCTGATTCGCGAGATCCCGGACTGGAACATCGAAGTGCGTGACGGCCACATGGAGCTGGAGCGCGTGTTCCTGTTCAAGAACTTCAAGCACGCCCTGGCGTTCACCAATGCCGTAGGCGAAATCGCCGAGGCCGAAGGCCACCACCCAGGGCTGCTGACCGAGTGGGGGAAAGTCACCGTGACCTGGTGGAGCCACTCCATCAAAGGCCTGCACCGCAATGATTTCATCATGTGCGCACGCACTGACAAGGTCGCCGAAACGGCCGAAGGCCGGAAGTAACCACCTGAAAAATGGGGCCCCAGCGGCCCCATTTTTCATGGGGCAAATGTGCGCTGTTCGCCCGCAAAACCGACAAACGACCGGGAAAAAATACAAACTGTCATCCAGACTTGTGTATCCTGCCCCAGCTTTGCAAAGCCTCACACGCGCCTGGCGCAGACTTTTCAATCACTCTTGCGAGGAACGACGAGATGCATGAGATCCCGAATCTTCCCTTCCCAAGCCTGAACCCAGAAGAGCCAACCGTTACCGTCCACGCCGAACCGGCAGCTGCCGTCGAGCAGGATGGTGACGATCAATCCAGCGCCGACCAGGAATAACTGCGCATCCCCGACTGTGTGAAAACGGCTGACCTGCGGGCAACCTCCGTCATCACGTTTTCACACCGTCCAGAACTCACGTAGGCCGTCATGCCCGATTCACCCCGCCCCGTTGCAGTCACGCTGCAAGTCGTCTCCATCGTCCTCTTCACCTTCATCGGCTACCTGAACATCGGCATCCCGTTGGCCGTGTTGCCCGGCTATGTGCACAACGATCTGGGCTTCAGCGCCGTGCTCGCCGGGCTGGTTATCAGCGTGCAATACCTGGCTACCCTGCTCAGCCGCCCTACCGCCAGCCGCATCATCGACAACCACGGCAGCAAGAAGGCGGTCATGTATGGCCTGTTCGGCTGCGGCCTGAGCGGGGTATTCATGCTCGCTTGCGCCTTCCTCACTCAGCTGCCCTGGGTCAGCCTGGCCTGCCTGCTGGTTGGCCGATTGGTGCTCGGCAGCGCGGAAAGCCTGGTGGGCTCTGGTTCGATTGGCTGGGGCATCGGGCGGGTCGGTGCCGAAAACACTGCCAAAGTGATCTCCTGGAATGGCATCGCGAGTTACGGCGCGCTGGCCATCGGTGCGCCGCTGGGCGTGCTGATGGTCAACGGCCTGGGGCTGTGGAGCATGGGTGTGAGCATCATCCTGCTATGTGCGCTCGGCCTGCTGCTGGCGTGGCCGAAACGCGCCGCGCCGATCGTCACAGGCAAGCGCCTGCCGTTCATGCAGGTGCTGGGCAAGGTGTTCCCCCATGGTTCGGGGCTGGCCCTGGGCTCGATCGGCTTTGGCACCATCGCCACCTTCATCACCCTGTATTACGCCAGCCGTGGCTGGGCCAATGCAGCGCTGACCCTGAGCCTGTTTGGTGCCAGCTTCATCAGTGCGCGGCTGCTGTTCGGCAACCTGATCAACCGGATTGGCGGGTTTCGCGTGGCCATCGCGTGCCTGTCGGTGGAAACACTGGGGCTGCTGATGCTGTGGCTGGCGCCCAGCGCCGAACTGGCATTGGCGGGTGCAGCGCTGAGCGGGTTTGGCTTCTCGCTGGTATTCCCGGCGCTGGGCGTTGAGGCAGTGAACCAGGTATCGGCGGCCAACCGCGGGGCGGCGGTGGGGGCGTATTCGCTGTTCATCGATTTGTCGCTGGGGGTGACCGGGCCGCTGGTGGGCGCGGTGGCGGCGGGGTTCGGGTTTGCTTCGATGTTTCTGTTTGCGGCTGCGTCGGCGGCTTGTGGGTTGGTGTTGAGTCTGTATTTGTATCGACAGGCGCGCCGGCGTAGAGACCGTACAGCAGAAGGCTGACAGTTGTATTGCCGGGGCGGGCCTCTTCGCGGGTGAACCGGGAGTGTCAGGTTTTTTGTGTGCGGGCCGGTAACGGCCTGCCGCCCGGCAGGCCTTGATTTCACCAGGTTGGCCTGATGAACCGATCTCCGTACAGAATCGCAAATTGATTCATCGCACTTTTCCAG
>NZ_JABMCN010000315.1 GCF_013179515.1 Pseudomonas sp. CM27
CAGCCTACCCGCAACATCTCTGGCCACAGCTCGGCTTCGGCTGCAGTGAACGGCCGCAGCGCGGCATACGCTGCCAGCAGCGCCTGAGCGCGGGGCATGTCGATCGCGCCGTGCTCATCCAGGCACCAATCGTTCACGGTGATGGCGATGTCATACAGCATCGGCCCGGAGCAGGCGTTGTAGAAGTCGATCACACCTGTCAGGTGGGTGCCTTCGAACATCACGTTGTCGCGGAACAGGTCGGCATGCAGGTTGGCCCGCGGCAACGCCAGGATCTGCGCCTTGTGCGCGGTAATCTCGGCCAGGGCCGGCTGCAGCAGTGCAGCCTGCTCGGCAGTCAGCCGTGGCAGCAACTCGGCCCCCGCAGCCAGCATCCAGTCCAGGCCGCGGTCGGTGCGGCGTTCGATGATGTGCTCGCGGGTGGCCAGGTGGATGTGCGCCAGCAGCTCGCCCACCTGGGCGCAGTGCTGGTTGTTCGGGGCCTTGATGTGCTTGCCCGACAGCCGTGGCTGCAGCAACGCCGGTTTGCCGCACAGCTCGCGCAGGCCGTTGCCGTCGCGGTCACGAATCGCATAGGGCACCGGCATGTCGGCTTCGTGCAGGGTGTCCAGCAGCTCGATGAAGAACGGCATGTCCTCGCTGGGCCCGCGCTCGATCAACGTCAGGACGAACTCCCCCTGTTCGAGGCTGACGAAGAAATTGCTGTTCTCGGTGCCGGCGGCAATGCCCTGGAAGTCGAGCAGACGGCCCAGCTCGTACGGCGCCAGAAAGGTTTCCAGCTCAGGCCGGGTCACGGGGGTGAAGACTGACATGATGAAAAAATGCCCATACGGGCACTTCCGCCGGGAAGTGCCGGGTTGATGTGAACGGTGCGCGTCAGATTACCACTCGAAGATCTTCCAGGACGGTATCAGCATGTCCGGCTGGTCGGATCGAATGAAATTGGCGTCGGTGCCATCGGCGCGTACCAGGAAATAAGGCTTGCCGTTTTTCGGCGTGATCTTGATCGCATACAGGAACCCGTTCTGCCGGTACTCCTGGATGGTTTTGTCGCCTTCCGTGCGAATGGTTACCTCGGGATCGGCCGAGGGCGCGTCGTCCGCCGCCAGGGTGACGACAGGCATGGTTGCCAACAGGCCGAGCAGTAACAGGCGATTGAGTGTACGCATGATAACCTAGTCCCTTTGTCGTCAATGATTCTGGCTATTCTAGCGCCGGACCCGTCGAAAAGGTTGATTCTGCTCATGAGCCAAGCGCCCCTCGTCCTGGTGGACGGTTCCTCCTACCTGTACCGCGCCTTCCATGCGCTGCCCCCGTTGACCACGTCCAAGGGCATGCCAACCGGTGCGGTGAAGGGCGTGCTGAACATGCTCAAGAGCCTGCGCAAGCAATACCCCGACAGCCTGTTCGCGGTGGTGTTCGATGCCAAGGGCGGCACATTCCGCGATGCCATGTTTGCCGAGTACAAGGCCAACCGGCCCAGCATGCCGGACGACCTGCGCGTGCAGATCGAGCCGCTGCACGCCAGCGTCAAGGCGCTGGGCTACCCGCTGCTGTGCGTCGAGGGCGTCGAGGCCGACGACGTGATCGGTACCCTGGCCCGCAGCAGTGCCGCCCAAGGCCGTCCGGTGGTGATCTCGACCGGTGACAAGGACATGGCGCAGTTGGTGGACGGGCACATTACCCTGGTCAACACCATGACCGGCACCGTGCTGGACGTGGCTGGCGTGCACGAGAAATTTGGCGTCGGCCCGGAACATATCATCGACTTCCTGGCCCTGATGGGCGACAAGGTCGACAACATTCCTGGCGTGCCCGGCGTCGGCGAAAAGACCGCGGTGGGCCTGCTGACCGGCATCGGCGGTGGCCTCGGCGACCTGTATGCCAACCTGGACAAGGTGCCTGCACTGGCCATCCGTGGCGCCAAGACCCTGCCGGCCAAGCTGGAGGAACACCGCGACGCGGCGTTCCTGTCCTACGAGCTGGCCACCATCAAGGTCGACGTGCCGCTGGACGTCGAGGTCGAGGCGCTGGTCTGCGGCGAGCCTGACCGCGACGCGCTGCTGGCGCTGTATACCGAGATGGAGTTCAAGAGCTGGGTTGCGGATGTACAGCGCGAAGCGGCGCGGGCCGGTGAGGCCATCGCAGCGGTCGAGGAGCCGGCAGCCAAGGTCGAGCCGAAGTACGAAACCATCCTCGACCAGGCCCGTTTCGATGCCTGGCTGGAGAAGCTGCGCCAGGCGCCGCTGTTCGCCTTCGACACCGAAACCACCGGCCTGGACGCCCAGAAAGCGCAGCTGGTGGGCCTGTCGTTCGCTGTCGAGCCGCATGCGGCGGCCTATGTGCCATTGGCCCACGATTACGAAGGCGCGCCCGCCCAACTGGACCGCGAGGCGGTGCTGCTGGCGCTGAAGCCGCTGCTGGAAGACCCGTCCAAGGCCAAGGTCGGGCAGAACGCCAAGTACGATATCAACATCCTCGTCAATGCCTCGCCTGCCATCGAAATGCGCGGCGTGGCCTACGACACCATGCTCGAGTCGTATGTGCTGAACTCCACCGGCACACGTCACGACATGGACAGCCTGGCGCAGAAGTACCTCGACCACACCACCATCGCCTTCGAAGACATTGCCGGCAAGGGCGCGAAGCAGCTCACCTTCAACCAGATCCACCTGGACAAGGCCGGCCCCTACGCCGCCGAGGACGCCGACATCACCTTGCGCCTGCACCAGGCACTGCAGGCTCGCCTTGCGCAAACGCCGAGCGTGCAGCCGGTGCTGATGGACATCGAAATGCCGTTGGTGCCGGTGCTGGCCAGGATCGAGCGCCAGGGTGCGCTGGTCGATGCCGCGCTGCTGCGGGTGCAGAGCGGTGAACTGGGGGTGAAGATGGCCGAGCTGGAGCAGCGCGCGTATGCGTTGGCCGGCGAGGAGTTCAACCTCGGCTCGCCCAAGCAGCTGGGTGCCATTCTTTACGACAAGCTGGGCATGCCGGTGCTGAGCAAGACCGCCAAGGGCCAGCCATCCACCGCCGAAGCGGTGCTCGACGAGCTGGCCGAGCAAGGCTACCCGCTGCCCGAGGTACTGATGCAGTACCGCAGCCTGAGCAAGCTCAAAAGCACGTATACCGACAAGCTTCCGGGGCAGATCAACCCGCGCACCGGGCGTATCCACACCTCATACCAGCAGGCGGTGGCCGCCACCGGCCGGCTGTCGTCGAGCGACCCTAACCTGCAGAACATCCCGATTCGCACTGCCGAAGGCCGGCGCATTCGCCAGGCGTTTGTCGCCAGCCCGGGTTACAAGTTGCTGGCGGCGGACTACTCGCAGATCGAGCTGCGCATCATGGCCCACCTGGCCAAGGACGAAGGCTTGCTGCATGCGTTCCGCAACGACCTGGACGTGCACCGTGCCACGGCAGCTGAAGTGTTCGGCGTGGCACTGGAAGACGTCACCACCGACCAGCGGCGCAGCGCCAAGGCCATCAACTTCGGCCTGATCTACGGCATGAGCGCGTTCGGCCTGGCCAAGCAGATCGGCGTCGATCGCAAGCAGTCGCAGGACTACATCGACCGTTACTTCACCCGCTACCCGGGCGTGCTGGCCTATATGGAGCGCACCCGAGCCCAGGCGGCCGAGCAAGGCTTTGTCGAAACCCTGTTTGGTCGCCGCCTGTACTTGCCCGACATCAACGCCAAGAACCCGGCCCTGCGCAAAGGCGCCGAGCGTACGGCGATCAACGCGCCGATGCAGGGTACGGCGGCCGACATCATCAAGCGGGCCATGGTCAATGTGGATAACTGGCTGAGCGAGAGCGGGCTGGATGCACGGGTGATCCTGCAGGTACACGATGAACTGGTGCTGGAGGTGCGCGAAGACCTGGTGGAGCAGGTCAAAGATGAAATTCGCCAGCACATGAGCCAGGCCGCGCAGCTGGATGTTCCGCTGCTGGTCGAGGCAGGAATTGGCGCGAATTGGGATGAAGCTCACTGATTGAACGGGGAAAGCTGTGTAGGATCTGCGACGTAGGGACGCGGATCCTGGCACTGCCCAGTGCCATTGGTGCTGAAGATTCCTGAAATTATCGCAAATAGTTTTCAGGGCTTCGGAACTAAACCAGTGAAGCGGAACTCAGAGTAACTGAATGGCTGGTGAAGCCCTTCGATGCTCCTATGTTGTGTTAAGTGTTGGCAGATATCTGGACCCCGCCCTAGCGGTCCGGACTTGGACCCCGAACTTCCCCCTCCCCATACGAAGTCCGGGGTTTTTTTTGCCCGGAATTTGGGTCGGCAGTTGCTGCTCACACCTGTAGGAGCAGCCTTGTGCTGCGAAATGGCCGGCATGAGCAATAGATGTCTACAGCCTGTCGTGGCCTCTTCGCAGCACAAAGGCTGCTCCTACAAGGATTCATGCAGGCCCTCAGGCAACTGGCTTGTCTTCCAGCTCCATCCAGTCCGCCAGCACCCGGTAGGCGTCTTCCACACCCAGGCGCTTGGGTGCCGAGAACAGCTGGATGGTCACGCCATCGCCCCAGCCCTTGCGGATTTCCGACTGCACTTTCAGCAAGGTGTTCTTGCCTGCGCCGTGGGTCAGCTTGTCGGCCTTGGTCAGCAGGATGTGCATCGGCATGCGGCTGGCCTTGGCCCAGTCCAGCATCATCTTGTCGAAATCGGTCATTGGGTGGCGGACGTCCATCATCAGGATCACGCCACGCAGGCACTCACGGCTGCCCAGGTAGGCTTCCAGGTGCTTCTGCCAGTGTTGCTTGAGCGGAATCGGCACTTTTGCATAACCGTAGCCCGGCAGGTCGACCAAACGCCGTTCATCGTCCAGACTGAAGAAATTCAATAGCTGGGTGCGACCGGGGGTTTTCGAGGTACGCGCCAGGCTGGCATGAGTCAGGGTATTGAGGGCGCTGGATTTGCCGGCGTTGGAGCGGCCGGCGAAAGCCACCTCGTAACCCTGGTCGTCCGGGCATTGTTCGACCTTGGCTGCGCTAAGGGCGAATGTGGCTTTCTGGCAGAGGCCGAGGATGGGGTTCTTGACTTGCATGGGATATCCGATGTGGGTGTTGCCAAAGCCTAGGCCGGCAAGCGGTGTCATTTCCGTTTGGCTGACAGAAGTATATAATGCCCCAGTTTTTGTGTGCCCATTCTCCCAGCGAAGGAGAACGGGCATGGGGTGCCGAACTATAGCTTGCGCATCAGAACGCAGCGCGTCCCCCAACCCTGTCAGGTCGTTTCGCCTGGCGAAATGGCTGCTAGCTGTCGGTATGTTCCTGCCGTTTTTCAGCGCACAGGCTACACAGGATCCCGAGGCGTTGTACAACCGCACGTGTGCGGCCTGTCACGCCGGGCAGTTGCCGCAGGCGCCCAAGAAGGGTGACCGGGCAGCCTGGGAGCCAAGGCTGGCGCAAGGCATGGAGGTACTCATGGCGCATGTGAATCAGGGTTTCAAGGCTATGCCGCCGCGTGGATTGTGCATGGACTGCAGTGCCGAGGACTACCGTTTGGTCATCCTTTGGATGAGCGGCAGTCCCGATACATAACATTTCACCCTTAGCCGTGTTGGATTAGCTGATGAACAAACTAGTCGTGAGTCTGCTGTTGACCCTGGGGGTCGCGGGTGCGGCCACTGCTGCGCAAACTGTCAAAGGCGATGCCGCCGCCGGCCAGGCCAAGACGGCCGTCTGTGGCGCCTGCCACAACCCCGACGGCAACAGCCTGGCACCGAACTTCCCGAAACTGGCTGGGCAGGGCGAGCGCTACCTTGAAAAACAACTGCACGATATCAAGTCCGGCAAGCGTACCGTGCTGGAAATGACCGGGATGCTGGCCGCGTTCAGCGATCAGGACCTGGCCGACATCGCCGCCTATTTCTCCAGCCAGAAAGGCAGCGTGGGTGCCGCCGATCCCAAGCTGGTGGAACGTGGCCGTGCGCTGTTCAACGGTGGCGACCTGGAGAAAGGCATGCCTGCCTGCACCGGCTGCCACTCGCCGAACGGCGCGGGTATCGCCTTGGCTGGCTTCCCGCACCTGGGCGGGCAGCACTCCCAGTACGTGAGCAAACAGTTGACCGAGTTCCGCGAGGGTGTGCGCACCAACGATGGC
>NZ_JABMCN010000316.1 GCF_013179515.1 Pseudomonas sp. CM27
GCCCCGGTACAGCTCGATCTCAACAGTATCGCGGCCGGGCATGCCGTCGACCTGATTGCCGCACGCCTGCGCGGCATGGGCATAACCAGCTTTGTCGCCGAGGCCACTGGCGAACTCAAGGCGGTCGGCCGCAAGCCCGATGGCAGTCAGTGGCGTATTGCCCTGGAGCTACCCCGTGAAGACCGCCAGATCGCCCGGCAGATCATCCCGGTCAACGGCCTTTCAGTGTCCACTTCGGGTGACTATCGGCACTATTTCGAGCAGAATGGCCGGCGCTATTCGCACACCTTCGACGCCCGCCTCGGGCGCCCGGTCGAACATGACCTGGCCGCTGTCACAGTGCTCGACAGCTCGGCGCTGCTGGCCGACGGCTACTCGACACTGCTGCTGATCCTGGGCCCGCAGCGCGGCTGGGATTTCGCCCTGGCGCATGGCTTGGCCGCGGTATTGGTGACTCGGGCCGAGGGTGGCTTCGTCTCCCGAGCTACGCCCGCGTTCGAACGGGCGGTGAAAGGCGAGTGAAAGCGCAAGCAGGGATGATTGCCGCCAGGGAATGGGTGAACCATATGTAGTGCGGGCTAAATTGGCCTACGACGCGACCAAGGGTTAATGTGCGCGGCGTTCACGCTTTATTAGACTGCACACGAATTTTCTCATGACGCCCCGGCGGCATGATCGCGCCCCGCAAGCGACCGTGGCTTGCGGGCCAGTTCTGAAGGAGTACGCATGGCTGTCTACAACTACGACGTAGTGGTGCTGGGTTCCGGCCCGGCCGGAGAAGGTGCGGCAATGAACGCCGCCAAAGCAGGGCGCAAGGTGGCGATGGTCGACAGCCGTCGTCAGGTCGGGGGCAACTGCACCCACCTGGGCACCATCCCGTCCAAGGCACTGCGTCACTCGGTGCGGCAGATCATGCAGTTCAACACCAACCCGATGTTCCGTGCCATCGGTGAGCCGCGCTGGTTCTCTTTCCCGGACGTGCTGAAAAGCGCCGAGCGGGTGATTTCCAAACAGGTGGCCTCGCGCACCGGCTACTACGCCCGCAACCGCGTCGACCTGTTCTTCGGCACCGGCAGCTTCGCCGACGAGCAAACCGTCGAGGTGGTGTGCCCGAACGGTGTGGTCGAAAAACTCAACGCCAAGCACATCATCATTGCCACAGGCTCGCGCCCGTACCGCCCGGCCGACATCGATTTCCATCACCCGCGCGTCTACGACAGCGACACCATCCTCAGCCTCAGCCACACCCCGCGCAAGCTGATCGTGTACGGCGCAGGCGTGATCGGTTGCGAATATGCCTCGATCTTCAGCGGCCTGGGTGTGCTGGTGGAGCTGGTCGACAACCGTGGCCAGCTGTTGAGCTTCCTGGACTCGGAAATCTCCCAGGCACTCAGCTACCACTTCAGCAACAACAACATCACCGTGCGCCACAACGAAGAGTACGAGCGTGTCGAAGGCCTGGACAACGGGGTGATCCTGCACCTGAAGTCGGGCAAGAAGATCAAGGCCGACGCCTTGCTGTGGTGCAACGGCCGTACCGGCAACACCGACAAGCTGGGCCTGGAAAACATCGGTATCAAGGTCAACAGCCGCGGCCAGATCGAGGTCGACGAGGCCTACCGCACCTCGGTGCCGAACATCTACGGCGCCGGCGATGTGATTGGCTGGCCGAGCCTGGCCAGTGCTGCCCACGACCAGGGCCGCTCGGCTGCTGGCAGCATCGTCGACAATGGCAGCTGGCGCTTCGTCAATGACGTGCCGACCGGCATCTACACCATTCCGGAGATCAGCTCGATCGGCAAGAACGAGCAGGAGCTGACCCAGGCCAAGGTGCCGTACGAAGTGGGCAAGGCCTTCTTCAAGAGCATGGCGCGTGCGCAGATTGCCGGCGAGCCGCAGGGCATGCTGAAGATCCTGTTCCACCGCGAGACCCTGGAAGTGCTGGGTGTGCACTGCTTCGGCTACCAGGCTTCGGAAATCGTCCATATCGGCCAGGCCGTGATGAACCAGCCGGGCGAGCAGAACAATCTGAAGTACTTCGTCAACACCACGTTCAACTACCCGACCATGGCCGAAGCCTATCGGGTAGCGGCGTACGATGGCCTGAACCGGCTTTTTTGAGCGGCTCCGACCGGTGGCCTGAGCCGGTCGGAGAGACCGATTTCAACCCTACCCGAGGGTGGTCTTGGCCAAACCGGGAAAGTCTGTAATCAGGCTGTCCACGCCAAAGTCAGCGAGCCGGCGCATCAATGCCGGTTCGTTGACCGTCCACACCGACACGTGCAAACCCTGGCCCTGCGCTTTGAGCAGGCGCTCGGGGGTGCACAGCGTCCAGTTCAATGCCAGCATCTCGCAGCCGTAGTTCTGCGCCACCTTCAATGGGTCGAGCCAGGCGTATTCGGCCACCAGCCCGCGTTTCACGTCGGGTACCAGCTCCAGCGCCGCACCCAGCACTTCGCGTGAGCTGGAGGTGATGGTGACCTTGTCCAGCAGGCCATATTGCTGGGCCAGTTCGCGGATCGCCAGCACGGTGGTGGCGGCACGGGTGCGCGAGGCGCTTTTCACTTCCAGCTGCCAGTGCTCGAACGGGCATTTTTCGAACAGTTCTTCCAGTTTCGGGATCGGGCAGGGCTGTACGTGGCCCGGGCCGCCTTTGCGCGCGTCGATCTTTACCAGGTCGGCGGCCGGGTGCTCGATCACTTTGCCGCGCCGGCCGGTAGTGCGTTTCAGGGTGGGGTCGTGGATGACCATCAGCTCGTTGTCGGCCGACAGGTGCAGGTCCAGTTCGCAGCGGCTGACGCCGTGGGACAGGCACTGGCGGAAGCTGGTCAGGGTGTTCTCGGGCGCTTCGCCCTTGGCGCCGCGATGGCCGTAGATCAGGGTCACGTTCGTTCCTTCAAATCAGGGAAAAATGGGCTCAGGAGGCGGGATCGTTCTGGTCCAGCTGCTGACGCCGTTGTTGTTGCTGACGCTGCAGTATGTAGCGGGCCAGCAGTTGACGCTGGGCGTCGGTCATGTCGATGAATTCGGTGCCCACTTCGAAGCCG
This sequence comes from Pseudomonas sp. CM27, assembly GCF_013179515.1. Classification (GTDB taxonomy): domain Bacteria; phylum Pseudomonadota; class Gammaproteobacteria; order Pseudomonadales; family Pseudomonadaceae; genus Aquipseudomonas. The sequence continues at coordinate 3,048 of NZ_JABMCN010000316.1, forward strand.
CCGTCCGGGCGGGGGTCGCAATGGGTGATCTTGCCGCGCAGCAGCAGGCCATGGGCGCGCGGCATCAGCACCATTTTCACTTTGACCCGGGTGCCGGGAGCAATCTGCGTAGCTTGGGCGCACTCGATGCCACCTTCGGAGATGACCACAGGCAGGGGCTGGCCCACTTCGCCAAGCAAGGTATGGGCAACCACCGCGCTCAGCAGGTCGAGGCGCTTGTTCTGCGCACGCAGGAAGGCGGCGAGGGTGCGGTCCTTGTCGCTCAGCTGGCGCAGCAGGTGTTGCGACTCGAAGTCGGACAGGTGCAGCTCGCTGAGCAGGTTGAACAGCGGGGAATCATCTTGCAACACATCTGGGTCAAGGGCTTCGGCCGCGCTGAGGGGGCTGATTTGAAGTGCGATCCGATCTTCGATGCGGTAGTATTCGCGGCGATCTTCTTCGTCTAATGTCGTCATGGCGAACCCAAGGTAGCGGCGGTGGTCCGAGTGTAAAGCCGCCGTAGGCGCCTCGCCACAAGGACGTTCCCTTTCATCCGAACAAGCCCCGACATGTTCAGACCTCTTTTCGCATTTATCGGCACCCGTTATACCCGTGCCAAACGTCGCAATCACTTCGTCTCGTTCATTTCCCTGACCTCGATGATCGGCCTCGCCCTGGGCGTGGTGGTGATGATCGTGGTGCTGTCAGTGATGAACGGTTTCGACCACGAGATGCGCACCCGTGTGCTTGGCATGATTCCCCATGCCACGCTGGAGAGCGGCCAGCCCATTGCCGACTGGCCTGCCCTTGCCCAACAAGTAAAGCAGAATCCGCAGGTGCTGGCGGTAGCGCCGTTCACCCAGATGCAGGGCCTGCTGACCCATGATGGCAAGGTGCAGAAGGTGCTGCTCAACGGCATCGACCCGGCCCGCGAGCGCGAGGTGTCGATCATCGACAACTTCATCCTGCAGGGCCATCTCGACCAGCTGGCGCCAGGCGAGTGGGGCATCATGATCGGCGACAAGGCAGCGGCCAAGCTGGGTGTCGCCGTGGGTGACAAGCTCACCTTCGTCGCCCCGGAGGTCAGCGTGACCCCGGCCGGCATGTTCCCGCGCATGAAACGCTTCACCGTGGTCGGCACATTCCACGTGGGCGCGGGCGAGATCGACGGCTATCTGGGCCTGACCAATATCAGCGACCTGTCCCGCCTGCACCGCTGGAAACCCGACCAGGTGCAGGGCCTGCGCCTGAAGTTCGACGATCTGTTCCAGGCGCCGCGGGTGGCCTGGAGCATCGCACAGCAGCTGGGCGAGCAGGAGTACTACAGTCGCGACTGGACCCGTACCCACGGCAACCTGTACCAGGCGATCCGCATGGAAAAGGCCATGATCGGCCTGCTGTTGCTGCTGATCGTGGCAGTGGCGGCGTTCAACATCATTTCCACCCTGGTGATGGTGGTGAACGACAAGCGCGGTGATATTGCCATCCTGCGTACGCTGGGCGCCACGCCTGGGCAGATCATGCTCATCTTCATGGTCCAGGGCACGGTGATCGGCGTGATCGGCACCTTGATCGGCGCCGTGGTCGGCATTCTGGCTGCGCTGAACGTCAGTGCCGCAATCGCCGGCATCGAGAAACTGATCGGGCACAAGTTCCTCAACGCCGACGTCTATTTCATCGATTACCTGCCGTCGCAGATCCAGGCCCAGGATGTGTACATGGTCTGCGCTGCGGCGTTGGTCCTGAGTTTCTTCGCCACCCTGTACCCGGCCTGGCGTGCGGCGCGCACCCAGCCTGCAGAGGCGCTACGTTATGAGTGAGTCGCGCATGAGTGATAAAGCCGTCCTGAGCTGCCGCAACCTGGGCAAGTCCTACGACGAGGGCCCGGAGTCGGTAAAGGTATTGTCCGGGCTCAACCTCGAGCTGCACGCCGGTGAGCGCATTGCCATCGTCGGCAGCTCCGGCTCGGGCAAGAGTACCCTGCTCAACCTGCTGGGCGGCCTCGACCGGCCGAGCCAGGGCAGTGTGTGGCTGGCTGGCGAAGAGCTGTCGGCGCTGGGCGAGCGCGCCCGTGGCCTGCTGCGCAACCGCGAGCTGGGCTTTGTCTACCAGTTCCACCACCTGTTGCCGGAATTCACCGCCATCGAGAACGTGTGCATGCCGCTGCTGATCGGCCGCACACCCATCCCCGAGGCCCGTGAACGTGCCGAGGCGCTGCTCAAGCGCGTGGGCCTGGGCCACCGCCTCAACCACAAACCGGCCGAGTTGTCCGGCGGTGAGCGCCAGCGTGTGGCGATTGCCCGGGCGCTGGTCAACCGGCCCGGCCTGGTAATGCTCGACGAGCCGACCGGCAACCTCGACCACCATACCGCCCAAGGCATTCAGGAGCTGATGCAGGAGCTGTCCAGTGCCTCGCGCACGGCGTTCCTGGTGGTCACCCACGACCTTGTCCTGGCGCGCAAGATGGACCGTGTGCTGAAGCTCGACGACGGCCACCTGGTCGCCATCTGATCGACTGCACGGGGCAGCAGTTGCCGCCCCGTTTTCCTGTTTTCATTGGGTGTTTCGTACATGTTCAGACCCTTGCCCATCTTCATCGGCGCGCGCTACACCCGAGCCAAGCGCCGCAACCACTTCATCTCGTTCATCTCGATGACCTCGATGATCGGCCTGTCGCTGGGCGTGCTGGCGATGATCGTGGTGCTGTCGGTAATGAACGGCTTCCAGCGTGAAATGAGCTCGCGCATTCTCGGCCTGGTGCCGCATGCCGCCATCCTTGGCGCGCAGCCGCTGGACGACTGGCGCAAAGTGGCCGAGCAGGCCATGCGCAACCCGGCGGTGATGGCGGCAGCGCCGATTACCGAAATGGAAGGCATGCTGTCTTACAAAGGTGCGATGCAGCCGATTCAGGTGAGCGGTATCGACCCGGACGAGGAGGGCAAGGTCTCGATCGTCGGCCAGCACATTGTCCAGGGTCGCCTGCAGGCCCTGCAGCCGGGTGAGTTCGGCGTGGTCATCGGCGAGCTGACGGCACGGCGCTTCCGCCTCAACA
>NZ_JABMCN010000317.1 GCF_013179515.1 Pseudomonas sp. CM27
TATTCCGGGCCGATAAAGCCGACCACGGTGTTGACCAGAAACGGCTTGAAATGGCGGGCTACGGCATAGGCGCGGGTTTCACAGGTTTGCTGGTCGACGCCATGGTGGGCGTTGGCCGACAAGGCGCTGCCCTGGCCTGTTTCGAAATACATCAGGTTCTGCCCGACGGTGCCGCGCTTCAGCGACAGCCCAGCCTCGTAGCCCTCCTGCAATACGTTCAGATTGATGCCAAACCCGGCGTTGGCTGCCTCGGTGCCGGCAATGGACTGGAACACCAGGTCCAGCGGCACGCCACGGTTGATGGCTTCGATCGAGGTGGTGACGTGGGTCAGCACGCAGGCCTGGGTGGGAATGTCGTAGCGCTGGATGATTGCATCGAGCATTTCCAGCAGGGCACAGATCGAGGCGATGCTGTCGGTGGCCGGGTTGATGCCGATCATGGCGTCGCCGTTGCCGTACAGCAGGCCGTCGAGAATGCTGGCGGCGATACCGGCTGGCTCATCGGTCGGGTGATTCGGCTGCAGCCGGGTCGACAGGCGCCCGCGCAGGCCCATGGTGCCGCGGAACCGGGTGACCACGCGGATTTTCTGCGCCACCAGCACCAGGTCCTGCACGCGCATGATCTTCGACACGGCGGCAGCCATTTCCGGCGTCAGCCCGGGCGCCAGGGCGCGCAGGCTGTCTTCGTTGGCCTCTTCGCCCAGCAACCAGTCGCGCAGGCCGCCCACGGTCAGGTGGCTTACCGGGCCGAAGGCCTGGGCGTCGTGGGTGTCGATGATAAGGCGGGTAACTTCGTCCTGTTCGTAAGGGATCAGCGCCTCATTCAGGAAATGCGTCAGCGGGATATTGGCCAGGGCCATCTGCGCGGCGACCCGTTCGCCGTCGTTGCTGGCAGCAACACCCGCCAGGAAGTCACCCGAGCGTGCGGGGCTGGCCTTGGCCAGTACTTCCTTGAGGCTGTCGAAGCGGTAGACCATGTTGCCTACCGTGTGTACGAAACTTGCCATACAGAATCTCCAGAGCCGCGGGCTGGCCCGCGGCGGGTGGCGGCAATCAGTGCAGGGTCTCTTCGGCCTGCTGGATCGCGGCGAATTCCTCTTCCGGTGTACCGGCTACCAGGTGGTGGCGGCTGTAGAAAGCAAAGTAGGCAATCAATACCCCATAGATCACTGCCGCGCCAATCACTACCCGTGGGTCGACCAGGAAACCGGCCACCACGGCGACGCAGGCCAGTAGCAGCGCCACGCCCGAGGTAAAGATGCCGCCAGGGGTGCGGTACGGGCGCTCCATCTTCGGCCGGCGGATACGCAGGGTGATGTGCGCGGCCATCATCAGCACATAAGACAGTGTGGCACCGAACACCGCGACCAGAATCAGCAAATCGCCCTGGCCGGTCAGCGACAGCGCGAAGCCGATGATGCCGGGGATGACCAAAGCCAGTACCGGCGCCTTGCTCTTGTTGGTTTCCGACAGTTTGCGCGGCAGGTAGCCGGCACGGGACAAGGCGAAGATCTGCCGGGAATAGGCATAGATGATCGAGAAGAAGCTGGCGATAAGCCCGGCCAGGCCGACCAGGTTGACGAAGCTGCCCATCCAGGTAGAGCCGCCGTAGGCTTTGGCCAATGCTTCGACCAGCGGGTTGCCAGAGGCTTTCAGCGCTTCGGAACCCGCGCCGCCAGGGCCGACCACCAGAATCAGCAAGGCAAAGGCGACCAGCACCAGCATCGCGCCGATCAGGCCGCGTGGCAGGTCGCGTTTCGGGTTCTTGGTTTCCTCGGCAGCCAGGGGCACGCCTTCGACAGCCAGGAAGAACCAGATCGCATAGGGGATCGCCGCCCACACGCCGACGTAGCCAAACGGCAGGAAGCTGCTGGCGCCCACGGCGTCCGTCTGGGCGATGTCGAACAGGTTGGCTGCATCAAAATGGGGCACCATCGCCACCAGGAACACCGCCAGGGCGATAGCGGCCACGGCAGTGATGATGAACATCAGCTTCAGCGCTTCACCCACACCGAAGATATGGATGCCGATGAACACGATGTAGAACGCCAGGTAGATCATCCAGCCGCCGATGCCGAACAGTGACTGGCAGTAGGCCCCGATGAAGGTGGCGATGGCGGCGGGGGCGATGGCATATTCGATCAGGATTGCCGTGCCGGTAAGGAACCCGCCCCAGGGGCCGAAGGCGCTGCGGGCAAAGCCGTAGCCGCCGCCAGCGGTGGGGATCATCGACGAAAGCTCGGCCAGCGAGAAGCACATGCACAGGTACATGGTGGCCATCAGCAGTGTGGCGAGGAACATGCCGCCCCAGCCGCCCTGGGCCAGGCCGAAGTTCCAGCCGGCGTAGTCGCCGGAGATCACGTAGGCCACGCCCAGGCCGACCAGCAGCACCCAGCCGGCGGCGCCTTTTTTCAGTTCACGTTGCTGGAAGTAGTCTGAGCCGACCTTTTCGAAGTCTACGGAAGAGCCTGCCGACGAGCCGGCGGATTGATCGCTTGGCATAGATTCACCTGTTTTTTTTCTTGGTGGCCGGGGGAGGTCCGGGCCGATGGTGATGGGTACTGCAGGAAGCGAGCCAGAGCGGCTGGTGCAGGTTGCCGCCCTGGGTTTTGTGTTTGCAGGCCTGCCCCTTTCGCGGGCTTGCCCGCTCCCACATGAATTGCACAGGTCTTGAAAACCGTGCGGTCCCTGTGGGAGCGGGTTTACCCGCGAAGACGGCGACGCGGTCTAGAAGAAGCCCAACGGATTGATGTCGTAGCTCACCAGCAGGTTCTTGGTCTGCTGATAATGATCAAGCATCATCTTGTGCGTCTCACGCCCGACCCCCGACTTCTTGTACCCGCCAAACGCCGCATGCGCGGGGTACAGGTGGTAGCAGTTGGTCCACACCCGGCCGGCCTTGATACCCCGGCCCATACGGTAGGCACGGTTGATGTCGCGCGTCCACACGCCGGCACCCAGGCCGAACTCTGTGTCGTTGGCAATCGCCAGCGCCTCGGCTTCGTCCTTGAAGGTGGTCACGCTCACCACCGGCCCGAAGATTTCCTCCTGGAACACGCGCATGCTGTTGTTGCCCTTGAGCAGGGTCGGCTGGATGTAGTACCCGGTAGCCAACGCACCCTCCAGTTTCTCCACCTTGCCGCCGGTCAGCAGCTCGGCGCCTTCCTTCTGGGCAATGTCCAGGTACGACAGAATCTTCTCGAACTGCTGCTGCGAGGCCTGGGCGCCGACCATGGTGTCGGTGTCCAGCGGGTCGCCGCGCTTGATTTGCAGCACCTTCTTCATCACCACTTCCATGAACTGCGGGTAGATCGACTCCTGGACCAGTGCGCGCGACGGGCAGGTACACACCTCGCCCTGGTTGAAGAACGCCAGCACCATGCCTTCGGCAGCCTTGTCGATGAAGCTCGGCTCGGCCTGCATGATGTCTTCGAAGTACACGTTCGGCGACTTGCCGCCCAGTTCGACAGTGGAAGGGATGATGTTTTCGGCGGCGCATTTCATGATGTGCGAGCCCACCGGGGTGGAGCCGGTGAAGGCGATCTTGGCGATGCGCTTGCTGGTGGCCAGTGCTTCACCCGCTTCGCGGCCATAGCCTTGCACCACGTTGAGCACGCCTTTTGGCAGCAGGTCGCCGATCACTTCCATCAGCACGGTGATGCCCAGCGGGGTCTGCTCGGCCGGTTTCAGCACCACGCAGTTGCCGGCGGCCAGGGCCGGGGCCAGCTTCCAGGCAGCCATCAGGATCGGGAAGTTCCACGGGATGATCTGCCCGACCACGCCCAGCGGCTCGTGGATGTGATAGGCCACGGTGCCTTCGTTGATCTCTGCTGCGCCGCCTTCCTGGGCGCGGATGCAGCCGGCAAAGTAGCGGAAGTGGTCGACCGCCAGCGGGATATCGGCATTGAGGGTTTCGCGGATCGGCTTGCCGTTGTCCCAGGTTTCGGTGATGGCCAGCAGTTCCAGGTTCTGTTCGATACGGTCGGCGATTCTCAGCAGGACGTTGGAGCGGTCCTGCACCGAGGTCCGGCCCCAGGCGTCAGCCGCAGCGTGGGCGGCATCCAGGGCTTTGTCGATGTCTTCGGCAGTAGAGCGCGGGAATTCGGCGATCGGCTGACCGTCCACCGGAGAGGTGTTGGTGAAGTACTCACCCTTTACCGGAGGAACGAACTCACCACCGATGTAGTTGCCGTAGCGGTTCTTGAAGGAAACCTTCGCGCCTTCGGTACCGGGATGTGCATAACGCATGGTGTGTCTCCTGGCTATTGTGTTTGTTAGGGAGTTGGAAAGCGTAGAGCAAAGGTCGGGCCAGCGTTGGCAGCACCAGGCAAATCAATGGCTTGGCTCAGCATCCAGCAATTTGCCGCGCAGCTCTGTGCCAGCATCGGTACGCCCGCAGTGACACTTTGTGCCATTTGCGACACGTCACCGGAGGGTGCATTGCAAACCCTTCCAGGGTAGAGGATGCTGACTGGACTCTCTATCTGCGGAGAACTACAACAAATGCAGAGCAATCATTTCAGTCACCATGCCCGGCAAGTGCATAGCGTGGCCCACGGCGGGGCCGGGGAGGGCGCAAGCGATCCGTCCATCGCCCGCTCATGGCTGCGCTGCCTCGAGGACTACCACCTCGACCCGTCGGTGGCCCAGGCGCCGGTGGTGCTCGAACATGGGCGCCTGCTGGAAAGCCGCGAGCGCCTGCGCCAGGCGCTGCGAATAGCCGATCATGAAATGAACAGCCTGCACCAGCAGCTTTCCGGGGCCGGTCATGCGGTGTTGCTGACCGATGCCCGCGGTGTGATCCTGAATTGCGTCAGCGCCCCTAACGAGCGGCGCAGTTTCGAGCATGCCGGGCTGTGGCTGGGCGCCGACTGGAGCGAGGCACGCGAGGGCACCAACGGCATCGGCACCTGCCTGGTCGAGCGCCAGGCGCTGACCATCCACCAGAACGAACACTTCCGCGGCCGTCACACAGGCCTCACCTGTTCCGCCAGCCCGGTCTTCGACCCGCATGGCGAACTGCTGGCGGTGCTCGACGTGTCTTCGGCGCGGCCCGACGTTTCCCGGCAAAGCCAGTTCCACACCATGGCCTTGGTGAACTTGTCGGCGAAGATGATCGAAAGCTGCTATTTCCTGCGCCATTTCGAGCAACAGTGGCTGCTGCGTTTTCACTTGCAGGCTGAATCGGTCGGCCTGTTCAGCGAAGGGCTGTTGGCGTTTGACGGCGATGGGCGTATCTGCGCCGCCAACCAGAGCGCGCTGAACCTGCTGGGCAGCGTGCGCGGTGGCGTGCTGGGCAAACCCCTGGAACGCTTCTTCGCCTGCAGCCACGATGATCTGTTCAGCCGCGCCACACCCGGTGGCAGCACCGCCTGGCCGCTGCGTACCCTGGACGGTCGTCAGGTCTTCGCCAGCCTGCGTGGCCAGGCCCGTGCGCCGGTGTGGTCGGTGCCTATCGGCCAGCCACGCCCGGCGCGCGAAGTGGAGCCGCTTGTGTGCCTGCTGGACGCGGCCCTGCAAAACGACTTTCGCCGCAGCGTGCGGGTGTTCGAGCGTGATGTGCCGCTGCTGCTGCGCGGCGAGACCGGCTGCGGCAAAGAGGCCTTCGCCCAGGCCGTGCACCAGGCCAGCGAGCGGCGTGGCAAGCCGTTTGTCGCCATCAACTGTGCCTCGATCCCGGAGAGCCTGATCGAGAGCGAGCTGTTTGGCTATCGCGGCGGTAGCTTTACCGGTGCTCGCAAGGAAGGCATGCGCGGCAAGTTGTTGCAGGCAGACGGCGGCACCTTGTTGCTGGACGAGATCGGCGACATGCCGCTGGCCCTGCAGACCCGTCTGTTGCGGGTGCTGGAAGATCGGCAGGTGGTGCCTATCGGTGGCGAGCCGCAGGCGGTGGATGTGCGGATCGTCAGTGCCACGCACCGCGACTTGCTAGAGCGAGTCGAGCAGGGCGGTTTCCGCGAGGACCTGTATTACCGCCTGAATGGCCTGGAGGTAGCGTTGCCGGCGGTGCGCGAACGCAGCGACAAGGCGCAGTTGCTGGACTTTCTGCTGCGCCAGGAGGCGCACGGG
>NZ_JABMCN010000318.1 GCF_013179515.1 Pseudomonas sp. CM27
GGACATCTCGCGCAACCTGATCGAAATCACCCGCATTGCCACAGCCAACCAGGAAGCGGTGCAGCACACCGAACAGGCAGGGCAGCGCCTGCATGGGCTGTCGGGGCAGCTGGGTGAGGTCACCTCGCGCCTGAGCGCCTGACCGGGCACTAAAAAGCCCGCGCAAGGCGGGCTTTTTGAGCAGGATCTGGTCGGAGAGACAGGATTCGAACCTGCGGCCTTCTCGTCCCGAACGAGACGCGCTACCTGGCTGCGCTACACTCCGATGGCGAAAATCCTACTGCATCCCGTTTTGGCCCGCAAGCCCTTGTCGTTCAACGGCCGCTGACCAAAACAGGCGACTTGATCAGAGCTCTTTGACGGTGCGGATCTGGTCCTTGTTCAGGCGCGTGCGCTTGCCGTCCAGTTGCTCGAATTCGTAGAAGCCAGAGTCTTCATCATAGGAGGGTTTGTCGGTTGCCTGGATTTCGCGGCCATCATTGAGGGTGATGACGCTTGGGGTCGAGCAGCCGGCGAGGGCGCCCAGGCCCAGGGCGAGCAGGAAAGCGGGGAGGGTCCGTTTGATCATCGTGTTTCTCCAGTGCGATGGTGCCAGATGACAGTTATGACGCAACACGTTGGTGCAAGTTCCTTTTCAGTGCAGCATAGCGACAAATCCGTCCCGTTGATCCAGGGCAAGGCAGCTGGTCGCCACGCTGGGAAAGGTGCGCTGTGATATAACTGCGGCCATCCCATCTTCTTGTGACGGACCCCATGAAAGCCAAGGCAGATACCCCTTTCGTGCCGCTGCACATCGCCGTGCTGACGGTCAGTGACACCCGCACCTTCGACACCGACACCTCCGGCCAGCTGTTCGTCGACCGCCTGAGCGCGGCCGGCCATCGCCTGGCCGAGCGCGTGCTGCTGAAGGACGACCTGTACAAGATCCGCGCCCAGGTCGCCACCTGGATCGCCGATGACAACGTGCAAGTGGTGCTGATCACCGGCGGCACCGGTTTCACCGGCCGCGACAGCACGCCCGAAGCCGTGGCCTGCCTGCTGGACAAGCAGGTGGACGGTTTTGGCGAGCTGTTCCGGCAGATTTCCGTGGCGGACATTGGCACCTCCACCGTGCAGTCGCGCGCGCTGGCCGGGCTGGCCAACGGCACCCTGGTGTGCTGCCTGCCGGGTTCTACCAACGCCGTGCGCACCGGCTGGGACGGTATCCTCGCCGAGCAGCTCGACGCCCGTCATCGCCCGTGCAACTTCGTGCCGCACCTGAAGCAGGCAGCGGCCTGTGACAGCCGTGGCTGAGGCTAACCAGGCCCGGCCGCTGATGCCGGTGGAACAGGCCCTGGAGCAGCTGCTGGCGTTAGCCGAGGCGGCACCGATCGGCGAGACCGAGAACCTGCCGCTGGCCGAGGCCGAAGGCCGTGTGCTGGCCACCGACCTGGTGGCCTCGCTCGATCTGCCGCCCTGGCCGAACAGTGCCATGGATGGTTATGCCCTGCGCCTGGCCGATTGGCAGGGCCAGGCGTTGCCGGTCAGCCAGCGGATTTTCGCCGGCCATGCACCGCAGCCTCTGCAACCGGGCACCTGTGCTCGCATCTTTACCGGGGCGCCAGTACCGGAAGGTGCCGACTGCGTCGAGATGCAGGAAAACACCGAGGTGCTTGAAGATGGCCGGGTGCGCTTTCTGGAGCCGTTGCAAGCCCAGCAGAACATTCGCCCTCAGGGCCAGGAAACCCGTAAAGGCGAGCAGGTGATGAGCGCCGGGACCCGGCTGGGGCCGATCGAGCTTGGTCTGGCTGCCACCTTGGGCCATGGCCGCCTGGACGTGGTCCGCAAAGTGCGCGTGGCGGTGCTCTCCACCGGTGACGAACTGGTCGAACCCGGCCTGCCGCTGGGGCCTGGGCAAATCTACAACAGCAACCGTCGGCTGTTGGTCAGCTGGTTGCAGAGGCTGGGCTGTGAGGTAGTCGATGCCGGCATCCTGCCGGATGACCTGGCTCTTACCCGTGCCTGCCTGGCCGGGCTGGGCGGGGTCGACCTGATCCTGTCTACCGGCGGGGTCTCGGTGGGCGAGGCCGACTACCTGGGTGCGGCCCTGCGCGAAGCCGGCGAGCTGGCCTTGTGGAAGCTGGCGATAAAACCGGGCAAACCGCTGACCTTCGGGCACTTCCGGGGCGTGCCGGTAATCGGGCTGCCTGGCAATCCGGCCTCGACCCTGGTCACGTTCGGCCTGCTGACCCGTCCCTATCTGCTGCGGCGCCAGGGTGTGGTGGATGTCACGCCGCTGCGTTTCGACATGCCGGCAGGCTTCGACTGGCCCAAGGCGGGAACACGTCGCGAGTACTTGCGGGCGCGCATCGAGCAGGGCCAGGTGCGCATCTACAAGAACCAGAGTTCGGGAGTGCTGCGCAGCGCGGCGTGGGCCGAAGGGCTGGTGGAGGTGCGCGAAGGCAGCACGCCGAAGCAGGGCGACAGTGTGCCGTTCATCCCGTTCAGCGAGCTACTTGGCTGAGCGCTCCAGCCACGCACTGGCCAGCGGCGCGGTCTGGGCCGATGCCGCCTGGGTCAGGCGCATGTGCACGTTCTCCAGTTGCTGCGCGGCCACGCTCCAGTCGTGGCGCTGGCGGGCGAACAGGCGCCCGGCATCGCCCAACTGGCTCATGCGCCAGGGCTGATTGAGCAACTGGGTGATCAGCAGCGCCAGCTGGTCGCTGTCATCACTGCCCAGGTAGTGCTCGCCGTTGTTGGCCGACAGGCCCGAGACGCCTTTGCCGGTAGTGATCACCGGCAGCCCGGCGGCCATCGCTTCGAGGATTTTCACCTTGGAGCCGCCGGCGTAACGCAGCGGCGCAAAGAACAGCGCCGAACGCCGCTGCAGTTCACGCAGGTCTGGGCGGTAGCCAAGCCATTCGATGCGTGGGTCGTTCCAGTGCAGTTTCCAGCTTGCCGGCATGGCATGCCCGGCGATCGCCAGGCGCACCGCCGGGTTGCTCATCCACACCTGCGGCATGATGTCTTCCAGAGCCCACTCGATGGCCTCCAGATTGGCGCCATACTCGAAGTTGCCGACAAACAGCAGGCGCTGGCTGTGCAGGGCAGGTTGCACGTGCTGGTAGAAATCACAGTCCACGCCATTGACCACCACGTTCACCGGGCGCCCGCTGATTTGCTCTATTAACTCTGCATCGTGGGCGCTGACCGCCACCAGTTCGGTGGGCTGGCGCAGCACCCGGTGTTCCCAGCGCCGGTAGCGCCAGCGGTCAAAGGCATTGAGGGGGCGCAACCACAGCGGCAGGCGGTCGTGGCTGGCACCGCCCATCACCGACTCCAGCGTGTGCTCGCTGAGCATGTAGGGCAGCCCGCGGGCCTGAAGGGCTTTTTCGAAGGGCTGGAAGCTGTAGCTGTGCTCGATCTGGATCACATCCCAGGGCTCGTCCAGCAACTGCTCGAAACGGTGTCGCAGACAAGGCGACAGGCCATTGATGATCGCGCGCATGGGGTAGTCGATGATGGGTGAGGCAAGCAGGTTGAGCGGGCTGTGCAGCGCACGGCGTGGCAGCACGATCAACCGTTCGACCAACGGCTCCAGGGCATCGCGGGCGGCATCGCTCAGGGGGATTTTCGACTGCACCAACAGGGTGATGCGGTGGCCGTGCTGTGCCAATGCACGTAGCAGGTGGTATTGCCGGGTCTTGCTGCCGCTGGTAGTGGGCCAGGGCAGGTATGGCAAGGTCCAGAGAATGCGCATGACGCGAAATCCTCGCTGAAGGCTGCGGATACGGGGCGCGTCCATGGCACTAGAGGGTATTTGCTGAGCATAGACGGGCATTCCGAAGCGTGGGAAAAATGACCGTCCGACGCGATCAATTGCCTTGCTCGGAGCGGCTTGATGCCAGCCAGTCGAGCAATTGGTGCCGCTTTGCGGCCCATCGCCGGCAAGCCAGGTTCCCACAAGTACGGCGCATGGCTTGCCGGCGAGGGGCTGTGCAGCAGCCCCATTAGCCCCTGACTGGCAGCAGGGCCTGGCCTGTTTTTTTCAGGTGGCATGCAACGATCGATAGGCAGCAGTGGTCGAGATCAGGGTTGGCCAACTTACGGAGACGCGCACATGCAAGGGCGCAAGGCAATGCTGATCCTGCACGGCAAACAGGCAATGAACGAAGAACTGCGCAGTGCCGTGCACGACCTGCGCGATAGCGGCTGGGCGCTGGATGTGCGGGTCACCTGGGAGGCGGGTGACGCCCAGCGCCTGGTCGCTGAAGCGCTGGCGGCGGGTTACACGCACATTGTCGCCGGTGGCGGGGACGGCACATTGCGTGATGTGGCCGAGGCCATGGGGCTGGTGGGGACCGAGGCCAGCCTGGCGCTGTTGCCGCTGGGTACCGCGAACGATTTCGCCAAAGCCGCCGGCATCCCCCTGGAGCCCGCCACGGCACTGGCCCTGCTGAACGTTCCGGCACAGCCAATCGACCTGGGCCAGGCCGGCGACCAGTTGTTCCTCAACATGGCCACGGGGGGCTTTGGCAGCCAGGTAACGGCCAATACTTCCGAAGACTTGAAAAAGGTACTGGGCGCCGCGGCTTACCTGTTCACCGGGCTGTCGCGCTTCAGCGAGCTGCAGGCAGCTTCGGTGGAGCTCCAAGGGCCGGACTTTCACTGGCAAGGGGACTTGCTGGCGCTGGGCATCGGCAATGGCCGCCAGGCGGGAGGCGGGCAGGCGCTCTGCCCGGAGGCTGTGGTCAACGACGGCTTGCTCGACATCGCCATCCTGCCCGCGCCGCAAGAGGTGGTGGGTGCGCTACGCGACTTGCTGGTCGGTGATGGCCTGTTCGTGCGGGCCAGGTTGCCCTGGGTCGAGATCAAGAGCTCGCGGGGGCTGGACATCAACCTTGATGGCGAACCCTTGCAGGCCGACAACCTGCGCTTTCAGGCCAGGCCTGCTGCGCTGCGCCTGCACCTGCCGGCAGGGTCGCCCTTGCTCAGTCGTCCAGGCTGATGATTTTCTCGCGCACGGCGAACAGCACCAGGCCCGCCACGTCATGAATCTGCAGGCGCTTCATGATCTGCGAGCGGTGGGTTTCCACCGTCTTGATCGAAAGGCCAAGCCCGGCGGCGATTTCCCGGGTGGATTTGCCGCGCACGATCAGGCGCAGGATTTCAAGCTGGCGGGCGGTGAGGTTGTGCCGCTCGCCACCGCCTTGCTTGCCCGGCTTGGTGTGCCGTAGCGCCTGGTTGATGACGGTATGGGCGATGGCCGGGCTGAGGTAGCGCTCGCCGTTGCGCACCGCTCCCAGGGCCTGCTCAAGCTCGGCGGCGCTGGTGTCCTTGAGCAAGTAACCATGCGCGCCGCTTTCCAGCGCACGCATGATCAGGTCTGGATCGGTGTGCATCGACAGGATCAGTACCTTGCAGGTACTGCCGCTGGCACGCAGCTGGGTGAGTGCGTCCAGGCCGCTGGTCGAACGCATGGAGATGTCCAGCAAGGCGATGTCCGGCGCCAACGTGCGCACCTGCTCAAGCAGCTGGTTGCCGTCGTCGGCTTCGCCGATCACGTCATAGCCGGGGATGTCGCAGACCAGCGCGCGGACCCCGGCACGAATCAGCGAATGGTCGTCCACCAGCAGCAATCTACAGGTCATGTGCAGCAGTACTCCTGGCGCGTTGCTGGGTGCGCGCAGCCCACGGGAACACCGCCTCGATCCGCGTCCCCGCGCCAAGGTGGCTGGTGATGTCGAGGCGGCCCTGCAGCGCCGTGACCCGATCTTGCATGCCGGCCAGGCCACGCTGGCCGGCGTTGTCCGGATGCGGGCCGGGAACGAAACCACGGCCATCATCATGGATCGACAGCGCCAGCCCCTCGGCAGTGCGTTGCAAGCGGATGACCAGATTGTGGGCCTGGGCGTGGCGCAACATGTTGGT
>NZ_JABMCN010000319.1 GCF_013179515.1 Pseudomonas sp. CM27
CATGCACCCGGCGGAACAGGTCCAGGTCCTGCGCCTGCAGCGGGCGCAGGGCCTGGATCTGCGCGAACAGGCGGGTGCAATCGGCACCTTGCACCGCCTGGTGCAGCAATGGCTTGATCTGCGCGCTGAACAGTTCGCCAAGGGTGAACGGGTTCACCAGCGCAGTACCTTCCTCGCCCTTGAGCAGCTGGAAGATGAAGAACGGGTAGCGCCGCTGGCTGGCATCCTGCGAGCTGAGCAGGCCACCCAACAGCCAGTTGCCATTGCGGGCGCGGTAATTGAAGGCGCACATCGGCAGCCCGTCGAACAACGCCTGCCAGTCGTCGCGGTCGCGCATGGCCGCCAGCGAGGACTGCAGCCAGGCATCGAACTCGCACACTTCCTCTGCCGCGCCATGCAGGCTGACGAAGTCGGCGCTCGACGGTAGCTTGCCGAAGCAGCCGATCATTGCGCGCCCCTGCCGTTGAGGGCGCTGAGGGCCTTGACCTCACCCAGGTCGGTCAGCTTGACCCCGCCGAAGTTGCGCACCACCAGGCTGACCCGGCCATTGGCGGTGTTCCAGCTGAAGCGCTGCTGAATGCCGTCGACGTCTTCGACGCGGGCACTTTCGTTCATGCGCAGCAGGCCCCAGCGCCCTGGGAAGTCGAACACGGTGACCCGCGTGCCGCTCAGGGTTACTACATCCAGACGCGCGCCGGGGGCGTTGCTGGCGCCTGGCCAGGCAAAGCGGTTCCAGCTGCTGCGGCCGTTGCGGTAATGCTGTTCCTGGCCATCGAGGGTGAACACGATGTCGGTGAAGCTGGCCGAGGGTTCCAGCATGATCTCGAAACCGTTGTCGCGGTCCGACAGGCTGGCGATGACCTGGCCCACCGAACTGGCCTTGTCGATGCTGTTGAGCATGCCTGGGTTGACCAGCGCCGGCCCTTGGCCGTCGCCGACCCCCAAGCCTTCGCCGCCGGCCAGGTTGCCGATTTCGTTGCGCTTGAAGGCCGGCAGCAGGCCGCTTTCGGGGTCGACGAAACGCTGCAGGTCCTTCACCGACGCTTCGTTGCGGCTGCCCCCGGCGATCGGGTAGCGGTGCGCCATGACCTGTTCCCAGGGCTTGGCGATCTGCTGCGCCCAGGCTTTGGCAATCTGTTGGCCGGCAGGGTCGCGCAGGGTTGCCCAGGCGTACTGGATGGGCAGGCTGAACAGGCCCTGCAGGGAGCGTGACAAGCCGTCCTGGCTGGTGTCGACACTGCTCTCCACATAATTGCGCACGCGGGTGACTTCGCTCGGCTGGCCTTCCAGGGTTTCGCTGATCAGCTGCTTGCTGCTCTTGCCGACATCCTGCGAGCGCTGGATGTTGTTCATGCGTACCTTGAGGTTGCGCAGGGCCGCCAGATAGCGGTCCATGATGGTGCTGTCGGCGCCTTCGGCGTTGTTTTCCGCGAACACCCGCGCCACCGGCTCGAAACGCCTGGCCAGGCTGCCGTCATCAACGGCCGGCAGGCTCGGCGCGACGCTGGCCGGCAGGTTGTCCTGGGCATCGAACAGCCCGCTGACCTTGCTCCAGAAGCCGTCTTCGCGGGCAGCGCCAGGCGTTGGCAGCGCATGCTTGGCCGGCAGGTCCCACTGGGTGTTGTCGTTGACGGCTGCCAGCAGGTGCTTCACCGGCGAGTTCTGCACGTCGCTCAGCAGGCCAAGTTGCTGGGTTGCCGACGCCAGGTCGGCAAAATGGCGCACGCCGACGCTGCTGACCATCTTGTACCAGGCCTGGGTATAGTCGCGTTTGTAGCGGGTCATGAACTCGCGAATGAAGTTGGCTTTCTGCACGATGGCATCGCCGCCTTCGCCGTCCAGCACCCAGTCCGATTCATTGCGCAGGTTGCCCGACAGCAGCTTGATCAGCTCTGGCTTGACGAAGGTATCCCAACCCTGGCGGCTATAGATAGCCGGCACGCCGGCAGAGCCATACAGCAGTGCCCGGCCGGGTTGCGGCACCAGGTCGTTGAGGGTCAGCGCCGGGAACTGGCGGCTCGACTCGAGTTGCAGGCGCAGGTATTCGCGGTCCACCAGCGAGCTGGAAAGCATGAACGACTTGAGGTTTGCCCGGGTTTCGCTGATCAGCTGGTCGTTGCGTGGCAGCGCTGGCGCTTGCCCCTGTTCCAGCAACTGCACGTACAGCGGCACGTTTTCTTCGATCACGCCAGCGTCAGCCGCAATGGTTTCACCTGCAGCGTCTTTACCCGCAGCGCCGGCCCAGGCCTTGGGCAGGCTGGCGGCGACGAAGGCACTGTCTGGATGCTGCTGTGGTTGGGTCAACAGCAGGTACAGCTTCAGGGTGTTGTAGGCCTCGATGATGGACGCTACCTGTTGCTCGTCCAGGCGCCCGAGCATTTCTTCGGACAGCGACAGGCCACCGGTGGTGGCGGACAGTTCGGCGGCGTCGCTGGCGGTAGCCAGGTTGACCTTGGCCGCGTAAGCCCCGGCACGGGTGTTGCCCAGCGCAGCCTGCGCCTTGGCGGCGACAGCAGGTGCCAATGGTTTGCCGTTGCGTTTTTTCCGTTGCGGCGCTGGGGTGAATTCCAGCGCCTGGTTGATACCGCTGGCGAAGGTGTTGAATGCTCGCATCTGCACTTGCAGGCTGCGCGCGACCGGCTCCAGCGCCTGGCTGCGCAACTGCGCCAGATAGGCTGTGCGGGTCACTTCATGGATTGCATCGCCATGATAAAGGCCCGCACCCAGTCGCAGCGGAACGCCTTGCAGGCGATGCGCTTCTACCATGGCCATCTGCTCGCGCAGCACTTCCAGGCCCTTGCCGGCGGCCAGCAACTGCGCCCGGTCGTCAGCCTGCTCAAGCTGCGCCAACTGCCCACGCAGGCTATCCAGCCACTGGCGGTTGTTGGCGAACGACAGCGCCTGCCAGCCGATGAACAGCACCCCGGTTGCCGCTGCCACGGCCAGCAGCAACGGGCTGAAGGCGCTCTGGCGGCCCAGCCGCGACTGATACAGGGTGAGGTCACGGTCAGGGAAGATCACCCGGCGGAAGGTGTCGGTGATGAAATAGCTGCGGTTGCCCACTGCTTTGGCGCAGTGCCCGGCGGCGTCGTCCTGGGCGGGCTGAAGGGCGAACTCCTCGGCGACCGCGTCTTCGTACACCTGCCCCAGCTGCTGTTCGGTCTGCAGCGCGCTGGTGAAGTACAGCCCGCGCAGCAGCAACGGGGTGCCGCCGCGGTGGCCGCGGGTGAAGGGTTCGAGGAACTGTTCGAGCACATCGCCCAGTGCGGCGAAGTACTGCGGGAAATTCAGCAGCGTGCTGTCGGCGTCGGCGCCGAGGGCGATCGTCTGTGCGTCGACATGCCGGCGGATGTGCCGTTGCAGGTTGTGCAAGCGGTTCTGCAATGCGCCATGCAGGCCGTTGTTGCGAATTTCCGACAGGCCAAAGGTCATGCCCAGCGGCTGCTGGCGTTCGTGCAGGTCCAAGCCCTCGAAGGCCTGGTTGAAGCCTGGCAGCTGGTCGGTCTTGCTCAGCATCAGGTAGACCGGTGGGTTGGCTTCAAGGCACTCGGCGTACTCTTCCACCCGCGCTACCAACTGGGCGGCAAGCGCATTGCGCTCATCGCTGTTGGCTGCCAGCAGTTCGGGCAGGCTGACCACCAGCACCAGGCCATTGATCGCCGCCTTGCCGCGCTGCTTGCGCAACATGCGCAGAAAGGCCGAGAACTCGCTGGCCGACTGGTCGTCGCGCAGGTAGCGGCCGGCCGTGTCGATCATCACCGCGTCCGGGCTGAAATACCAATCGCAGTGCTGGGTGCCGCTGGCGCTGTCGTTGCCCGTGGCGATGCTGGCCGAAAGGCCCGAATGGGTCAGCAACGAAGTCTTGCCGGCGGCCGACATGCCCACTACCAGGTACCACGGCAGGTCGGACAGCGCCGCCTTGCCGCCACCGCCGGCGGAGCGGTCGGTACGCAGCATGGCGATGGCGTGCTTGAGGCGCTCGCGCAGTACTTGCTGGTCGCGGAACTCACCGGTGGCATTCCACGAGCGATCGACTTCGAGCTGCAGCAGGTTCTCCAGATTGTGCTCGGCGCGGATGCGCTGGTATTGGCGCAGCACGATGACCAGCAGGAAGCAGGCGCTGATGATTGCCAGCGCCTCCGGCAGGTGGTGACGCAGCCACGGCAGCAAGGGGGCGGCAAGCCAGCAGATCAACAGGCTCGCCAGCCACAGCAGTGGCAGCAGAACCCAGAAACTTTTCAATAGGCGGAGTAATGTTTTCATGTCTTCCTGACTCGGCTACCTGAACGGGGCTCAGGCACTGAACAGCTGGCGAATTTGTTCTGAAAGGGCGGCGACGTCCTTGTCCAGCAACCAGTCCAGCGTCAGGTAGACAGCGACGCAGACCAGCGCGATCAACGCCAGGTACACCCACAGCGGCACTTCATGGCGCAGCATCTGCGACACCTGGTCGGGCAGGGCCCAGTCCGGTGACAGCGCACTGGGCGCCTTGCGGTAGCGGGCGATGTCCTGGCCGAGGCTGTTGGCCAGGTAGCGCAGCTGGTCCTTCTGACCGAGGCTGAACTTGCCTTCGAAGCCCAGGGCCAAGCACAGGTGATAGACCTCGAGCACGTCGATGTTCTGCTTGACGTCGGCGCGCAGCGCGTCGACCTTCTCGAAAAAGCCTTCACCGGCCAGGTGCACGCCGAAGTAGCGGAACTGCAGCGGCTGCAGCTCGAAGTGCCGGCGCAGTTCGTTGTCCCCGGCGCGCAACACGCTTTCGTCGAGGAAGGCGCACAGCGCGTACTGGGTATCCTTGACCTGCTCGACGCTGTAGTTGGCCGCACGGGCATCGCGTTCCAGGTTGGCGAAGAAACGCTCGACGCTGCCTTCGAAGGCCTGCACCGACGTGACCTGGCGGCCACGGCGCACGATCAGCGCCATGCTGACGAAGTCCTGGACCAGTGCTTTGAGTGTCGGTTTTTCCTGGGCGGCCACAGCGGCGCCCTGTTGCAATACGGCTTCGGTCATTTGAGCACCGCCATCAGTTCAAGCTTCAGGTTGGTAAGGGCGCCGGGCGCATAGAAGCAGATGGTCTGGGCGTTCATCATCCGCTCGTAGACATGGCCATGCGGCTCGATCGCGAAGTACTGGTTGTCCAGGCGCACCGGGATCGCGTTGGGCAGCCGCGTGGCATGGTTCAGGGTGACCCCGGGCATGGCGCTGTTGACCACCACTTCGATGTCCTCCGGGGAGCCGATCTTGACCGCCCGCGGCACCAGTTCCAGCAGGCTGGCACCGGGCATGTCGGCGTGCACCGAAACATAAAAGTCGGCTTCGGCCAGGCGCGGGTCGCGCAGCTGGCCCTGCCAGTACGACGGTTTGGTCTGGGTCAGGTTGATCACCACGCACTGGTTGGGCACGACGTTGTCGAGCATCACCCGGATCATCTCGTCCAGCCTGGCCAGCGAAGCCGCCGGGTCATGGTGGTCGTACTCGGGGATATCGCCGAGCTGGGTGTCCAGGGTGAAGGTCAGCAGGCCCCCGGCGAGGTCGGCCAGGAACAGGTACAGGCGCTCTGGGTTCAGGCGCGGGTGGGCAAGCAGATGGGCCAGCTGTGGGTGGGCGCGGTTCACCGTGTTCAGCAACCAGAACAGCGTGACATCGCTGGAGCCGAACTCGGCGATCTGGTCGGCACGCTCGCGACGCCGGCCGGACAGCGCCTTGCTCTTGGCCTGAAGGGCACCGAGCAGGCGCTTGCCGATGCCGGCCAGGGTCTCATGGTTGCCCAGGTGCAGGGTCGGATGGACAAAATGCGGGTCGAGGTTGAAGCCGCCCATGCTGTTGCGCGTCAGCTTGACCAGCGGGCAGTGGCTGTAGCCGTCCAGGCTGTCGCCGTCGACCAGCAGCACCACGTTCA
>NZ_JABMCN010000032.1 GCF_013179515.1 Pseudomonas sp. CM27
GGCTTCGCCAGCTTCCCGGCCTTTACCGTGATCCTTGAAGGCGTGTTGTTCCGTGAACGCATCCGCCGCAACGAAGCCGTGCTGGTAGTGCTGGTGAGCATCGGCCTGATCCTGGTCACGCCGGCATTCGACCTGGCCAGCGAGGCCACCGGCGGCCTGCTCTGGGCGCTGCTCTCGGGGCTGTTGTTCTCGCTGCTGTCGCTCACCAACCGCGCCGGCTCCGGACGCTTGCCGGCGGTTCAGGCAGCGCTGTGGCAAAACCTGGTGGTCGGCCTGTGCCTGCTGCCGTTCGCAGCCCCGGGCCTGGCTGACGTCGCAGCCATGGACTGGCTGTGGATCGCCTTGCTCGGCATCTTCTGCACCGGCGTGGCGCACAGCTTGTTCGTCGCCAGCCTGACAGTGATCAAGGCGCGCACCGCCGCCGTGGTGTTCGGCATGGAGCCGGTCTATGGCATCGCGGTGGCCTGGGCGGTGTTCGCCGAGACCCCCACCGTGCGCATGCTGCTGGGTGGGGCGCTGATCATTTTTGCCATCGTGCTGTCCAGCCGCCTGGCCGCCGAACAGCCACCCAGGACGCGGCCACTGGCGGAGGGCGCCTGATCAGCGATCGTTATGGCCCAGGTCGCGCTGTGGGTCGATCTGGTCGCGCACGCGCTGCTTCAGCACCTTGGCTTCGGGGAAACCCGCGTCAGCCTTGCGCTCCCAGATCTGCACGCCGTTGCAGGTGATGCGGAAGATGCCGCCGGTGCCAGGCTCCAGCGCCACCCGGCCGAGGTCGTCGGCAAAGGTGCTGAGCAGTTCCTGGGCCAGCCATGCAGCGCGCAGCAGCCACTGGCATTGGGTGCAATAGGTGATGACAATTTCCGGCTTGCTGTCGGCCATGCTGACCATTCTCCTGGTGAGGGGCCGCTTATACTAGCGCCCTTTAGCCCACGGTTTGAGACTCACGATGCGCCGTTTGCTGTGCTGTTTTCTACTCGCCCTTGCCTCCCTGACCGCATTTGCCGCTGAACCGGCCAGGCCCAAGGTAGGCCTGGTGCTGTCTGGGGGCGCCGCCCGTGGCCTTGCCCACATCGGTGTGCTCAAGGCACTGGAGGAACAGGGGGTGCATATCGACGCCATCGCCGGCACCAGCATGGGCGCGGTGATCGGCGGGCTGTACGCCTCGGGCTACAGTGTCGAAGAGCTGGAAAAACTGGCCACCACCCTCGACTGGCAACAGGCGTTGTCCGATGCCCCGCCGCGCAAGGACGTGCCGTTCCGGCGCAAGCAGGATGACCGCGACTTTCTGGTCAAGCAGAAACTCAGCTTCCGTGACGACGGCAGCCTGGGCCTGCCACTCGGGGTAATCCAGGGCCAGAACCTGTCGCTGCTGCTGGAAAGCAAGCTGGCGCATACCGCCGATACCCGTGACTTCGACAAGCTGCCCATCCCCTTCCGCGCGGTGGCCACCGACATTGCCAGTGGCGAAAAAGTGGTGTTCCGCCGCGGCCACCTGCCCCAGGTGATCCGCGCCAGCATGTCGATACCTGCGGTGTTCGCCCCGGTCGAACTCGACGGCCGCCTGCTGGTGGATGGCGGCATGGTCGACAACATCCCCGTCGACGTGGCCCGCGAGATGGGCGTGGACCTGGCCATCGTGGTCGACATCGGCACCCCGCTGCGCGACCGCAAGCAGTTACTGACCGTGGTCGATGTGCTGAACCAGTCGATCACCCTGATGACCCGGCGCAATTCGGAAGAGCAACTGGCCAGCCTGCACCGCGACGACATCCTCATCCAGCCCTCCCTGAGTGCTTTCGGCGTGACCGATTTCGGCCGCGCCCGCGACATGATCGACGCCGGCTACCGCGCCACCCGCCTGCTCGAGCCGCGCCTGGCCGCACTGCGCCAGCCCGAGGGTGACAGCACCCTCGCCGTAGCCCGCTCGCCGCGCCAGCGCACGCCGGTGATCAGCGCCATCAGGATCGAGAACGACTCCAAGGTCAGCGATGATGTCATCCGCTCTTACATCCGCCAGCCGATCGATGCGCCGCTGGAACTCGGCCGCCTGCAGACCGACATGGGCACGCTGTACGGTCTGGACTACTTCGACCGGGTGCAGTACCGCGTGGTGCACAAGGGTGACGACAACACCCTGGTGATCAACGCCCGCGGCCGACGCGGCGGCACCGACTACCTGCGCCTGGGCCTGAACCTGTCGGACGACCTGCGCGGCGACAGCGCCTTCAACCTGGGCGCCAGCTACCGGGTCAACGGCATCAACAGCCTGGGCGCCGAATGGCTGACCCGGGGCCAGATCGGTGACCAGCAAGAGCTGTACAGCGAGTTCTATCAACCACTGGACGTAGGCTCACGCTACTTCGTCGCGCCCTACCTGGACTTCGGCTCGCAGAACATCGAGGCCACCCTGGACAACGACCCGGTCGCCGAGTACCGCCTGGAGCGCTATGGCTTCGGCCTTAACGTGGGCCGGCAGATCGGCACCAGCGGCGAGGTGCGCCTGGGCGTGGGCAAGGCGTGGGGCGAGGCCGAGGTGCGCATCGGCGATCAGGACCTGCCCAAGGTCAGTTTCAACGAAGGCTTCTATGAGTTGAAGTACTCGTTCGACACGCTCGACAATGTCTACTTCCCGCACCGGGGCGAGGACATCAGCCTGACCCTGCGCAAGTACGACAAGTCACTGGACTCCGACCAGGACTACCGGCAGTGGTTGTTCAACCTGGACAAGGCCATCAGCAGCGGGCCGAATACCTTCGTGCTGGGCGGGCGCTACGGGCGCACGCTGGATGCCACCGAAGTGGTGACGTCGAGCTTCGTGATGGGTGGGGCGCGTGAGCTGTCAGGTTTCCGCCAGGACTCGCTGTCGGGGCAGAACGTGAGCCTGATGCGGGTGGTCTACTATCGCCGCCTGACGCCGCGGGCCTATGTGCCGCTGGACTTCCCGCTGTACATCGGTGGCTCGCTGGAGCGTGGACGGGCGTGGAACAACGACAACGAATTCGACAGCGGGTACATCAATGCGGCGAGCGTTTTCCTGGGCCTGGAAACACCACTAGGGCCGTTGAACCTCAGCTACGGGGCCAACAGTGCGCATGAGCATGCGGTGTACCTGAACCTGGGGCATACCTTCTGAATTGCCGGGGCTGCCTTGCAGCCCCAATGGCCCTCAGGATTTCTCCAGGTTGGCCAGGATCTTGGCATGCACCCGCATGCACACCTGCAGGTCGGCTTCTTCCACGCCGGTAAACAGCTCCAGCCGCAGCTCATTGGCAATGGTTTCGATCTGCTCGATCAGCGGCTTGGCCGGTGGGCACAGGTGGATCTTCTTCGCCCGCCGATCTTCCAGCACCGCCTGCCGACGCACCAGCCCCTGTGCCTCCAGGCTGTCGAGCAGGCGCGCCAGGGTCGGGCCTTCGACGCCAACGCTCTGGGCCAGTTCACGCTGGGTTGGCGCTTCTTCGAAACGGGCCAGGTGCAGCAACACCAGCCAGCGCGCCTGGGACAGGTTCAGCCCGGCCAGGCGGCGGTCCAGCTCGGCGCGCCAACCCCGAGACATCTGGGCCAGCTGCATGCCAAAGCGGTGTTGGTTGTCGGTCAGGGGCATATAGCAACTCATCGAATGGATCTAATTATTAGGCAGCTAACCATGCCCCGCCGCACGAGGCAAGGCTCGGGGCCGGTTGTTTGCCCGATAATCGTCAAAAAGCATGACAAAGGTCAGCAGATGGCGGTTCTGCCCTCGAACTTGCTACCGGCTACATCTCGAACTCGGCCGCCAGCGCCGCGCGCACGCAATACAGCACGCCCTCCGGCACCCGCGCACCGAACAGCGGGGCAATGGCCGACACCGGCGGCAGCTCGCCTTCGCCATCGAGGAAGGCATCCTGCACTTCCGCCAGCAGGTCTTCCGGCAGGTCCAGGGCCTGGTCCAGGCTCAGCTCCTGACGGCCCAGCGCTTCGGCCAGCAGGCTGTACACGTTTTTCTCACTGCAGTTGAGCTGCCCGGCGATCTGCGCCGGGGTCATGCCGGCGCGGGCCAGGCTGACCAGCTCGTGGCGCAGGTCGAGCACCACTTTCGGCGCCTCGTCGGTACCGCCACTGCTGTTGAGCACTTCGAGAAACGCCTGGCCATAGCGCTCCAGCTTGCGCGCACCCACACCGCTGACCTGAGCCATGTCGCTGAGGCTGACCGGCTGGCTGCGCAGCATCTCCAGTAGCGTCGAGTCGGGGAAGATGACGTAGGGCGGTACGCTGTGTTCTTCCGCCAGCTTGCGCCGCAGGGTGCGCAACGCTTCCCACAGCTCGCGCTCTTCGGCCCGCACCAGCTGGCTGGCCGGGCTGCCGCCGCTGGACGACGAGGTCTTGGCGGTGGTCTGCGGCTTGAGGTCGCGGCGCAACTGCAAGGTCACCTCGCCGCGCAGCAGTGGCCGGCAGCTGTCGGACAGGCGCAGGCCACCGTAACCCTCGAGGTCGATGTCGACCAGGCCGCGCGCCACCAGCTGGCGGAACAGCGAACGCCACTCGACCTCGGCCATGCCCTTGCCAACGCCGAATACCGACAGCTTCTCGTGGCCGAAATTGCGTACTTTGTCGGTGTCCTTGCCCAGCAGCACATCGACCAGGTGGCCGACGCCATAACGCTGGCCGGTGCGGAACACCGCCGACAATGCCTGGCGGGCCGGCTCGGTGGCATCCCAGGTCTGCACGTTGTCGACGCAGTTGTCGCAGTGCCCACAAGGCTGCTCGAGGGTTTCGTCGAAATAGGCCAGCAGCGACTGGCGACGGCAACGGGTTTCTTCGCACAGGGCCAGCATGGCGTCGAGCTTGTGCTGCTCGATGCGCTTGTGGCGCTCGTCACCTTCGGAATTCTGCAGCATCTGCTTGAGCATCACCATGTCCTGCAGGCCGTAGGCCATCCAGGCATCGGAAGGCAGGCCGTCACGGCCGGCACGGCCGGTTTCCTGGTAATAGGCCTCGAGCGACTTGGGCAGGTCGAGGTGGGCGACGAAGCGCACGTTGGGCTTGTCGATGCCCATGCCGAAGGCAATGGTGGCGACCATGATCAGGCCTTCCTCATTGAGGAAGCGGTGCTGGTTGGACGAGCGCGTTTCGGCAGCCAGGCCGGCGTGATACGGCAGCGCGGGGAAGCCCTGGTCGCAGAGGAACGCGGCAGTTTCGTCGACCTTCTTGCGTGACAGGCAGTAGACAATGCCGGCATTGCCGCGGCGCTCGCCAAGGAAGGCCATCAGCTGTTTGCGCGGCGCCTCCTTGGGCACGATACGGTAGAAGATGTTGGGCCGGTCGAAGCTCGACAGGAACCGCTCGGCGCCTTGCAGGTGCAGGCGCTGGACGATTTCTTCGCGGGTGCGCATGTCGGCGGTGGCGGTCAGTGCAATGCGCGGTACATGCGGGAACAGATCGGCCAACTGGCCCAGCTGCAGGTACTCGGGACGGAAATCGTGGCCCCATTGCGACACGCAGTGGGCTTCGTCGATGGCGAACAGCGAGATGTCCAGCTCGCGCAGGAAGTCGAGCATGCGCGGCTGCACCAGGCGCTCCGGTGCCAGGTACAGCATCTTCACCTCGCCACGGCGCAGGCGCCCGGCCAGTTCGCGCTGCTGCTCGGCGGTGAGCGTGGAGTTGAGCGCAGCCGCCGCCACCCCCAGTTCGTCGAGGGTGGCCACCTGGTCGTCCATCAGCGCGATCAGTGGCGAGACCACCACCGTCAGGCCCGGGCGCAGCAGCCCCGGTACCTGGAAACACAGCGACTTGCCGCCGCCGGTGGGCATCAGCACCAGGGCATCGCCGCCATTGGCCACGCATTCGATGATCGCTGCCTGGCGCCCGCGGAAACTGTCGTAGCCGAAGATGTCCTTGAGAACGCGCTGAGCCTGTTCGAGCATGTGCAACTCCACAAATCGCCGTACCATCCGGGATACAGGCTGGACGAAAAAACCGTCCCGCACACGCCGAATGCGTAAGCGGTTTTTACCAGACAGCTGGTAGAAGCTGCCCCACGGTGAAAAATGGCGGAGTATACCGCAGCGCTGCACCGTGCAGGGCACCACCGCGATAGACGTTCCTTTGCCCCGGCGCCGCCGCAAGGTGCTAGAATTCGTTATCGTTTATTCCCCAAGGTAGCCCTGTAATGTCCTTCGCCGAGCAACTGACCCGCCTTCAAGCCTTCCTCGACGCCGACGAGCTGCACGAAGAAGCGCTGGATTATGTCGCCGCACACGGCTACCTCACCGCCCTGTCGATCAACGCCGAGGACGTGCCCGAGCGCGAATGGATCGATGCCCTGTTCGCCGAAGAGCCGCATTACGCCGGCGAAGCCCAGCGCACCGAGATCGAAGCTACCCTGGTCGCGCTCAAGGCGCATATCGCTCGTCAGCTGGCCAGCGAAGAAGAATTCGACCTGCCTTGCGAACTCGACCTGACCGATGAGCCGGACGATTCTGACCTGCGCGGCTGGTGCATCGGCTTCATGGAAGGTGTGTTCCTGCGCGAGGAAGCCTGGTTCGACCGCGACGAAGAAGAAGTCAGCGAAATGCTGCTGCCGATCATGGTCGGCTCGGGCCTGTTCGACGAACAGCCGGAGTTCGCTGACATCGCCAGCAACGCCAACCTGCAGGACGACATGATCGTACAGATCCCCGAGGCGCTGACCGCGCTGTTCCTGCTGCTGCACGCCCCTGACGAAAAGCCTGCACTGCTCAAGCCACGCCACCACTGAGTCACCTGTGCGCTACCTGCTGCTGGCCATCGGCTGGCTCAGCGTCGCGCTGGGGGTGTTGGGGATATTCCTGCCGGTTTTGCCCACCACCCCGTTCCTGCTGTTGGCGGCGGCCTGTTTTGCCCGCAGCTCGCCGCGCTTTCACCACTGGCTGGTCCACCACCCCAAGCTCGGGCCGTGGATTCGCGACTACCTCAGTGGCGAGGGCATCCCCCTCAAGGGCAAGGTCTACGCCATCGGCCTGATGTGGGCCAGCATTGGCCTGTCGTGTTACCTGGTGCCGCTGTTCTGGGCGCGCCTGTTCATGTTGACCAGTGCTGTGCTGGTCAGCCTGTATATCCTCAAGCAGAAAACCCTGCCGAATCGAAAGTGACAATATTTTGTCGCCAAATATCACTTTCGCCTAAACGCCCTCCTCTTTATCCGAATTAGTTCTGGAACCGCCTCAGACCTTTGAATCCATTGGTTTCCATGGCACTTGACGGTTGCATTTGCAGCCCCGTGAACGGAGCGATGATAGACAATAAAAGTCTTACATGGCAGTTTGATATGAGTAAATCTTCTTATCTATCGCGTTGAATGTACTTAGCTGTGTTGTTAAAAACCTGCAACACTATACGCATTCTTTTTATCGTCATTTTTTTGGCGAGCAGCAGGATAAATTCCAGATCAGGGAGATGTACCATGCGCGTTTTGAACCCCATCACCAGTGCATTACTGTTGGCCCTGGCAAGTGCCAACGTACAGGCGATGTCGATCACCGAGGCCGTCCAAAGCGCCGTGGACTACCACCCGCAAGTCAGCTCCAACCGCAACAGCAAGCTGTCGGCCGATGAGGATGTGAAGTTTGCGCGTGGTGGCTACTACCCTTCCGTGGACCTGGTCGCGGGCTATGGTCGCCAGCGTTCCGACAACGCCACCACCCGCGCCCAGGGCAACCATAACAAAGAGACCCTCAGCTACACGCAGTCCGAGCTGCGCCTGCGGCAGATGATTTTCGATGGTTTCAATACCTCGAGCGAAGTCGGTCGCACCGAGGCGGTGTCCACATCCCGCGCTTATTACACCCAGGCAGTGGCCCAGGACGTCGCACTGCGCGCCACCGAGGTCTACCTCGAAGTGCTCAAGCGCCGCGAGCTGGTGACCCTGGCCCGCAACAACCTGCAAGCCCACCTGCGCGTCAACGACCAGATCGGCCTGCGCAACGAGCGTGGCGTCGGCAGCACCGCCGACCTCGACCAGTCCCGCGCACGTCGCGCCCTGGCGGAAAACAACCTGGACACCGCAGAAGTCGACCTGGCCGACGCCGAGGCCAACTTCTTCAGCGTGGTCGGCCGCATGCCTGACGAACTGGAAGACCCGGTGTCGATCAAGGTGCAAATGCCTGGCAACCTCGAAGAAGCCCGCGAGGGCATGCGCCAGAACAACCCGTACATCAAGTCTGCCCAGGCTGACGTGAATGCCGCCGAGCAGCAGTACGAAGTCGCCAAGTCGACCTTCTACCCACGCTTCGACGCCATTCTGGCCACGGGTGCCAATAACAACACTGGCGGCGAGAAAGGCCACAACAACAACGACTGGCAAGCCGGCGTAGAGATGAACTACAACCTGTTCCGTGGCGGCAGCGACAAGGCGCGCCTGCAGTCCGACGCGCACAAGATCAACCAGGCCCTGGACATCCGCAACAACGCCCTGCGCGAGCTGACCGAGAACCTGAGCCTGGCGTGGAACGCCATGAATAACGCAACCAAGCAGTTGCCGACCGCGCGTGAATACGCCGAGACCACCAAGCGCGTGCGTGCCGCCTACCAGGACCAGTTCGGCCTGGGCCAGCGTACCCTGCTGGACGTGCTGGACAGTGAGAACGAGCTGTACAACGCCGACCGGCGCTACACCGAAGTGCGTTATACCGAAGAGTTTTCGCGCTACCGCGTACTGGCGACCATGGGCGAGCTGCTGAGCAAGCAGCGCATCTCGCTGCCGCCAGAGGCGCTGGCTACCTCCGAGGTACGCACCGAGGCGCGTCTGCCTGAGATGCGCTGATCGGATTTAGATCGCGGGGCCACTTTGCGGCCCCCTGCCCTCACTCGGTGCCATGCTCGGTGTTATGGTTGCGCTGGAATGTCTCAACACCCATGGCCCTGATCTGCCCTTCGATCAACGCCTCGAACGGTGCCAGCAGTGCATCAAAGCAGGCCGGTTGCTCCAGCGTATTCAGTGCTCCTGCCACCGCCTCGATAGTCGACAGCGCGCCCGCTTCCGGCGCCTTGCGCAGGCGATAGCGTGAAGGGGCCACGTCGCCCAGCGTCACCCGTGGCAAGGCCTCCAGTATCGGGTTCAGGTACAGCAGCTTGCGCGCCTTGCGCCAGGTGCCGTCTGGCACGATAAGCAGCAACGGCTCGTTATCTTCCTTGCCATAGCCCCTCAGCACCTGAGCATCATCACCCGGAAACAGCAGGGCCGGTCGGTAACCCGGTGTTGCCAGCAATTCACCCAGGTCATCGAACACTTCCCCGATCCGCAGCTCGGCATTGTTCAGGCCAAGGGCAGCCAGGCGCGCAGTGTTCAGTGCATGGGCGGTTTCACTGGGATGCTGCAGCAGGATGACGCGGGTGCGGCTGTCGAGCGCGGGGATCAGCGGGCAGAGGCAGTGGTCGAGCGGGCGCTGACAGCGCCCGCAGCGGGGTCTGGGCATTGGGTTCTCCTTTTACGGGAACAGTTTGCCACAGAACCGGGCCCCGCTTTGCGGGCCTTTCGCCGGCAAGCCAGCTCCCACAGGGACCCCGCAGCCTTCAAGCCGCGGTCCCTGTGGGAGCTGGCTTGCCGGTGAAAGGGCTGCAGAGCAGCCCCGCCGCTATTTCAACGGCTGAACCGCTCCGCCAGGCTATGCAGGTACTCCGCCATGCGCTCCAGGTCCTGGCTGATTTCAGCCCCCTGCCTGGCCTGCCCCGCACTCTGATCACACAGCTGGGCGATGCGCACGATCTGCTGGTTTATGTCCTCCGCCACATGGGTCTGTTGCTCCGACGCCGTCGCCATCTGCTGGCTCATGCCGGTGATGCGGCTGACCGCCTGGGCAATCCCGCTCAATGCCCCCTGCACCGCCTCGACGCTGTGCACACTGTCCCGCGAGATCTGCTCGCCGCGGTTGGCAGTACTCACCGCCCGCTCTGCGCCAGCGCGTAATGAAGCGATGATCTGGTGGATTTCCTGGGTCGAGGCGCGGGTGCGCTGGGCCAGCGAACGCACCTCGTCAGCCACCACGGCAAACCCACGCCCTTGTTCACCGGCCCGCGCGGCTTCAATGGCGGCGTTGAGCGCCAGCAGGTTGGTCTGTTCGGCAATCGAGGTGATCACATCGACCACGCTGCCAATCGACTGAGTCTGTTCGGCCAGGGCATTCACCGCCTGGCCGATGTCACTGACCGCATCGCTCATGCTGCCCATCGCTTGCAGGCTCTTCAACGCCAGTTCGCTGCCCTGCTGCGCCAGCTGGTCGGCATCACCGGCAGCATGCGCCGTACTCTGCACGTTGTGGGTGACCTGCTGGATGGTCGCCGCCATCTGCGCAATGGCCGTGGCGGACTGGTCGGTCTCGCTGCGCTGGCGGTCGAGCATCTGCGCCTGGGCATCCGACAGCTCGGACGATTGCGCCGCCCGCGACTTCACCCCGACGCCGGCGTCCACCAGACGTGTCAGCGCCGTTTGCAGGCGGGCTTCTTCGCTGATGATGGCCAGGTCGAGCTGGCCTTGCAGGCCCGGGTTGTCACTGTAGGTAAGCGCCACCAGCGGGCTGGTGAACGCCTTGGGGTGCTCGGCCAACGTGCGGCGAATGGCCTGGTTTTGCCGATGCTCGACCAGGTACCAGGCCAGCAGCAAGCTGGCCATGAGCACGCCGAGCGCCGCGTAGGCCGGCAACCACAGGTAGCCTGCCGCCGACAGCAGCCCGGCACCGATCAATGGCCAGCCGTGGGCCAGGCCATGCCCCAGGCGAGCCGCCCACGACACCGCTGGGCGACCGTCGCGCAGACGCGCATACAAGGCTTCGGCGCGGTGGATCTGTTCGCGTGTGGGTACGGAGCGCACCGACTCGTAGCCACTGATGCGGCCCTGCTCGTAAATCGCCGTGACATAGGCGCTGACCCAGTAGTAATCACCGTTCTTTGCCCGGTTCTTGACCACCCCCATCCACGGCTTGCCCTGCTTGATGGTCTCCCACATATGGCCGAACACCGCCGCTGGCATGTCCGGGTGGCGCACCAGGTTGTGCGGTTGGCCGACCAGCTCCTCGTAGGTGAACCCGCTGATCGCCACGAAGGCATCGTTGCAGTAGGTGATGCGGCTGTTGAGGTCCGTGGTGGAGATCAGGCGTTGGTCGCTGG
Organism: Pseudomonas sp. CM27; assembly: GCF_013179515.1. Lineage (GTDB taxonomy): Bacteria > Pseudomonadota > Gammaproteobacteria > Pseudomonadales > Pseudomonadaceae > Aquipseudomonas. Next base: position 11,122 of record NZ_JABMCN010000032.1, read on the forward strand.
AGAAGGTTCTTTCGTGCTCGTTGACGGGCAGATTCATGCGCATCTTCGGCGATCCTTGCAGGATGAAATAAGGGGAAATCATCAGCGCACGTTGATGTTTAGCAGAGCGCTATCAGGTTAGCGGTCGGCTTTTGCCAGAATTTAACACCGCCCGACGGAATGCACGCAGGCGTCGCCGCTCAGCCCACATTCAGCTGGCTTTTCAGCAGGTCGCGGAAGGTCTGGATCAGCGGTTCGCGGCTGCGTCCCCGGCGAATGATCAGCGAGAACGGTGCCTGATAGCCGAAAGTGGATGGCGACAGCACGCGCAAGTCGCCCTTGTCGACCCAGGCCTGGGCGTAGTGCTCGGGCAGGTAGCCGATATAGGCGCCGGAGAGGATCAGGATCAACTGCGCCTCCATGCTCTCTACCGTTGCCGCGCTGTGCTTGAAGCCGTGCCGGGCCAGCTCGGCCTGGCTCCAGTAGCCGCGCCCGACCATCCGCTGCTGGGTCACCACCTGCTCGGGGATGCGCCGCTCGGCAAACAGCGTGTGTCGGCTACTGCAGTACAGCCAGTGCTGCTCGCGGTACAGCGGTTGATACAGCAGCCCGCTCATGCGCGAGGAAAACGCGCCAATGGCCAGGTCCAGGCGGTTGTCCTGTACGCCCAGCTGCAACTCGTAGGGGCTGGACACCGACAGGTGCAGGTGCACCGCCGGGTGCTCCTGACTGTAGGCACCGATGGCTTCAGCCAGCGGCAAGGCACTGTCGCCAACGGTGGAGTCGATCACCCCCAGGTTGAGGGTGCCACGCAATTCGCCCTTGAGCGCTGCGGCGTACTGCTCGAACCCGTCCAGCTCGGCGAGCAGGCGCAGGGTTTCCTGATGGAATAGCTCGCCTTTGCTGGTCAGGCTGAAACCGCCACGCCCGCGGTGGCACAGCACGATCCCCAGGGCGCCTTCGAGCTGGCTCATGTAGGTGCTGATGGCCGAGGTCGACAGGTTGAGATCGCGCTGGGCGTTGGCAAAGCCCTGATGGCGCACCACGCTGATGAAGATGCGCAGCAGTTTCAGGTCAGGCAGGGTCGAGGCCATGGTGTAGCGGTTCCGCAGTGTCATTTGCGCGCAGTCTAACCGCTCTGCCAACGATTAGTTTAGAAATTCCTGAACTAAGTATTTGCCGGTAGCGATTCTTCCCGCGCACTACCTTGCGCAAACTCGGCCGAAATGTCCCTGCCCGCCGGCACGATCACACTTGAAAGGCGCGCGGCGGCACAGGTTCGAACAAACACAACAATCGACCGACTGATGAGGCCCACTGTGGACAAGACTCTCCACCAACCACTGGGCGGCAACGAAATGCCGCGTTTCGGCGGCATCGCCACCATGCTTCGCCTTCCCCACCTGCAAAGCGCCGAGGGCCTGGACGCTGCCTTCATCGGCGTCCCGCTGGATATCGGTACCTCGCTGCGCTCCGGCACCCGCTTCGGCCCGCGCCAGATCCGCGCCGAATCGGTGATGATCCGCCCGTACAACATGGCCACCGGTGCCGCGCCGTTCGACTCGCTGTCGGTCGCCGACATCGGTGACGTGGCGATCAACACCTTCAACCTGCTGGACGCCGTGCGCATCATCGAAGAAGCGTACGACGAGATCGTCGAGCACAATGTGATCCCGATGACCCTGGGCGGCGACCACACCATCACCCTGCCGATCCTGCGTGCCCTGCACAAGAAGCACGGCAAGATCGGCCTGGTGCACATCGACGCCCACGCCGACGTCAACGACCACATGTTCGGCGAGAAAATCGCCCACGGCACCACCTTCCGCCGCGCCGTCGAAGAAGGCCTGCTCGATTGCGACCGCGTGGTGCAGATCGGCCTGCGCGCCCAAGGCTACACCGCCGACGACTTCAACTGGAGCCGCCGCCAGGGCTTCCGCGTGGTCCAGGCCGAAGAATGCTGGCACAAGTCGCTGGAGCCATTGATGGCCGAAGTGCGGGAAAAAGTCGGCGGTGGCCCGGTATACCTGTCGTTCGACATCGACGGCATCGACCCGGCCTGGGCGCCTGGCACCGGCACGCCGGAAATCGGCGGCTTGACCACCATCCAGGCGATGGAGATCATTCGCGGCTGCCACGGCCTGGACCTGATCGGCTGTGACCTTGTCGAAGTCTCCCCGCCTTACGACACCACCGGCAACACCTCGCTGCTCGGTGCCAACTTGCTGTTCGAAATGCTCTGCGTACTGCCGGGCGTGGTGCGTCGCTAGTCCCGCTTTACCCCGGCAGGAGCCATATGGGAGGGCCACTGAGGCCCGCCAACACAAAACCAGACCGCCGGGCGCCGTGCAAACGCCCGTGTGGTCGATCTCGCCATAATAAAGATAATCGGGAGACCCCCAATGGCCTTGGACATCATTGTTGTAATGATCTACACCGCCGGCATGCTCGGGCTTGGCTGGTATGGCATGCGGCGTGCGAAAACCCATGAAGACTATCTGGTGGCCGGGCGCAACCTCGGCCCGGTCCTGTACATGGGTACCATGGCCACCACCGTGCTGGGTGGCGCGTCCACCGTCGGCACCGTGCGCCTGGGCTATGTCCATGGCATCTCCGGGTTCTGGCTGTGCGCAGCGCTGGGCCTGGGCATCATCGCCATCAACCTGTTCCTCGCCAAACCGCTGCTGCGCCTGCGCATCTTCACCGTGACCCAGGTGCTGGAGCAGCGCTACAACCCGACCGCTCGCCAGGCCAGTGCGGTGATCATGCTGGCTTATGCCCTGATGATCGGCGTGACCTCGACCTTGGCCATGGCCACCGTGCTGCAGGTGCTGCTGGACCTGCCGTTCTGGGCGTCGCTGCTGCTCGGTGGCGGTGTGGTGGTGCTGTATTCGACCATTGGCGGCATGTGGTCGCTGACCCTGACCGACATCGTCCAGTTCGTGATCAAGACCGTCGGCCTGATGTTCATCCTGCTGCCGGTGTGCCTGTACAAGGCCGGGGGCTGGGACACACTCGTGGCCAAGCTGCCGGCGGCCAGCTTCCAGCTGACCAGCATTGGCTGGGACACCATCATCACCTACTTCCTGATCTACTTCTTCGGCATCCTCATCGGCCAGGACATCTGGCAGCGGGTGTTCACCGCCCGAGACGAGAAGGTCTGCCAGCGTGCGGGTACCATCGCCGGTGTCTACTGCGTGGTGTATGGCCTGGCCTGCGCCGCGATCGGCATGGCCGCGCACGTGCTGCTGCCCGACCTGGCCAACCCGAACAATGCCTTTGCCGAGATGATCAAGAGCACGCTGCCCGATGGTATCCGCGGCCTGCTGATGGCGGCGGCCCTGGCCGCCATGATGTCCACTGCCAGCGCCGGCCTGCTGGCTGCATCCACCACAGTCACCGAAGACTTGCTGCCCAAGCTGCGCGGTGGCAAGCAGTCGAGCCTGGGCATGAGCCGCCTGTTCACCCTGCTCACCGGGCTGGTGGTGCTGGGTATCGCGCTGATGGTGAACGATGTGATCAACGCCCTGACCCTGGCCTACAACCTGCTGGTCGGCGGGATGCTGATCCCGCTGATCGGGGCCATCTTCTGGAAACGTGCGACCACAGCGGGCGCCATCGCCAGCATGTCGCTGGGCTTTGCCACCGCGCTGCTGTTCATGTTCAAGGACGGGCTGGAGGCCAATACGCCGATCTACTACAGCCTGGCGATCGGCCTGGTGAGCTTTGTGGTGGTGAGCCTGGCTTCGCGCAAATCAGTGGCGGCGGTAAAGCTGGCCTGATAAAACCCGCCCGGCAGGCATCACACGACTGACAGAAACAGAAAGGCCGTTGCACCCACCCAGGTGCAACGGCCTTTGCTTGTATCAGCGACGACGCGGTTGGCGCTTGCGCTGCTCTTCATCAGTCGGGATCGGCACCGGCTGCAAGGGTGGTGGAATCAGCCCCAGGGCGACCGCCAGGTCGTGGAGCCAGTTTGACAGTGGTCTATTCATATTGCCCCCTTGACGGGTCAGCCTCACGGTAAATCAATCCTGCGATGTTTCATACAGATCATAGCCTGATGTCCTGTAGAACGCATGCCTCTGGTATTACAGATACGGGCCATTTTGACGTGGATCAAGGCGTAACGGTGCATTCCGACGACTGGTTAATCGTTTCGCTTTGTTGCAGGTGGATCCACGCCTGCAAATTTGCCCCACGCATGCCCTGCCGCCACATCAGCCAGGTGACGGCCTGATCGAACGGCGCCTGCAGCGGATACACGCTAACCCGGTCACGCCCAGGCAGGCTGTCGAGCATCGAACGGGCCATCATCGCCACGCCCGCGCCCGCGATCACACAGGCCAGCATGCTCTGGTACGACTCGATCTCCATCACCCGGCCCATCGGGGTATGGGCATGGGCATACCAGGCTTCAAGGCGCATGCGGTACGAGCAGCCCTGACGGAACGTGAACACCGCCTTGCCCGCCACATCCTTGGCGGTATGCACGGCCGGGTGCTCGGGGCTGGTGATCAGTACCAGTTGTTCATCGCACAGCGGCACGCCATCCAGCCCGGCCAGGCTGGGCGGGCCGTCGATCAGGGCAGCGTCCAGGGTATGGTTGAGCAAGCCTTCCAGCAACTCGCCACTGGGCGCTGCACGCACCTGCAGGTTTACCGCCGGGTAGGCCTGGTGGTAACGCGCCAGCAACCCCGGCAAATGGGTCGCGGCCGTGCTGTACATGGTACCCAGCACAAAATCGCCGGCCGGCTGGCCACCCCGCACGGCAGCCAGCGTCTCGTCGCGCAACGCCGACAGACGGTTGGCATAGTCCAGCAACACCTTGCCGGCTGGCGACAGCTGCAGGCGCTGGCGTTCGCGCAGGAACAGCTCGACGCCCAACTGCTCCTCGAGTTGGCGCAACCGCGTCGACAGGTTTGACGGCACACGATGCAAGCGCTCGGCGGCACGTGTAACAGAACCCTCTTCGGCCACGGCCTGGAAGATACGCAGCTGGCTGAATTCCACAGCATTCTCCAAAACAGAACAACTTACTCACCATTATTCAATTTTATTGAAAAAGAAACAGCCCTAACCTGCCAACCATCGCTTACATCCGCGCAGGAGACTCGTCATGTCACCCCTCACTCAACTGCTGGCCAGCGCCGTTGCGCTGATGATGGCCATGGGTATCGGCCGTTTTGCCCTTACCCCGCAATTGCCGCAACTGATCGCCGAAGGCCAGTTCGACCTGACGGTCGCGGGGCTGGTGGCGGCCGCCAACTACCTGGGCTACTTCGTGGGGGCGGTAGACGCCATGTTCGCCCGCTCGCCCGGCCAGGTGCGCCTGCGCCTGCATGGCGGGCTGTGGCTGTGCGTGGTGCTGACGCTGGCTTCATGGGCGGCAGACGGGTTCTGGAGCCACCTGTTGCTGCGCTTTGGCACCGGCGTGGCGAGTGCCTGGGTGTTGGTGATGATCACCAGCCTCAGCCAGCAGGTGGCCAATGCCAATAACCGCCAGCGCCTGGGCGCCCTGGTCTTCGCCGGACCCGGCCTGGGCATTGCCTTGACCGGGCTGCTGGCGCTGGTTGCGCACCTGCTGGGGCTGGGCTCGGCGGCGCTGTGGCTGATCTATGCCGTGGCGGCGCTGGTGATGCTGCTGGCAGTCCGGCCTTGGCTGCCCCGGGCGCTGCAAGCGGCGCCTGTGCTGACGCCTGCGCATCAGGGCCCGACCCGCAGTGTCGGTATCGGCCGGTTGGGGCTGGTGTATGCGCTGTACGGGGTGGGCTACATCCTGCCGGCCACGTTCCTTTCGCAGATGGCCAACCAGCAGTTGCGCGGGCAGTGGCTGGCTGATCTGTTCTGGCCGGCATTTGGCCTGGCAGCGGCGCTTGGTGTGCTGCTGGTGAGCTTGCGCCGCAGCGGTCCTACCTCGACCTGGCTGACCGCCACCCTGTGGCTGCAAGGGTTGGGTGTGCTGGCCTGCCTGGTGGGCGGGGGTGTCGGGCTGGCGTTGGGTGTGGTGCTGTGTGGCGGCCCGTTCCTGGCGTGCATGCAGCTGGTGATGCAGCGTTCGCGGGAACTGGCGCCGCATGCAACACAGCGCAATGCCGGTTTGCTCACGGCGTGCTTTGCCCTGGGGCAGTTGAGCGGGCCGTTGCTGGCAGCGGTCAGCAGCCATTACAGCGGTGGGCTGCAGCCGGCGCTGATGATAGCGGCAGGTGGCCTGGCGGTGGCCGGGGGGCTGGTGCAATTGGCCGGCAGCAGCAAGGCCGCATGCGCCTGCCCCAGCAAGGTTGCATCCTGAATCGGGTTGCCTGTACCGACCTCTTCGCGGCGGTACAGGCGATGCATCACCCCACGAACCGCCGCAAATGCCGCTTCACCCAGGGCTCGGCACTTACCAGGACCACGCCCAGCAACACCATCAGCGCCCCGATTACAAAGTTGGCGCTGAGCGGCTCATCCAGCAGCAACACGCCAAAGGTCACCCCGAACAGCGGGGTGATGAAGGAAAACACCGCCAGGTTGGACGCCAGGTACTTGCGCAGCAACCAGAACCAGGTCAGGTAGCTGACGAACGACACCACGATGCCCTGGAACAGCACGCTACCCATCGCCAGCGGTGTCAGCGACACCTCACCGATCTGCCCGCTGAGCAGTGCAATCAGCAGCAGCCCGACAAAACCGACCCCCAGCTGATAGAACAGGGTCAGGGTCGCCGGTGCTTCAGACAAGCGTGAGCAGCGCACCACTACCGTGGTGGCGCCCCAGGCCAGGCCGGCGATCACGCCAAAGGCATCACCCAGCAAGGTGCGGCCATCCATGTCCTCGAACGACATGCCACCGGCAAACGCCATGGCAATGCCACCGAACGCCAACAAGATTCCCAACCACTGCAGCAGCCGCAGACGTTCGCTAGGCAGCCGGAAATGCAGGCCCAATGCGGTGAACACCGGGGCGGTATAGAGGAACACCGACATGTGCGCCGCCGAGGTCAGCTTCAGGCCCTCGGCGATGAACAGAAACTCTACGCCGAACAGCCCGCCCGCCAGCAACCCTGCACGCCAGGTGCTGCCGACCTGCCCCCAACCACCTCGCCAGCACACCAGCAGGCCGACCAGCACGGCGGCAATGCCATTACGCAATGCCGCCTGCATCACCGGGGCGATGTCCACGGCGGCGGTCTTGATCAGTACCTGCTGGCAGCCCCAGATCAGGCACAGTCCGAGCATCACCTGAAAGGCGAAGGCGTCAGGGTTCTTGCGGACCGCGCTCATGAGCGGGCCTTCGAGCTGATGGTGGGCATGGGCAAAAGGCTCGGCAGCATTCAGGAACTACCGATTATCGGGTTTCCCGGGCCAGCCTTGCCAGCCTCAAAACGACCTCAAGCAATCTGCGCTTTTGCCGACACGTGCTCGAAGGTACTTTCATCCAGCGCATCTGCCTGCTCGTCCAGCACCTGGCGCGGGTGCTCGAAGCCGGGGATGCTGCTGTCGATCAGGCTCATCAAGCGCGAACCGCGCTCGGTCAGCACGAAATTCTCGCCATTGCCACCGTCTTCTTCAGGCCGGCTTGCGATGAAGCCGCGCTTGAACAGCAATTTTTCATACTCGCAGGCGCGGGTTTTCAGGTGGTCCAGATCACCCACCGGCTCGCCCTTGGCGGCCAGCGCCGCAGCGTGCTGCTCGGCATAGGGGCGTGGCGTGAAGCTGTGACCGGCGCCGTTCTGCACCTCGTGCAGCAAGCGTTCGATCAGGTCCCAGTCGTAGGCGATGCTCATGGCTCATGCTCCTGCAGTGGACGGAAGGGGTACACAGGGTGGGACCCACCAGTAGGAGCGGTGTTCCAAAAAAGCGCGACTACGTATCTGTCCCGCTGCCATGACTCACGCACTTGAGGCCGACGATACCAGCCGGTTTGGCGCTGGCAGCAATACTCAGCGTAGCTTCTGCTGGGCTTGCATATACTGGCGCAGCAACTGATTGATCCGGGTCTGGTAGCCGCCCCCCTGCTCTTTGAACCAGGCGAGGACATCAGTATCCAGGCGAATGGTCACCGTCTGCTTGGCTGGAACTCGCAGCTCGGCCTCCCGAAAAAAATTGTCATTCAGCTCAGGGATATCCGAGGTATCAATAGCCTGGTCGTCCTGCCGAGCCAAGCGGCTCCAGTCAGTTTTCGATGTTTTGGTCATAGTGAGTGGCCTCCCACCTGGTGGCTTTACGCGCAGAAATGATTCGAATGACATCACCACGCCTCTCCGTATACACGACTACGCCTATCAAGCACTTCAGCCAGCCCAGGCAGACCCAGCGTTCCTCGCCAAGGCCGGGATTGTCATCGCGGCGTATCAGCATCGGGTGATTGAACATCTCCGGAACATCGCTGAAGTCGATTCCATGCTTGCGGATGTTGATATGGTTCTTGGCATCGTCCCACTCAAAGAACATGGGCCGCTCCGTATTTACATCTGTACATACGATACCTCCTGATTCAGCTCAAGGCTAGAGGGCGACCGCTCGCCATTCAATAGCTTCAGGAGGCTTTGGGAAAAGGACTACAGCCTGGAGCGTAAGCAGCCCGACCAGCCGGTTGGCACGGCTCCGCTTACTGCTTGACCAGATAGTTGATGAACAACCGGAGCAGCTCCGCATTCCCGGCGATGCCCAGCCGCTGCCAGATATTGTGGCGGTGCACCTTCACCGTGCCCTCCGAAATCCCCAGTACACGGGAGATAGACTGGCTGCTGTGGCCCTGCAGAATCAGCTTGGCCACATGCCGTTGGGTTTCAGTCAGGTGGCCCTGGAGAATATCGACGAAGGCATCCTCCAGCTGGCTGTCCGAATCCTGCGGGTCGGCCAGCTCATCGGCATGGGCCAGGCGCAGGTGCTGGCTGAATATGGCTTCGATCACCGGCGTCAATGCAGCCAGCCGTTGCGCTTCTGCGGCCTCGAAGGCGCCCTTGTCCAGGCCACGCATCAGCGAGTAGACCAAGGCGGTTCGCGGCCTTACCGGCACGATGAAACCGATCTCCTCGATCAGGCTGCCATGGTGCGAGGAGACGCAGGGATGGATGTCGTGAGAAATGGAAAAGCCCGAGGCAAAGAAGCTGTCCGGGGCCAGCTCGCTCATGCGCCACAAACCGGCCGGGTGGTTGTTGGTGCAGGCGACGTAGAACGGGTCCAGCAGGTAACCGCCACGCAGGTAAGCCTTGAGCGTCCGTTCGGCCACGCGCTTGTGGTAGCCGTCATGAACCAGCAATGCGGGCTGGTTGAAGCGAAACAGGTAGGCGCAGCTCATGTCGAAATCGACCCCGCTCTTGAGCGCCATGTCGAGGGCCGGGCCTCTTGTTGAAAACCGGCAGCACAGTGCCGGCCGGGCATCACATGGCGGTGTAGGCGTTGTCGACAAACAGGTGCGAGCCGCTGACGAAACTGGACTCGTCGCTGGCCAGAAACAAGGCGGCGTTGGCCACTTCGCTCGGATCGCACAGGCGCCCCTGCATGGTCTTGATCGCCTCGTCAGAGGCGTCGACACCATAACCGCGCAGCAGGTCGAGTTCGCGGCGGCCATGGGTGGTGCCGATAAAGCCTGGGCAGATGGCATTGCTGCGGATGTTCTGGTCGCGGTACTCCACGGCCAAGGCGCGGGCGAACATGTGGCAGGCGCCTTTGGTGGTGCAATACAGCACCTCCATCGGTGTGCCGACCACTGCCGAAATCGACGAAGTGCAGATCACGCTGCCGCCGCCGGCGGCGAGCATGCCCGGCAATACGGCCTTGGTGACCAGGAACATGCTTTTCACGTTGACGCTCATCAACCGGTCCCAGTCGGCTTCGCTGGTTTCCAGGAACGGGCCGGCTGCGATGATGCCGGCGTGGTTCATCAGCACGGTGATCGGGCCAAAGTGTGCCTGGGCCTGGCTTACCGCTCGGTGCACCTGGTCGGCCTGGGACACATCGGCAGCGACGAACAGCGCCTGACCGCCGTCGGCATTGATACCTGCCGCCACCGTTTCACCCTGGCTGGTCGGCAAGTCGAGGATCACCACCTTGGCGCCTCGGCGGCGAACAGCTGCGAAGCGGCCAGGCCGCACCCGCCTGCGCCGCCGGTTATCAGCGCCACTTTGCCTTTCAATCGATCCATGGGTCTGTTCCTCGGTTGTCATGTTTGTGGCTTCAAACTAGAGCCGAGGATGACTGCGGTAAATATACCCAGGGGTATAGCCGCCGGTCGAAGGCACTGAACCAACTGCCGTAGGCGCGTCTCCACCGCTCATCACCCCCGCCGGAGGTATAAGGATGAAACCGCTGCTGCCTATCGCCTGCGCCACTCTACTGTTCAGCGCCCTGCCCGCCTGGGCCTGTACACCGGAGGAGGCAACGCAAAAACGTGAAGAGCTGGCCGGCTTGGTTTCTCGGTTGACCGAGCAGAACCCGCAAAAGGCCAAGGAGATCAATGACGAGCTTCAGGGAATGGAGTTGGGGACGGCGAGCAAGGACTTGCCCGACAAGTGCCAGCTGATCGACCAGCGGGTCAAGGAACTGAAAGAGGCGGAGAAAAAGGCTGATTGAAGGTTTGTTGACAGCCCTGTCGCCGGCAAGCCGGCCACAGGGCTAGTACCGGCCGATTACTCGGCGGCAGTCCTGCGCTTCTTCAACGGCGCCAGGCCATCCGCACTCGCCAGCGGGGCGTTGGCCTTCGGCTTGGCGGTAGGCTTGCGCTTGGCAGCAGCCTTCTTGTCACCCGACTTCTTGTCGACCTTTTTCTTTTTGCTACCGACAGCCTTGCCCGATGCCTTGACCTTCTTCGGCCCGCTGTAGGTGCCCTTCACTTCCTTGATCACCCGGCGCTCGAACTGCTGCTTGAGGTAGCGTTCGATGCTGGACATCAGGTTCCAGTCGTTGTGGGTGATCAGCGAGATCGCCAGGCCTTCGCCACCGGCCCGGCCGGTACGGCCAATGCGGTGTACGTACTCGTCACCGCTGCGCGGCATGTCGAAGTTGATGACCAGGTCCAGGCCATCGATGTCCAGGCCACGGGCCGCCACATCGGTGGCCACCAGTACCTTGGAGCCGCCCTGCTTGAAGCGCTCGATGGCCAGCTTGCGGTCTTTCTGGTCCTTTTCGCCATGCAGCACGAACGCTTTCACGTCCTTGGCGACCAGGTGGCCGTAGATACGGTCAGCCATGACGCGGGTGTTGGTGAAGATGATGGCCTTGTCGAACGTCTCGTTGGCCAGCAACCATTGAACGATCTGCTCTTTGTGCTGGTCGTGGTCAGCGGTGATGACCTGCTGGCGGGTACCTTCGGCCAGCTGCGAAACGCTGTTGAGCATCAGGTGTTCAGGGTCTTTCAGCACCTTGCCGATGATGTCGCGCAGGGCCGCGCCACCGGTGGTGGCCGAGAACAGCAGGGTTTGCTCGCGGTTCTCGCACTCCTTGCACAGGCGCTCCATGTCTTCGGCAAAGCCCATGTCGAGCATGCGGTCGGCTTCGTCGAGGATCAGCACCTTCACATGGGACAGGTCGAGGTTGCCGGCATTGAGCTGCTCGAGCAGGCGGCCCGGGGTGCCGATCAGCACGTCCGGCACCTTGCGCAGCATGGCGGCCTGTTCCTTGAAGTCTTCGCCGCCGGTCACCAGGCCCGACTTGATGTAGGTGAACTGCGAGAACAGCTGCACTTGCTTGAGGGTCTGCTGGGCCAGCTCACGGGTCGGCAGCAGGATCAGCGCGCGGATCTCGACGCGAGGGCCGCTGAGGTCGACCAGGCGGTTGAGCATGGGCAGCACGAAGGCCGCGGTCTTGCCGCTGCCGGTCTGTGCGGTCACGCGCAGGTCACGCCCTTGCAGGGCCAAGGGGATGGCCGCGGCCTGCACCGGGGTAGGCTCGACGAATTTAAGCTCGGCCACGGCTTTAAGCAGGCGTTCATGCAGGGCGAATTGGGAGAACACGGAGGTAACCTCAGGCAAGTGCGGGAAATTCAGTTGCATAGGGTAACGTTTTCTGCAGCCTTAGCCGAATTTCTTTTGGCAACTTTGTCGCCATCCGCGCTCTAATGGCGCTTCGTTTCGCAACAAGACTGTACGCAAACCCATGGATATCCAAAGAATCTGGCGTGACTCCCTCGACCTGTGGGGCACCCTCGACCAACATCCCATGCTGCACGCTGCCATCGGTCTGGCGGTGCTGCTGCTGATTTCCCTTGTCATCGGCCGCCTGGCACGCTTCCTGATGCTGCACGGCGCCCGCTTGCTGGCCCGCCAACAGGCGTTGAAGTGGCTGGACGACCTGCGCCACAACAAGGTCTTCCACCGCTTGGCCCAGACCACACCGTCGCTGGTGCTGCAATTTGGCCTGAAGCTGGTGCCGGAGCTGTCCGACACCGCTCAGCACTTCCTCGGCAATGTCGCCCTGGCCTTTACCCTGCTGTTCATGACCATGGCGCTGTCGTGCCTGCTGGATGCCCTGCTCGACATCTATGCCCGCACCGAACATGCCCGCACCCGCTCCATCAAGGGCTACGTGCAGCTGGCCAAGATGATGCTGTGGATCTTCGCCTCCATCGTCATCGTCGCCACCCTGATCGACCGTTCGCCGCTGTTGCTGCTGTCTGGCCTGGGCGCCATGTCGGCGGTACTGCTGTTGGTGTACAAGGACACGCTGCTGTCGTTCGTCGCCAGCGTGCAGTTGACCAGCAACGACATGCTGCATGTGGGTGACTGGATCGAAATGCCGCAGGTGGGTGCCGATGGCGATGTGGTGGATATCACCTTGCACACGGTGAAGGTGCAGAACTTCGACAAGACCATCGTCTCTATCCCCACCTGGCGCCTGATGAGCGAGTCGTTCCGCAACTACCGCGGCATGCAGCAGTCCGGCGGCCGGCGGATCAAGCGCAGCCTGTTCATCGATGCCGCCGGCGTGCGCTTCCTTACCCGCGAAGAGGAGCAGCGTCTGAGCCAGATACAGCTGCTTGGCGACTACCTGGCCGGCAAGCGCCAGGAGCTGCAGAACTGGAACGAGGCGCTGGGGCCGGTGGCCGAGCTGTCGGCCAACCGCCGCAAGCTGACCAATATCGGCACCTTCCGCGCGTTCGCCCTGGCCTACCTGAAGAACCACCCCAACATTCACCCGAACATGACCTGCATGGTACGGCAGATGCAGACCACCGCCGAAGGCGTGCCGCTGGAGATCTACTGCTTCACCACCACCACGGTGTGGGCGGACTATGAGCGGATTCAGGGGGATATCTTCGACTACCTGCTGGCGGTGCTGCCGGAGTTTGGCTTGAGCCTCTATCAGCAGCCGAGTGGCAATGACATGCGGGTGGGGTTGGCCGGGCGTATGGCGGCCGAGCCGATGCCGCGTCGCCTGGAAGAGATGAGCGAGGCTTGAGATTGCCGGGGCTGCTTTGCAGCCCATCGCCGGCAAGCCAGCTCCCACAGGTACCGCGCAGTTCCGCAAGACGGTGGTGTTCCCGTTTGGAGCTGCTTTGCAGCCCACCACCCCCACAGTTACTGGGAGCTGGCTTGTCGTGGCGACTAACCGCGGCGACAGGGCCTTCGGCTACCCCGCATAACCCAGCAGGTACAACAACCCGGTCAAGGTCAGCAGCGAAGCCACGGTCGACAACAGGATCGTGCGCGATATCAACCCCGCCTCACGGTTGTAATACTCCGCCAGCATGAACGGCCCGGTCCCGGTCGGCAGTGCCGCCAGCAGCACCGCCGAAGCCGCCCACATGGTCGGCAGGCTGAACACCTTGAACGCCAGTACCCAGGTCAGCGCCGGCTGCCCCACCAGCTTCAAGCCCACCAACGGCCATGGGTTGGCCTGCGCGCCCGGGCGTTTTTCTGCCAGAAACGCGCCCAGCGAGATCAACGCGCAAGGCGTGGTGGCCAACGCCAGCATGTCGAGAAAGTGCATCACCGGCTCGGCCAGGCCCAATCCAGCCATGGCCCACCCCGCCCCCGCCAGCGGCGAGAACACCAGCGGGTTCTTCGCCAGCGCCTTGCTCACCAGCAGGATCGCCCGGCCAATCTGCCGCTCCTCCTGCAGCCCGACCTCGATCAGGGTCAGCGAAATGGCAAACACCAGGCACACCACGAGCAACGACGAGATCAGCGCCGGCTGCAGGCCTGCCTGGCCAAACAGCAACAAGCACAAAGGGATGCCGATGTAGCCGGTGTTGGCATACCCGGCACTCAGCCCGTCGATGCTCGCCGCGACCAGGCCGTGGCCGCTGTGCAAGCGCCACAGCAGGGTCACCACGAACATGGCCAGGGCGCCCCCGCCAAAGGCGACGATGAACCCCGGGTGCCAGATCTCGCTCCAGGTGGCTGTGGCGGTTACCTTGAACAGCAACGCCGGCAGGCACAGCCAGACCACCATCTTGTTGATTTCGGCGGCGGCCTTGTTGCCCAGCTTGTTGGTCTTGCGGCACAGGTAGCCGACCAGGATCAGGGCGAAGATCGGCGCGACGATGACGAAGACAGTGTGCATGTCAGGCCTTGCCGGCCAATGGCGCTTGCCCGCGAGCACCCAAGCGGCTCAACCACACCGACGCCAGAATGATCGCGCCGCCGATGAACAACCGCCCCAGCGGTTCGTGCTGGTTCCAGATCAGCAGGTTCAGCAGCAGCCCCACCGGTACATGCAAGTTGTTCATCACCGCCAGCGTGCCGCCAGAAACCATGCACGCACCCTTGTTCCACCAGTACAGGCCCAGCGCCGTCGGGCACAAACCCAGGAACAGCAGCACCAGCCATTGCACGTCGGTACTCGGCAGGTGCTGCGCATTGCCGAACAGCAGGAACGCCGGCAGCACCACCAGCAAGGCGCCGAGGTAGAAGTAGCCAAAACGCGCGTAGTGCGGCAGGTCGCTGGGGTTGCGGGCGACCAGGTGACGGTACAGCACCTGGCCGGCAGCGTAGGTGAAGTTGGCCAGTTGCAGCAGCAGGAAGCCGATGAAGAACTCGCCGCTGATGCTGTCGAAACGGATCACCGCCGCGCCGGCCACGGCCACCAGCGCCGCCACCAGCGCCCACGGGTTGAAGCGCCGGTTCATGGCGTCCTCTATCAACGTCACGTGCAGCGGCGTGAGGATGGTGAACAGCAGTACCTCGGGCACGGTGAGCACGCGAAAGCTCAGGTACAGGCAGACATAGGTGATGCCGTACTGCAACGCGCCGATCAGCAGCATCGAGCGCATGAAGCGCGGTTCCACCTGGCGCCAGCGGGTCAACGGCAGAAACACCAGGCCGGCCAGCAGCACCCGTGCGAGCACGGCGAAATAGCTGTCGACGTGCCCGGCCAGGTACTCGCCGATCAGGCTGAAGGAAAACGCCTGGATCAGCGCGACGATTATCAGGTAGCCCATGGTTGCCTCTCGTGGATCAAGGCCGCGACCTTAGCGGGTTGCGGGCTTTGTGTTCAACCATGAGGAATGTGGGGGCTGTGCCGGCCTCTTCGCGGGCTTGCCCGCGAAGAGGCCGGCACAGGCCGCCACCAAATCCCAGGCATAAAAAAGCCCGGCCAAAAGGACCGGGCAGGTACACCCAAAGGAGCAAAAACAGGTGTCAGGGTTGGGAATTCGTTAAGCCTCAGGCCACCGCCGCCAACTTGGCCTTGGCCTGGTTCAGGCCCTTCTCATGGAACTCGCCGCTCATGTTCAGGCCTTCGGCATGGATGAAATCGACATCGTGAATGCCGATGAAAGCCATTACCTGGCGCAGGTACGGTTCCTGGTGGTCGCTGCTGGCGCCGGCGTGGATACCGCCGCGGGCAGTCAGCACGATGGCGCGCTTGCCGGTCAGCAGGCCCTGCGGGCCGGTAGGGGTGTACTTGAAGGTGATGCCGGCACGCAGCACATGGTCCAGCCAGGCCTTGAGGGTGCTGGGGATGGTGAAGTTGTACATCGGTGCAGCCATCACCAGCACATCGGCGGCAAGCAATTCATCGGTCAATTCGTTGGAACGGGCCAGGGCCTCCAGCTCGGCAGCGCTGCGCTGTTCTTCCGGCTTCATCCAGCCGCCGAGCAGGTTGGCATCCAGGTGTGGCACCGGGCTTACCGCCAGGTCGCGTACGGTGATCTGATCGGCCGGGTGGGCGGCCTGCCATTGCTGGATGAAGTCACGGGTCAGCTGACGAGAAACGGAATCCTGCTGGCGGGCGCTGCTTTCGATGATCAGTACGCGGGACATGAGGTGCCTCCATCGGCAAAAAAGGGTGCGATTCGATGGAGGTGAGATTAAGGCTTGACCTATCGATAAAAAAGCGTAAAAAGTGGGTTCAATCTATCGATTTATCGGTTTATTCCGCCGCGCAGCTCAACGCGATGCGCAGCTTGATGATCTGCCGGTTGAATTTGGCAGTGACGTCGACACTTTTACCCGCTGGCACGTTTACCCGGCGCACCCGCGGGGCCTCCGGGCCATTGCGGAAGGTTACCTTGCACGCTGCCGGAACCTGCCCATAGTTGTTCAGGGTAATGGCGCCAATGTCGTAGGCCGTGTCATACGCGGTGTAGTCAAGCTTGACCCCGGCCAGCTGCTTCTCTACATCGATGGGGTAAGCCATGGCCCCGAGGGGCAGGCACATCAGTATTGCCGCACAACATTTCTTCATGGGCCGCTCTCCTTGAAAGAGCGCAGCTTAGGACAACAGGAGCGAAACATGAAAGCGCCGCGCGTAACCCTTGACCAGTGGCGGACCCTGCAAGCAGTGGTCGATCACGGCGGGTTTGCCCAGGCCGCCGAGGCTCTGCACCGCTCACAGTCATCGGTCAGCTACACCGTGGCGCGCATGCAGGAGCAACTGGGCGTGCCGCTGCTGCGCATCGATGGCCGCAAGGCGGTGCTCACCGAGGCCGGTAACGTTCTGCTGCGCCGCTCGCGGCATCTGGTCAAGCAGGCCAGCCAGCTCGAAGACCTGGCCCACCACATGGAGCAGGGCTGGGAAGCCGAGGTGCGTCTGGTAGTCGATGCAGCCTACCCCAGCGCCCGCCTGGTACGCGCCCTGGCCGCGTTCATGCCGCAAAGCCGTGGCTGCCGGGTGCGCCTGCGTGAGGAGGTGCTGTCTGGCGTCGAGGAAGTGATGCACGAAGGCATCGCCGACCTGGCCATCAGCAGCTACAGCATCGGCGGCTACCTGGGCGCCGAACTGAGCGCAGTGGAGTTCGTCGCCGTCGCCCACCCCGAACACAGCCTGCACCGTCTTGGCCGCGAGCTCACCTTCCAGGACCTGGAAAGCCAGCTGCAGGTGGTGATCCGCGACTCTGGCCGCGCGCAACCGCGCGACGTCGGCTGGCTGGGCGCCGAACAGCGCTGGACCGTGGGCAGCCTGGGCACCGCCGCCACCTTCGTCGGCAGTGGCCTGGGCTTTGCCTGGCTGCCCCGGCACATGATCGAGCGCGAGCTGCGCGATGGCGTGCTCAAGCCTTTGCCGCTGGATCAGGGTGGCAGCCGCCATCCACTGTTCTACCTTTATTCGAGCAAAGAGAAGACCTTGGGCCCGGCCACGCAGATTCTCATCGACCTGCTGCGCAACTTCGACACTGCGCCACTGGACGTGCCCTTCGCAGCCCCCCCACAAGCCTGAGAGGACCGCGCCCGTGGCCTATTTCGAACATGAAGGATGCGCACTGCATTACCGGGAATATGGCCAGGGCGAACCGCTGGTACTGCTGCACGGCCTGGGTTCCAGCTGCCAGGACTGGGAGTTGCAGGTGCCGGCGCTAAGCCGCCACTACCGGGTCATCCTCATGGACATTCGCGGCCACGGCCGCTCCGACAAGCCCCGTGACGGTTACCAGATCGCCACCTTCAGCGCCGACCTGCTGGCCCTGCTCGAACACCTGCACACCGGTCCGGTGCACCTCGTCGGTTTATCCATGGGCGGCATGGTCGGTTTCCAGTTTGCCGTCGACCACCCGCAGCTGCTGCGCAGCCTGTGCATCGTCAACAGCGCCCCGGAGGTCAAGCGCCGCACCCGCAGTGACTGGGTCTGGTGGCTCAAGCGCTGGGGCCTGGCGCGCATCCTCAGTGTCGAAACCGTCGGCAAAAGCCTGGCCGAACGCCTGTTCCCCAAACCCGGGCAGGCCGACTTGCGGCAAAAGATGGCCGAACGCTGGGCACGCAACGACAAGCGCGCCTACCTCAAGAGCTTCGACGCCATCGTCGACTGGGGCGTGCAGGAACGCATCGGCCAGATCCACTGTCCTACCCTGGTAATTGCCGCCGACCACGATTACACCCCGATACACCTGAAAGAGCGCTATGTCGCCCTCATGCCCAACGCCAGGCTGGTCGTCGTCGACGATTCGCGGCACGCTACACCCCTCGATCAACCCGAGGTCTTCAACCAGACCCTGCTGCAGTTCCTCGCGGCCGCCTCCACCTCTCAAGGATCTTTGAGCCCATGCTGAAAAAACTCCTGCTCACCGCCTGCTCGGTTGCCTTCGCCACCAGCGTCATGGCCTCCGACAAGACCCCGCACGTCATGCTGGACACCAGCTTCGGCCAGGTCGAAATCGAGCTGAATGCCGAGAAGGCGCCGATCAGTACCAAGAACTTCCTCGAATACGTCGACAGCGGTTTCTACAACAACACCATCTTCCACCGTGTGATCCCCGGCTTCATGGTGCAAGGCGGTGGCTTCACCGACCAGATGGTGCAGAAAAACACCCAGGACCCGATCAGGAACGAAGCCAGCAACGGCCTGCTGAACACCCGTGGCACGCTGTCGATGGCACGCACCTCGGACCCGAACTCGGCCACCAGCCAGTTCTTCATCAACGTGGCCGACAACGACTTCCTCAACCCCGGGCGTGACCGTGGCTATGCAGTGTTCGGCAAGGTGACCAAGGGCATGGAAGTGGTCGACCAGATCGTCAACTCGCCGACCACCGTCAAGAAAGGCATGCGCGATGTACCGGCCGACCCGGTCTACATCAAGTCGGCCAAACGCATCGACTGACCGCAGGCTTCACAGGGACGTGAAACCGCCTGAGGGCCGGATGGAACAGGAGTGTCGCACCCCATGCTTTACCGCCGTTTCGAACAGCTGATCGATATTTTCCGCGAGGCGCCCAGCGAGTCGCCGCCCACCACCGTGTGGCCGTTCTACCTGTACTACCTGCGCCAGGTGTGGCCCAGTTTTCTCGCCCTGCTGGTAGTCGGCCTGTTCGCCTCGCTGATCGAGGTGGCGATGTTCAGCTACCTCAGCCGCATCATCGACCTGGCCCAGGGCACGCCAAATGCCAACTTCTTCAGTGAGCACAGCGGTGAACTGATCTGGATGCTGGTGGTGGTACTGCTGCTGCGCCCCGTGTTCTTCGGCCTGCACGACCTGTTGGTGCACCAGACCATCAACCCGGGCATGACCAGCCTGATTCGCTGGCAAAACCACAGCTACGTGCTCAAGCAGAGCCTGAACTTCTTCCAGAGCGACTTTGCCGGGCGTATCGCGCAGCGCATCATGCAAACCGGCAACTCACTGCGCGACTCGGCGGTGCAAGCAGTGGACG
>NZ_JABMCN010000320.1 GCF_013179515.1 Pseudomonas sp. CM27
CCCCCGAGCAGGCCAAGGAATACCGCGGCAACCTCAAGGAGCCGGGCAAGAACAGCCCGTTCCGCGAGCGCAGCGTGGAGGAAAACCTCGACCTGTTCGCCCGCATGAAGGCCGGCGAGTTCAAGGACGGCGAGCGCGTGCTGCGGGCCATGATCGACATGGCATCGCCGAACATGAACCTGCGCGACCCGATCCTGTACCGCATCCGCCATGCCCACCACCACCAGACCGGTGACAAGTGGTGCATCTACCCCAACTACGACTTCACCCATGGCCAGTCGGACGCCATCGAGGGCATTACCCACTCGATCTGCACCCTGGAGTTCGAAGGGCATCGTCCGCTGTACGAATGGTTCCTCGACAACCTGCCGGTACCGGCGCACCCGCGCCAGTACGAGTTCAGCCGCCTGAACCTGAACTACACCATCACCTCCAAGCGCAAGCTCAAGCAACTGGTCGATGAAAAGCACGTCGATGCCTGGGACGACCCGCGCATGTCGACCTTGTCCGGCTTCCGTCGCCGTGGCTACACCCCGGCCTCGATCCGCAATTTCTGCGAAATGATCGGCACCAACCGTTCCGACGGCGTGGTCGACATGTCGATGCTCGAATTCAGCATCCGTGACGACCTGGACCGCACCGCACCACGCGCCATGTGCGTGCTGCGCCCGCTGAAAGTGGTCATCACCAACTACCCGGAAGGGCAGGTCGAGCAGCTTGAACTGCCGCGCCACCCCAAGGAAGACATGGGCGTGCGCGTGCTGCCGTTTGCCCGTGAACTGTACATCGACCGCGACGATTTCATGGAAGAGCCGCCCAAGGGCTACAAGCGCCTGGAGCCTGCCGGTGAAGTGCGCCTGCGTGGCAGCTATGTGATCCGCGCCGACGAGGCCATCAAGGACGCCGACGGCAACATCGTCGAACTGCGCTGCTCGTACGACCCGCAAACCCTGGGCAAGAACCCCGAAGGCCGCAAGGTCAAGGGCGTGATCCACTGGGTGCCGGCCGCAGGCAGCGTCGAATGCGAAGTGCGCCTGTACGACCGCCTGTTCCGCTCGCCGAACCCGGAAAAGACCGAAGACGGCGGCAGCTTCCTCGACAATATCAACCCGGATTCGCTGCAAGTGCTCAGCGGTTGCCGTGCCGAGCCGTCGCTGGCCCAGGCGCAACCCGAGGACCGCTTCCAGTTCGAGCGCGAAGGCTACTTCTGCGCCGACCTGAAAGACAGCCAGCCGGGCCGCCCGGTGTTCAACCGCACCGTCACCCTGCGTGACTCCTGGGGCAGCTGAGGAACCGCCGTGCTTACCATCTACAACACCCTGAGCAAAGCCAAGGAAACCTTCAAGCCGCTGGATGGCAACAAGGTGCGCATGTACGTGTGCGGCATGACCGTGTACGACTACTGCCACCTGGGCCATGGCCGCAGCATGGTGGCCTTCGACCTGGTCACCCGCTGGCTGCGCAAGAGCGGCTACGACCTGACCTACGTACGCAATATCACCGACATCGATGACAAGATCATCAATCGGGCCAACCAGAACGGCGAAACGTTCGATGCGCTGACTGCCCGCATGATCGATGCGATGCACGAAGACGAGCGTCGCCTGAACATCCTGCCGCCGGACCAGGAGCCGCGTGCCACCGACCATATCGCCGGCATGCACGCAATGATCCAGACCCTCATCGACAAGGGCTATGCCTACGCCCCGGGCAATGGTGACGTGTATTACCGCGTCGGCAAGTTCGTCGGCTACGGCAAGCTGTCGCGCAAGAAAATCGAAGACCTGCGCATCGGTGCGCGTATCGAGGTCGACGAAGCCAAGCAGGACCCGCTGGACTTCGTGCTGTGGAAAGGCGTCAAGCCAGGTGAGCCGAGCTGGGAATCGCCATGGGGGCCGGGCCGTCCGGGCTGGCATATCGAGTGTTCGGTGATGTCGACCTGCTGCCTGGGCGAGAGCTTCGACATCCACGGCGGTGGCAGCGACCTGGAGTTCCCGCACCACGAGAACGAGATTGCCCAGAGTGAGGCGGCCACCGGCAAGCAGTACGCCAACGCCTGGATGCACTGCGGCATGATCCGCATCAATGGCGAGAAGATGTCCAAGTCGTTGAACAACTTCTTCACCATCCGCGACGTGCTTGAAAAGTATCACCCGGAAGTGGTGCGCTACCTGCTGGTGGCCAGCCACTACCGCAGTGCGATCAACTATTCCGAAGACAGCCTGCGTGACGCCAAGGGTGCGCTGGAGCGCTTCTACCACGCCTTGCGCGGCTTGCCACGGGTGGCGGCCAAGGGCGGCGAAGCGTTTGTCGAGCGTTTCAGCGTGGCGATGAACGACGACTTCGGTACCCCCGAAGCCTGTGCCGTGCTGTTCGACCTGGTGCGCGAGATCAACCGCCTGCGTGACAGCGATGCGGTAGCTGCCGCCGGCCTGGCCGGTCGCCTGCGCGAGTTGGGCGATGTGCTGGGTGTGCTGCAGCTGGATGCCGATGACTTCCTGCGGGCCGGTGCCGAGGGCAAGGTGGATGCGGCCGAGGTCGAGGGTTTGATCCAGGCGCGCCTGCAGGCGCGTACGGACAAGAACTGGGCCGAGTCGGACCGCATTCGCGACCAGCTGACCGCCATGGGTGTTGTGCTGGAAGACAGCAAGGGCGCTACTACCTGGCGTCTGGCTGACTGATCCAGCAAGTGGGGCCGCGTTGCGGCCCAATCGCCGGCAAGCCAGCTCCCACAGGTACACCATCGCCTTTGAGGCCTGCGCTGTACCTGTGGGAGCTGGCTTGCCGGCGATTGGGCTGCAAAGCAGCCCCAATGGTTATTTGGCTAGCCCGGCCAGTGGACAATGTAATACCAGCTTCGCTCCACCCAACGGGCTCTCGCCAATCTCCAACCCGAACCCATGCAAGTCGACGATCGCCGCAACGATCGATAACCCCAGCCCGAACCCGGCATGGCGGTGGCCTTCATCGCTGCGATAGAAGCGCTTTAACACCGCGGTTCGTTCTTCTTCCGGGATACCCGGCCCACTGTCCTCGATCGCTACATGCACGCCGTTCTCGTCATGCGTGGCGGTTACCTGCACCTGCCCGCCTTCGGGCGTGAACTTGATGGCGTTGCCCACCAGGTTGGCAAGTGCTTCAAACAGCAGTTCACGGTCACCGTGCAGTGCCGGTAGCTGAGCAGGTTGGTGCAATACCAGATGGATGCCGCCATCTTCGGCCAACGGCAGGTAAAAATCGTGCAGTTCTACCAGTAGCTCATGCGGATCGAGCTGGACAAAACCGGCCCGTCGTTGACGGTCTTCCAGCTCGCTGATGCGCAACAGCCCACGAAAACGTGCCATCAGGGTGTCGGTCTCACCGATAGCCTGGTCCAGCGCCTCGGCCTGCATGGAATCAGCGTCACTCTGCTGGCGAATGCGGTACAGCTGGGCGCGCAGGCGGGTCAGCGGGGTGCGCAGGTCGTGGGCAATGTTGTCACACACGCCCTTCACCTCGTGCATCAGCCGTTCGATACGGTCGAGCATGGCGTTGACGATGGCAGCCAGCATGTCCAGCTCGTCGCGCCGGGCCGACAGCGGCAGGCGGTGGGTGAGGTCGCCGGCGACGATCAGCTCGGCCTGGGCCTGAATGGCGCGTATGCGCTTGAGCGGCCGGCGGCGCAACAGGTACCAGCCGGCGAAGCCCGGGATGAGCGTCAGGGAAATGCCCCACAGCAGAGCATCGAGAATGATCCGGGTGACCACGAACAATGAGCCGTTATCACGGAACAGTACCAGCCAGCGGCCATCCTGGACCCTGATTGCCACTGCATCGCAGCTGTCGCGAGGCATGCGCGGGTCATCGGCATCCAGGCAGCGCTTGAGTTCATGGATCTTGCCGTCCAGCCGCAGCTCCGGGGGCACGGCGCGCACGCTGCCGC
The DNA here is from genome assembly GCF_013179515.1 of Pseudomonas sp. CM27. Lineage (GTDB taxonomy): Bacteria > Pseudomonadota > Gammaproteobacteria > Pseudomonadales > Pseudomonadaceae > Aquipseudomonas. The sequence continues at coordinate 3,923 of NZ_JABMCN010000320.1, forward strand.
CAAGCGGGTTGAGCTGGGCGTCAAACAGGCCGTAGGCGTCGAAGCTGCGTTCTTCGAAGGCCTGGCTGGCGATAAGCGCGTCGTCCAGCTGTTTGCCGCTCATGTGCGCGAACAGGTGCTGGCGCTGCAGCATCGAATGACGGGTGAGCTTGTTCAGATAGCTGGACACCTCGAAGTACAGCACCCCCATGAGGATGCTGCTCCAGGCCACGAACAGAAAGCTGTACAGCGCCAGCAGGCGGCTGGTCGAGGAGCTCCAGCCTTTAGACGGGTTCAGCAATGGCATAGCCCGAGCCCCGTACCGTACGGATCAGCGGCGACTGGCCGGGCGAGTCGATTTTCTTGCGCAGGCGGCCGATATGCACATCGATCAGATTGGTGCCCGGGTCGAAGTGGTAGCCCCACACCTCTTCGAAAATCATCATCCGCGTGATGACCTGACCGCTGTGACGCATCAGGTATTCCAGCAGCTTGTACTCGGTGGGCAGCAGGTTCAGGGCTTGCTCGCCGCGCCTTGCTTCGTGGCTGATCAGGTCCAGTTGCAGGTCGGCGACCTGCAGGCGGGTCTGGGTCATGGGCACGCTGTTGCGGCGCAGCAAGACCTCCACCCGCGCCGCCATCTCGTCGGAGGCAAACGGCTTGGTCAGGTAGTCGTCACCGCCGGCACGCAGGCCGCGCACCCGCTCGTCGACATCCGAGAGGGCGCTGATCATCAGGATCGGCGTGGTGATCTTGAGGCTGCGCAGGGTGGTGACGATGGTCAGCCCATCGACCTCGGGCAGCATGCGGTCCAGGGTGATCAGGTCGTAGCCGCCGGCAATGGCCTTGGCCAGGCCTTCACGGCCATTGTCGGCCCAATCCACCTCAAGGCCGTGGCTGGAGAGTTCGGCGACGATTTCCTGGCCGGTGACGGCGTCGTCTTCGATGGTCAGTACGCGAGGCATGCTGGTTCCCGGGCATCTAATAGAGACTTGATTGTGCCAAAGAATAGACAACCGCCGATTTAAGAAAAATTCATCTGGCACATTAGCCTGCACCGGCCCTGTCGCCGGCCAGGCATGAGCAAGCAGTTCAGCGTGCGCCAATCCCTTCGGCATGCATGATCTGCGCAATGATCGGCACCGGGGTCATCAGGTGCGAGCGCATCATCGCGCTGGCGCGCTTGGCATCGCGGGCCAGGAGCACCTCCACCAGCGCGGCATGCTCCTGGCGCTTGAGCTCCAGCGCCTGTTCGGAGAACACCGTCTGCGTCAGCCACAGATGGCGATAGCGCTCCGCCTGGTCAAACAGGTAAGTACGTGCCTGCAGCAGGTGCTTGGAGCCGCAACCCGAGGCAATGGCAGTGTGAAACGCCTTGTGCCGTTCGTCCCACACATCCAGGCGCTGTTCGCGGGTTTTCACTTCCACCACCTTGGCCAAAGTATGCGAGTGGGCCAGCACCGACGCCTCCCAGGCATCGTCACCGCGTTCGATGGCCAGGGCGATGATCATGGCCTCCAGATTGGCGCGGGCATCGTAGATGTCGTTCATCTCGTCCAGCGACATGGGCGCCACGCGGTAGCCTTTCTGGCTGATCGCGTTGACCAGGTGTTCGGCCACCAGTTGCGACAGCGCCTCGCGCAGGGGGCCCACGCCGAGGTCGTAGCGGTCCTTTAGGGCGCTCATCAACAGCTTTTCGCCTGGCTTGAACACGCCACGGATGATGTCCTTCTTGAGCCTCTCATACCCGCTGAATGCTGAGTTTTGTCGTGGGGCGAGCGCTTCCAAGATCCTGTTCCTCAAAACGTTTTGCCGATCATACCGAAACCGATGGCTGGCGAAAAACAATGGACAATCTCAAAGAACGTAGTCGAATTATAAAAATGTAGACATTTTCAGTGAGTGGCGATATTTTTGCTTTGCCCGCACTGATCCAGGTCACCACCGGACGGCGCCTTCCACCTTTTTGCCAGGACCCTGCCATGAACGCTT
>NZ_JABMCN010000321.1 GCF_013179515.1 Pseudomonas sp. CM27
AGGCGTACGGCCTCTTCCACGGCGATTTCGCAGAAGGGGTTCATGGACATCTTGACGTTAGCAAGGTCGACGCCGGAGTTGTCCGCTTTGACGCGAACCTTGACGTTGTAGTCGACCACTCGTTTGATTGCGACGAGCACTTTCATAGGCAGGGATACTCTGTTTAAGCGTTGGCAACGGCGTGAAAAAAGAGGGGTCAGATGACCCCTGCAGTGCGCAGTTGCTGAATACGTTCATGGGGCAGGCCGAGCTCGGCAAGGATGCTTTCGTTGTGCTGGCCCAAGGCGGGGACAGGGTCCATGCGCGGCGCATAGGCGTTGCTGGTGGCCGGCGGCAACAGGCTGGGCACCGGGCCGGCGGCAGTGTCGATGCGCCGCCAGCGGTCGCGGGCCTGCAGTTGCGGGTGGGCCCAGACGCCCTGCATGTCATTGACCTTGGCATTGGCGATGCTGGCCCCATCGAGGCGCCCTATCACAGTGTCGAAGTCCAGTGCAGCAAATGCCTCGACGATCAGTCCGCGCAGCGCATCGCGATTGGTCACGCGCGTGAAATTGGCGCTGAAGCGCTCATCACTGGCCAGTTCCGGTTGCTGCAGCACCTGTTCGCAGAAGAGCTGCCACTCGCGCTCGTTCTGCAGCCCCAGCATGACGGTGCTGCCGTCGCCCACCGGGAAGGGGCCATACGGATAGATGGTGGCGTGCGCCGCGCCAGCACGTGGCGGTGGTGCGGCGCCCTCGTAGGCGTAGTAGAGCGGGTAGTTCATCCACTCTACCAAGGCCTCGAGCATGGACACTTCCACCTGGCTGCCGATGCCGGTCTTTTCCCGCAACAGGACCGCCGAAAGGATACCGGTATAGGCATACATGCCAGCGGCGATATCAGCGATCGAGTTGCCGGCCTTGGCCATCCCTTCTTCACCAGGCCCGCCGGTGACCGACAGGAAACCGCCTTCGCTCTGGATCAGCAGGTCATAGGCCTTTTTCTGTTCGTAGGGGCCGCCCGCGCCGTAGCCCGAGATATCGCAGACGATCAGCCGCGGGAATCGCGCGTGCAGCGCCTCGAAGTTCAACCCCAGGCGCGCGGCCGCACCCGGTGCCAGGTTTTGCACCAGCACATCGGCCTGCTCCAGCAACTGATCAAGGATGTCGCTGGCGACTTCCTGCTTGAGGTCCAGGGCCAGGCTTTCTTTCGAGCGGTTGGTCCACACGAAATGCGAGGCCAGGCCGTTGACCCGCTGGTCGTAGCCCCGGGCGAAATCGCCACTGCCGGGGCGCTCCACCTTTATGACGCGGGCGCCGAGATCGGCCAGCTGGCGGGTGCAGAAGGGCGCCGCGATCGCGTGTTCAAGGCTGATGACGGTAATGCCGTCAAGGGGGCGGATGGGCTGGCTCATGGTGTTGTCTCTCTTGTTATGACAGGCCCCCGTGCGGCACAGGGGGGTAGTACGGATCAGAACGAGCGCGGCAGCTCCAGCAGGTGTTCGGCCACGTAGGACAGGATCAGGTTGGTCGAGATCGGCGCCACCTGGTACAGGCGGGTTTCACGGAATTTACGCTCTACGTCGTATTCATTGGCAAAGCCGAAGCCGCCGTGGGTCTGCAGGCAGGCGTTGGCCGCTTCCCAGCTGGCCTTGGCCGCCAGGTACTTGGCCATGTTGGCGGCCGCCCCGGCGTTGCGCCCGCTGTCGTATTCGGCGCAAGCGCGCCAGCGCATCAGGTCGGCGGCTTCGATCTCGATGTGGGCCTCGGCGATGGGGAACTGCACACCCTGGTTCTTGCCGATCGGCCGGCCGAACACCTCGCGGTCACGGGCATACTGGCTGGCTTTCTCGACGAACCAGCGGCCATCGCCGATGCATTCGGCGGCAATCAGGGTGCGCTCTGCATTGAGACCGTCGAGGATGTAGCGGAAGCCTTTGCCTTCTTCACCAATCAAGCTGCTGGCGGGAATTTCCAGGTTGTCGAAGAACAGCTCGTTGGTTTCGTGGTTCACCAGGTTGGCGATCGGCTGCACGGTCAGGCCGTTGCCGATGGCCTCGCGCAGGTCGACCAGGAAGATCGACATGCCATCGACCTTTTTTGTCACCTCGGCGAGCGGGGTGGTGCGGGCCAGCAGGATCATCAGGTCGGAGTGCTGCACACGCGAGATCCACACCTTCTGGCCATTGATTACATACTTGTCACCTTGGCGAACCGCGGTGGTCTTGATTTTGGTGGTGTCGGTGCCGGTGGACGGCTCGGTCACGGCCATCGACTGCAGGCGTAGCTCGCCGCTGGCCAGTTTGGGCAGGTAGTAGCGCTTCTGCTCTTCGCTGCCGTTACGCAGCAAGGTGAACATGTTGTACATCTGGCCATGGATGGTGCCGGAGTTGCCGCCGCATGCATTGACCTCCTCGAGAATCACCGACGCCTCGGCCAGGCCCAGGCCGGAGCCGCCGAACTCTTCCGGAATCATCGCCGACAGCCAACCCTCGTCGGTCATGGCCTTGACGAAGGCTTCAGGGAAGCCCTTTTCCTCGTCGATCTTGCGCCAGTATTCGGCGGGGAAGTCGCCACACAGGGCGCGGACACCCTCACGAATGGCCTTGAGTTCTTCGTTGTTGTTGTCGTGCATCATCATTCTCCAAGGTGGGCCGGGCCGGCAGCGTCATCGTGGTTCGGCCGCCGGCCGACCCTGTAACACGGTCAGATTGGCTGGAAGCCCAGGGCAGCGCGGAAGCGGTTCTTGACGTAATGGCCATCGCGCGGCGGCAATACGCGCGGAGGGTTCTCGGCCTTGATTTTCACCGTAGCCAGCTTGACGCCATCGCGGTTGGCGAAACGCTCGCGCAAAGCATGCACGCCGTCCATCTCACGGATTTCCTGGGTCCAGGCAAAACCGCAGGTATCGGCGACCCGCTCGAGCTGGATGCCGAACCCGGCGTGGCTGACCTGCATGCCTGTCTCGCCGAAGTGGCCGTTATCCAGCACCACGATGGTCAGGTTCTTCGGCTGCTGCAGGGCAACGGTGGCCAGGGCGCCAAAGCCCATCAGCAGTTCGCCGTCGCCGGTGATCACCACCACGCTCTTGTCCGGTTGCGCATTGGCCAGGCCCAAACCGACAGTGATGGCGCTGCCCATGGCGGCCCAAAGGTAATAGTTGTTGGCATGATCGCCAGCGGCCATTACATCGTACGAGGCCGAGCCCAGGCCGGTGACCACCAGCACATCGTTGCGATCGGCGAGCAGGGAACGGACGACTTCACGGCGGCACAGCACGTGGTTGGCACTCACTTGACCCATTTCTTTTCTCCGATCAGACGCTGGCCGAGCAGCAGGGCAGTGGCGGCATCACCGTTGAAGGCCATGGTGGCGGCGCCATGCAGCAGGGGCGCGACGTCCTCTGGCTGGTCGGCGCGCCAGGTCATCACCTTCATCAGGTTCAGGGACGCTTCGGTGGCCTGGCCCATTGGGTTCTGCCAGGCGTTGAACTCGGCCCAGTCACCACGCATGGTCACCACCATCAACAGCGGGAAGCCGGCGCAGTTCTGCAGGGCGAGGGTGTTGATGCAGTTGCCGACACCGCTCGACTGCATCAGCAGGGCGCCGCGTTCGCCGCCCAGCCAGGCGCCGGCCAGGTAGCCGATGCCTTCTTCTTCGGTGGTAAGCACAACGGCCTTGATATCGGGGTCGGCGTAGGACATGCGGATGGCTGCCGAGTGGCCGGCATCCGGGACGAACACGACGTGCTTGACGTCGTGGGCCTTGAGGACACGGAACACGTCCTCTTGCCAGTTCTGTTCAGCTTCTTGCGATGACATGCGTATCTCCCGGCAGTGCTGCTTTTGTTTTTCCACATGATGGGGGGAGTTGAGGTGCACGACGACTACCGTTTTTTTCTTTGAGATATGCCGGGCCGGCATAGGTTGGCCCATGGAATGGCGGGTCGGCGTTTGGTGTGGCCAGCTGCCGGATGGGGGCAGGCATGGCTCGCGCAGGAGCGGCTGCCTCTATAGAAAGCGGGCATAGCTGATAGACACATGCAGCGCTTATGGGCCGCAGGCAAAGACGTTAGGTTGTCCACTCGGTTGCGGCCGCGCCGCTGTCGAATCAAAACAACAATAAGATCGAGGGTTGTCCATGATGCTTCGTTACCTGCGCACACTCGCCGGGTGGCTCATTGCCGAGCCGCCATTGGCCGATACGCCATCCTCGCCCTGCCGGTTCCGGCACCTTGCACTGTCCTACTTCGTTCCGTAATGCACTGCTCAGGCGGTGACGGATCCTATTGCTTGAATACAGGTGCTCAATGAGACTCAAACTACCGTTGGCGGGCTGGATACTGCTGGCCATGTTTCTCGGCGTGATGATCGGCTACGTCATTTTTCTTACCAGCCCGGACAAAGCCGCTGCCGCCCATACCGCCGGGTACATCTCGGTGATCTCGGACGTGTTCCTGAGGCTGATCAAGATGCTGATCGGGCCGCTTGTGTTTTCCACCCTGGTGGTAGGCATCGCCCACATGGGCGATGCCGGTGCAGTGGGGCGGGTATTCGGCAAGGCCATGATGTGGTTCTTGACGGCCTCGCTGCTGTCGCTGGCGGTAGGCTTGATGATGGCCAACATCCTGCAACCAGGGCTGCACCTGGCACTGCCACTGCCGGACGTGAGTGAAACCACTTCGCTGCAGACCTCAGCCTTTACCCTCAAGGCCTTTGTCACCCACCTGGTACCCAGGTCATTCGCCGAGGCACTGGCCAACAACGAGATCCTGCAGATCGTGGTGTTCTCGCTGTTCTTCGGAGTCGCCCTGGCGGCGCTGGGGGAAAAAGCCAAGGGCCTGGTACGCCTGGCCGATGAGCTGGCGCAGGCCATGCTGCTCATCACCGGCTACGTCATGAAGCTGGCGCCCTTGGCTGTCATGGCGGCGATGGCTGCCACGGTGGCAGTCAATGGCTTGTCGATCCTCGCCACGTTCGCCGTGTTCATGCGCGACTTCTATCTGGGCTTGGTCTTGCTGTGGATGTTGCTGGTGCTGGCCGGTGCGATGTTCCTGGGCCGGCGGGTGTTCGCCTTGCTGGCACTCATCAAGGAGGCGTTTCTGCTGGCGTTCGCCACTGCCAGCTCGGAATCAGCCTACCCGAAACTCCTCGCGGCGCTGGACCGCTTTGGGGTCAGCCGCAAGATTTCCAGTTTCGTGATGCCAATGGGCTACTCGTTCAACCTCGACGGCTCGATGATGTACTGCACCTTTGCCGTGCTGTTCATCGCACAGGCCTACGGTGTAGAGATGACCCTCGGCACACAGATCCTCATGCTGCTGACCTTGATGCTGACCTCCAAAGGGCTGGCAGGGGTGCCTCGGGCATCGTTGGTGGTGATTGCCGCAACACTGGTTCAGTTCGATATTCCCGAAGCGGGGCTGCTGCTGATTTTGGGCATAGACACCTTCCTCGACATGGGGCGTTCGGCCACCAATGCCGTGGGTAACTCGATCGCCACTGCGGTGGTGGCCAAATGGGAAGGGGAGTTGCAGGAACCGGAGGTGGAGCAGGCAACCCCACGCGCTACTCTCCCGCAAGCAGATAAGCCAATAGGTTGAGCCAGGCGCTCGGCTTCTAACTGCTATGCTCAAATTCTATAGCTGGTGCCCCAGGCTGTCTTTAGACTGTCAAATACGCCGCTCCAATGGCGCCCCTTTCCCTGCTAGTGGCTTATCGATGGACGTAACGCAACTTAAAACCCTGATCCACGTGGCAGAACTTGGCAGCTTGAGCAAGGCGTCGGACCGGCTGCACGTGGCGCAACCGGCATTGAGTCGGCAGATCCGGCAGTTGGAAAAGGAGCTGGGCGTCTATCTGTTCGAGCGCCATGG
>NZ_JABMCN010000322.1 GCF_013179515.1 Pseudomonas sp. CM27
TTCTTGAGGCATTCCAAGGGACTCAATACTTGATGGAAGTAATGGACGTGAACTCACTCGATGAGATGAACGAGTTTATTCGCCTTCATAAATTGAAACCATTGCCCCCTCAACTTACCTTGGAGAACTGGCTTCCTGCAGATCAGCGCAATCCCTCCCAAACACAGGCTGAAGGCGTCCTGCCGGTAGATTACGGTATATCGACTTTTATGATCTGCATTGATCACGTAATAGTTCAACTGCAGAACGCAGGGCGTGAGGTGCCCCAGCAGCTTGAATCATGGCAGCTACACGCGGCGTTCACACGGCATGCTGTGGAGCTTTACAAAACAGGTGAACTGGAAATTATTTCTGATCAGGTTGCCACCATCTTGTCCAGCATAGAACTATCAATTCCTCTCGTAGCAAATATTTACCGATGGATTGGTTTGGAGTATTTGGAGGAAGCATGAAAGATTCTGAAGAAGCCAAGGATTATAAAAATGACGGTGTTCTTGAAGAAGCTCAAGCCGATCTTGGCTCTATGCGCTATTACGAACGAAGGCTGTATCTTAAGCAGTTAAGAGATCAAGGAGGATTTGGCGATCTGGACATGGATTTCCCCAGTTGGCTGGTTGAAGGTACGTCATTCGAATCCAATGTGTGGGAATGCCGCTTCGGAAGCGAAGGCAATTATGTAAGAATGTCTGTGGATTTTAACGTAAGCTTAGAAGATGGTAGTTTGCTTACGGAGGCTGCCAATGCTCAGCTGCTGAGGGGGTTCAAGGCCTTCTTGGTTGTGCAGTTGCATCCCAGGTACAACAATAACCAAAGGCGGCAAGGTGAAACGGAGGCCGAAATATTTAAATGCGGCCTTAAATTTGTCGATCACATACTGATGAATGGTGAACAATTTCAGCTATCGAAGCTGGGGCTTAACTTGATGAGGAAGGTAGACTTTACGGACTACCTGATAAACCGTACGAAATATCCCGCATCCACCTACCTTTACAGTTATCCAACCAGGCTTGCAGTACTTCTCAGGAAAGTGTCTGCAGGTATCATGCATAGTGATATTGAGTTGATAGCTGAAAGTTTTCCCTTCTTAGATGAGATTTCCCCGGAGTGGGAGCGCGAACTAGATTTAGATGATGACGAGTTATTGCGCGCGCGTGCTTATATTTATGATAATGCCTTGTACAAAACCGTGCTTGGGATAAAGCAGTACAATTCAGCCACCTTTACACAAATATTGTACAGAAATACGCTAGCTGGTAAAAGCCTGGTGCCGAAGACCTTTCCTGAATTAAATGAAGGTTTTACGTGGAAGACCGAGTTTCCGCCTGTCCCTGTTCGTAACGAGAGCACAGTTCCGGTTTCCAGAAAAATGCTGAGTAGGCATTTTAACGCTGTGCGACTAATGGGCTTGGCGCAACAGTTGGTGCCCGGAATGAATTTTAATCTAAAGATGCTAACCAAATTAACTTACCGCTCGGTATATAAAAGGATTCCCAAAAAGGTTGAGGGGAATTTTCGCTCCTTGCCAGGAGAGGTTGTATATAAGTTGATTCGCGACTCGCACGTGTATATTAGAAACAATGCGAGGGCAATATTCTGGAATGTTATTGCTCGCGCCATTGATAATAAGGTGCATGGCAGATATGTCAAGGCGAATCATCGATCAGCTTGTAATGACAAAATTCGGCGCGGAATGATGTCGAATGCTAATAAGTACGAGTGTTGGCTTACGCCGTTCTCAGAGAGAGATGAGGAGTACTATGATTATTTCAGGTCTGATAAAAGCCTGCATGACTCATTTGTAACTCTGATGGGGGCGTATTTAATCATACTCGGCGCGCTAACTGCAAGAAGGCAAAGGGAGTTGCTGGGAATGATGGAGGGCAATTGTTTAAAGCCAAACAAAAATCCTAACCTTCCCGAAAACAAATGCGTACAGTACGAAATCGGCTTCATGGCCGGAAAAACAGGTGATCGTCATACAAAGGAGTTTCTGACTGTACCCATTCCTAGGTTGGTAGCGAAGTTGTTGTGGGCACTTAAGGAGGTGCATCAGGATTGTGTTCGGCTGGATTTGATTCCAAAAAATACTCCGCTACTTATTTTTATTCGGCCTGATAACTTAAGCTTTAGGCAGATGTGCCCCACAACTTACAATGCTTGTTTGAGTACTATTTGTGATTTCACTCAAACACCCACGGTCGTATTGGAAAGCGGGCAAGTAGCACGCTTCTATGTCAGGCAGCATCAGTTGAGGCGCTTCTTTGCTATGGCTTTCTTTGCGGCTGCTGGCTTCAAAGACCTCGATGCTCTCCGTGCATTTTTGGGGCACAGTGATATTCAGCATCTTTACACATATATAGTGGAGATTACGCCAGGTGCTATGCTTCAAAGTGTGAAGACGGAAGCCCTTGCGAAAGCCGTGCTAGCTAAGGATTCGAGTATTGAACACCTTAACACTGTCAAGTATGCATTGTGTAAGATGCATGAGCTTCACGATCTGAGTATTAAGACCATCCCTGAATTGCGCATGATTTTGGAGAAAGCTGCTGCATGTGAGGATGCACCCAGTGCCGAGGAGTTGGCCAAGTTATCTGATTCCGAAATTTACTCAAACCTTAAGCATCTTGTAGCTTCGAAACTGATTGACCTTGTTCCTACACGTGCATGCCTGATGACCAGCAATGGTGTGCAGGCCGATATCCATCTGATGGTGAGGGTAAATCATTGATGGATGGCAAGCGTAGGGCCACCAAAGCCTCAGTTGTTCAGCTAATTGAACTGCTGACCCAAGCAGCAAATATACCTTCCGAATTTTCACAAGATGACCCTCTGCGGGAAGCTGTCAAAACTCAAGTGAAACTGGCTGCATATTGCAACGAGGAACGAGGTATTGTCGGATGTAGCCTTAATACTTTCAAGGCACTGGCTTGCACTCTAGGGGAGGGCTTTACAGGGGTTGAAGCCTTAAGGATTAAGGCCGAAAAAGCCCTCAGTCGACGTCCTAGGCCACGTGTCGCTAACTCTCGCAGGGATTTGCAGGAGAAGAAGGCTAGCCTTCAAAAAATTATAGCGTCTCAAGATCGAGATTTGCAGCAATTGAGTCTTGTGATCAGCGAAATGAAAAGTCTCTGCAATCACTTGGTTGATCTGAACTTGATTGATAGGAAAGCCTATTACGAACTTGAAATAAGCAGAATCAATCAGATGCTGCAGAAAAGGAGGAAATAAATGACTGACTCACAGTTGCATCGCCCACTTCCTCCCGGAGCCAAGCTGAACGCCGGATTGACTTATGACGCCGATATAGGGGAGGACGCTGAGGGCATTCCATGTTTTTATTGGACTAACGGACAATATTGCTTTGAGGTAAACTCGTACATTCTACATATGTGGGTCAATGAGAAAAAGTCCCTGACCAATAAAGGTGGCTCGCTCAGGCAAGATTGCATGCTGCTCAGCCATTTGATTAGGTTTGTAGAGAAAAACCGACTTAGTTTCCTGCGGCTGACTGATACTTATTTTACGATGTTTATAAAGGGATTAAGCGCAGATGTCGATGAGGACGGTGAATTAGCTCGTCAACCCAGTATGGTACGATCTATTGGCTCGCGCTGCTTAGATTTCTTATCTTACTGCGGTGAATTTTTTGACTTGCCGGATTTTGTGGCACTTGGCGGAGTCATTCGTGGAGTTAAAGTAGATGCCGCCATGCGAAGTAAGCACAAATCGACCTGTCGTCGAATCGCTTGGTATCATCACTCTTTTCCTGTTTCCTCAGAAGACGGGCGCAGAGAGCCTGTTACTGACAGTTCAATAAAAGCGTTGAGGGTCGCTGCCAGGAAGCAGCCATTAAAGAAAGGCGCGAGATCCAAGGTAATTATTTCGGTGCTGATAAATACTGGGTGCAGGCGCATAGAGGCCGCTCGCATCACTGTGCCGGATATCATGGAGGCATACCGATCAGGTTTGAGTCATCCATTACTGCGTGTGCCGTCCGCTAAAGGGCATAATGAGTATCGATTTGTGCCTGTGCCGCACGTAGTTCTTAAGTCCTGGGTCGACTACATAACAGACTTTCGGATACCTATGGTTGACGATTGGTGTGCTAGGCATAAGAAAAAATTTGATGATCATGGCTTTCTTTTTATTTGTATAAAAAGTTGTCAGCCGCTGTCCATAAATACACTGACGAATGAAATTGGCGACCTTAAAAAGCTTGCCGGTCTTGAGGTGCGTTCTCACCCTCATATATTTCGTCATCGTTTCATCACGGACAAATTTAAAGAGCTCATTATTCAGTACGACCTTCAAAATACTGATGTGATGCGCCGGGCCCTTGCTAATTCTGAAGTGATCAAACGGGTGCTTCAGCAGTGGTCAGGGCACAAGCTTACAGAGAGCCTGGATCGCTACATTCATCTTGCGTTCAACGAATTGGCCCGGATGGAAAAGGTAGTAGAAGGGGTGTTCGTTGAGGCGTCTGTGAAAGCCCTGGATGCATTGCTCGAAGAGTATTACGAGGACTGGCAAGCGGGGCTGATCTCTGCGCAAGAACAAGCGGAGCGGACGAATAAGGCCGTGAAAGACTTCCTCCGCACCCGGGGTAAGCATTGACCAAGCTGGTGGACTGCTCGCCTGTAAAAAGATCTCCGGAGAAGATCAGACTCACGCCTTGGAGGCGAATGCTGCACCAATGGCTGTCAGGGCCCACCGGGAGCTAAGTCTGTACTCAGGGCGCGCTCCTGGCCCCTTTGTACCGCGCTTAGCCGTCATGGCATTATCGAGCCAGACGAGAAGCCTGACGAAGGAAAGAACGATGAAGCTCAAGGGAAGAGATGGAGTAGAAGTCACGATCCCAGATGGATGCCATGGACTGGAAGGTCGCGACGGGAGAATGGTGGCTATCCCCAAAGGTGGCCATGGTCTCCAAGGGCGCGATGGACGCATGGTTGGGATCAGGCCGGGCGGCCATGGCCTTGAGGGTCGAGATGGAAGGATGGTTGCGATTCCCAAGGGTGGTCACGGCCTTCAAGGGAGAGATGGGCGCATGGTCGGCATACCTCCAGGTGGACATGGCCTTCAGGGGAGGGATGGGCGTATGGTCGCCATCCCGAAAGGTAAGCACGGCGTGGAAAATGAGAAGGGCAGGATGCAGGCGAAGGGCTAGCCGCTCCGGAGACCCAGCCTCCATTCCCTCAGCTATGACCACAGTCAGCAAGCGAAGCTGGTTCGCATGGTGAGCATCAATACATGGGGTCGGCCCCTGCGATCAATGGTTCGGCTGCAGCTCCAGCAGGCTTATCCTCTAAAGCTCGAAATACGGCGCCGCAGATCTTTGGTTTACAAAGCCCGGGGTCAGAAGCCTCGTGCAGGTAGGTTGGCTGTTCTGAATGCGGTGGAGAGTATTGATGGATAAGCGGCAGGGAGGGAATTGGGGTAGGGCGATTTTGAGAGAGGTTCAGGAGCAGTGAGTTAGGTCGATTATCGCGGTTATTGCGTTATCTACCTCACTGAGTAGGCTTCGAGATCGATGTCATTACGCGCTCAAAGCACTGGAGCTCGATGTTGAAGAGGGTAGGGTTTTGATCAAAATCGGGGGGTTAAGTGGTTCGTCTAGGAAAACGTTGAGGTCTTGCATGGGCATGTCTCACTGTTCTACCTGTGGGACAAACTAACGCATTTTTAGTGACTTATCAGCTATTGGGCACCCAGGTAGGATTCTCCCCATCGTGATCGCCCAGCACTGCGGTCTTCATATACAGGAGAGTCCCATGAAACTGTTGCACATCGATTCGAGCATCCTGGGCGACAATTCCGCCTCCCGCCAGCTGAG
>NZ_JABMCN010000323.1 GCF_013179515.1 Pseudomonas sp. CM27
GGCCATCGTCAGCCTGGCGGACATCAGCCAGTTGCATGTGAATTTTGCCCTGGGCGAACAGGCCGCCCCTGACGTGCATGTCGGCCAAGTGTTGGCACTGACGGTGGACGCCGCGCGCGGGCAAGATTTTCAGGCCAGGGTAGTAGCGGTCGACCCGGTGGTCAGCAAGGCGCGCCTGGTGCACGTGCAGGCAGCCTTGCCCAACCCGGACGGGCAGTTGCAGCCGGGCATGTATGCCGGTGTGCGCCTGGACGCCGCGCAGCCTTCGACCGTGCTGGCCGTGCCGGAAACCGCAATCACCTACACCGCCTACGGGCAGACCGTGTTCGTCGCCATCAACGATGCGCAATACGGCACCCGGGTCAAGCGGGTGCAGGTGACCACCGGCGAGCGCTGGCAGGGGCGAGTGGAAGTCACTACCGGCCTTGCCCCCGGTGACCGTGTGGTGGTGTCCGGCCAGTTGAAGCTCAGTGACGGCATGACGGTCGAGCCGCTGGCCCAGGACAGCCTGCAGGCCAGCCAGGGAGGGCGGCAGTCGTGAAATTCACCGATGTGTTCGTGCGCCGTCCGGTGCTGGCGCTGGTGGTCAGCAGCCTGATCATCCTGCTGGGGCTGTTTGCCATGGGCAAGCTGCCGATTCGCCAGTACCCGTTGCTGGAAAGCTCGACCATTACCATCAGCACCGAGTACCCCGGCGCCTCCGCCGAGCTGATGCAAGGCTTCGTGACCCAGCCGATCACCCAGGCAGTGTCGTCGGTCGAGGGCATCGATTACCTGTCCTCATCGTCGCAGCAGGGGCGAAGCCTGATCACCTTGCGCATGCTGCTCAACCGCGATTCGACCCAGGCGCTGGCCGAGGCCATGGCCAAGGTCAACCAGGTACGCTATCGCCTGCCGGAAAAGGCCTACGACCCGGTGGTCGAGCTGTCGGCAGGCGACTCCACCGCCGTGGCCTACGTGGGCTTTGCCAGCGACAGCCTGTCGATACCGGAACTGAGCGATTACCTGTCGCGGGTAGTCGAGCCGCAGTTCTCTGGCATCGAGGGTGTGGCCAAGGTGCAGTCGTTCGGCGGCCAGCGCCTGGCCATGCGCCTGTGGCTGAACAGCGAACAGATGGCCGGGCGCGGGGTGACGGCAGCGGACGTGGCGCAGGCCGTGCGCGCCAACAACTACCAGGCGACCCCGGGTCAGGTGCGCGGGCAGTACGTGCTGGCCGATATCCAGGTGGACACCGACCTGACCCGGGTCGAGGACTTCCGTGAGCTGATCATCCGCAACGATGGCACCGACCTTGTGCGCCTGCGCGATGTCGGCACGGTCGAGCTGAGCGCGGCGGCCACCCAGACCAGCGCCACCATGAACGGCGAGCCTGCCGTGCATCTGGGGCTGTTCCCCACGCCGACCGGCAACCCGCTGCTGATCGTCGAGGGTATTCGCCAACTACTGCCGCAAATCCAGCAGACCCTGCCTCCCGGCGTGAAGGTGGCGCTGGCCTATGAGACTGCGCGCTTCATCGACGCGTCGATCAACGAGGTGCTGCGCACGCTGGTCGAGGCGATGCTGATCGTGGTGCTGGTGATCTGGCTGTGCCTGGGATCGTTGCGCAGCGTGCTGATCGCGGTGGTGGCCATTCCGTTGTCGATGCTGGGCGCCGCGGGCCTGATGCTGCTGTTCGGCTTCAGCCTCAACCTGCTGACTTTGCTGGCGATGGTGCTGGCCATCGGCCTGGTTGTGGACGATGCGATCGTGGTGGTGGAGAACGTGCACCGCCACATCGAAGAGGGCAAGTCGCCGGTCGAGGCGGCATTGGCCGGGGCGCGGGAAATCGCCGGGCCGGTCATTGCCATGACCCTGACCCTGGCGGCGGTGTATGCGCCGATCGGCCTGATGGGCGGGCTGACCGGCACGCTGTTCCGCGAATTCGCCCTCACCTTGGCGGGCGCGGTGATCGTGTCCGGCATCGTCGCGCTGACCTTGTCGCCGGTGATGAGTTCGTTGCTGTTGCAACCCGGTCAGCAGCATGGCGCGATGGCCAACATGGCCGATCGGTTGTTTGCGGCGTTGACTGGCAGCTATGGGCGGGTGCTGGCCTATACCTTGTCGCATCGCTGGATCAGCGCTGGCGTGGCGCTGCTGGTGTGCCTGAGCCTGCCCTGGCTGTACCTGTTGCCCCAGCGGGAGCTGGCGCCACCGGAAGACCAGGCGGCGGTGCTGACCGCCATCAAGTCGCCGCAGCATGTCAGCCTGGATTATGTGGAGCACTTTGCCCTCAGACTGGACCAGGTGATGAAGTCCATCGGCGAAACCACTGATACCTGGATCATCAACGGAACCGACGGCCCGGCCGTGAGTTTCGGTGGTATCAACCTCAGTGCCTGGCAGGCCCGCGAGCGTTCCGCCGCACAGGTGCAGGCACAGTTGCAGCAGGCTGTGGCTGATATCGAAGGTAGTAGCATCTTCGCCTTCCAGGTTGCAGCCCTGCCGGGCTCCAGTGGCGGCCTCCCGGTGCAGATGGTGCTACGCAGCGCCCAGGGCTACCCCGAGCTTTACCAGACCATGGAAGTGCTCAAGCAGCGTGTTCGCGACAGTGGCCTGTTCGCCGTGGTGGACAGCGACCTCGACTACAACAACCCGCTGATCAAGGTGCGCGTCGACCGGGCCAAGGCGGCCAGCCTGGGCATCAACATGCAGGCCATAGGCGAGTCACTGGGTGTGCTGGTGGGTGAGCAGTACCTCAACCGGTTTGCCCTGTTCGGGCGTTCCTACGATGTGATTCCGCAGAGTATCCAGGACCAGCGCCTGACGCCTGCAGCGCTCAACCGTCAATATGTGCGCGCCGAAAACGGCAGCCTGGTACCACTGGCCAGCGTGGTGCGCCTGGATATCGAAGTAGCGCCCAACCGCCTGCTGCAGTTCGACCAGCAGAACGCCAGCACCCTGCAGGCAATCCCGGCGCCGGGTGTGTCGATGGGCAACGCCGTGGCATTTCTCGAACAGCTTGCCGCCGAATTGCCGCCGGGCTTCAGCCACGACTGGCAATCGGAATCGCGCCAGTATGTGCAGGAGGGTTTTGCCTTGATGTGGGCGTTTCTCGCCGCGCTGGTGGTGATCTACCTGGTGCTGGCGGCGCAGTATGAAAGCCTGGTCGACCCACTGATCATTCTGGTCACCGTGCCGCTGTCGATCTGCGGTGCGCTGCTGCCGCTGGCGCTGGGCTGGGCCACGTTGAACATCTACACCCAGATTGGCCTGGTGACGCTGATCGGCCTGATCAGCAAGCACGGCATCCTGATGGTGGAGTTTGCCAACGAGATCCAGGTGCGCGACAACCTGGATCGTGCTGCCGCCATTGTCCGTGCTGCACAGATACGCTTGCGCCCAGTGCTGATGACCACGGCAGCGATGACCTTCGGCGTGCTGCCGCTGCTGTTCGCCAGCGGCGCCGGGGCCAACAGCCGCTTCGGGCTGGGGGTGGTGATTGTGTGCGGGATGCTGGTGGGGACCTTGTTTACCCTGTTCGTGCTGCCGACGATCTATGGCTGGCTGGCGCGGGATCATCGGGTGAGCACGGGGCGGGGGAAGCAGTTGCTGGAAGCTGAACGCGTTTTGGGGATGTAAAACGCAGGGCAAGGGCTATGCCTTGGGTTCGTCGGTCAGGGCCATGAGGGCTGCTTCGCAGCCCATCGCCGGCAAGTCAGCTCCCACGGGACCGCGCAGCCTTCAAGCCCGACGCGGTCCCTGTGGGAGCTGGCTTGCCGGCGATGGGCCGCACAGCGGCCCCGTGTGCGCGATCAGGATGGAGAACGGTCCCGGCGCATCTGGGTCACCAGGGTAAAGCGGTCATCCGGGTGCACCGTCTCGGAAACCGCCATCAAGTCACCATTCTCCTCGCGGTAATGGCGAATGATCTTCAACCCTGGGGATCCCGCCTCGGCCTTCAACGCCCGGGCCAGCTCCGCCGTCAGCAACACCGCCCGCACCTGCTGGTCGACCACCCCGATGGGCCGGCCAAAGTGCCGCTCGATCAACCCGGCAATCAACTGGTCGGGGTGCGCACGCGCCAGTTCGATGACTTCGGCATAGTCGCGCGGGGCGTACACATCGGTCCAGCACAGCGGCGCGGCATGATGCGCACGATCGACGCGAATGCTCGACACACAGAAGTAATGCTCCCCCGGCACCAACCCCAACCGCGCCGCCTCGCCTAGATCGGCGACGAAGTGGCTCACCTCCTGGATTTGCCGCTGTTGGGTCTGCGCCTGCTGGGCAATATCAGCCACGCTGGACAGCGACTGCGAATACCCCCCGCGCGGGCTGCTGGCCTCGACCCGAGTGCCCACGCGCTTGCGACGCGATACCAGGCCTTGACCGAGCAACTGGTCGATGGCTGCGCGCACGGTGTACCGGCTTACAGCGTAAAGGGCGCACAGCTCATGCTCGGTCGGCAGCAAGCTGCCCACCGGATAATGGCCGCTGGCAATACCCTCCATCAGGTGCTTTGCCACGGTGGCGTAGCGCGTCGGATTCATGGTTTTGCTCGGTCGGGAATACGGGATGTCCGGCAGTTTAACAGCTGCCTCATGTGGCCCGCTGCGTCCGCAGCAGCAGTGCCGCCAGCGCACATCCCAGCAGTGCCAGGCAGGCAAGGTAGAAGGCATCACTGTAGGCCATCAGGTAGGCCTCGCGCCGAATGGTCCCCGCCAACCCCTCCAGCATCTGCTGCTGATGCGGCAACCAGCTTTGTACCGTCTGGTTGATGCGCTCCTGCACGCCTGGCTCGAACACCGTCACCTGCTCGTGAATACGTTCACTGTGAAAGCGCTCGCGCGTCGCCACCAGTTGCGTCAAACCCGCCGTACCCATCGCACCCCCCAGGTTGCGCAGCATCGAAAACACCGCCGAGGCCGAACCCGCTTCGCGCTTGTCCAGCCCGGCCACCGCCAGCACCGACAAGGCCACCATGATGAAGGGCTGGCCGATGCCACGGACCACCGTCGACGGAATGATCACGTTGTCGGCACTGTCGGCGCTCAGGCTCGCCCCCAGCCAGCAGCCCAGGGCCATGATCAGAAAGCCGCTGGCGACCATGAACCTGGCACTGGTCCAGCCCATCAACCGTGGCATCAAGGGGGCTAGCAGCAGCTGCACCACGCCATAGGCGATCAGCGTTACGCCCACGTCGTGCGCACTGAAGCCCTGCAACTGCGACAGGTAGTTGGGTACCAGGAACACCAGGCCGAAGGTGGCACCGCCAAAGATGAACATCGCCACGCTGGCGACGCCGAAGTTGTAGTGGCCGAGCAAACGCAGGTTGATGAATGCACGCTGGCCGAACAGCTGGGTCACCACGAACACTACCAGGGCAATGCCGGCGAGCACACTCATGCCGACGATGAACGGCGAGCCGAACCAGTCCAGCCGGCCGCCTTCTTCCAGTACGATCTGCAGGCCACCCAGGCCTGTCACCATGGCCCCGATACCCAGCCAGTCACCTTTGCGCAGCAATTCGAGCTTCATCGGCCTGGCGTCGATAGACCAGGCGATGGCGAACAGCAGCGCGATGCCGGGGAACAGCTGCAGGTAGAAGATCCAGCGCCACGAAAAGGCATCAGTCAGCCAGCCGCCAATCGACGGCCCGGCTGCCTGCGCCACGCTGTTGGCCAGACTGAACAGTGCCATGCCCATGGCCATCTTGCTGGCCGGCAGCTCGGTGATGATCAGCTGGAATGACAGCGGGATCAGTACGGCTCCCGCAGCCCCCTGGACCACCCGGATGGCAATCATCGCTTCCAGGCTGGGCGCCCACGAGCAGGCCACCGAGGCGA
>NZ_JABMCN010000324.1 GCF_013179515.1 Pseudomonas sp. CM27
GCTGAGCTCGATGTTCGGTGATGTGCGGGTGCATGCCATTCTGCTCAACAGCCACGTGCCGGTGGGCCCCGACAGTTTCGTGCTGCGCTTCGGTTGCATGGTCAAGCGCGTGCCGGGCTGGACCGAGGAGCAGAACAGCGAAATCGCCAAGGCCTATGTCATGGGCAACCGCGCCTCGTTCTACCAGGACGTTGACATCTGGAAGCACAAGGCCCGCATCGACAAGCCGGTGCTGGCCGAGAACGACGGCCCGGTGTACCAGTTGCGCGAGTGGTACCAGCAGTTCTTCACCGACGAGGACCAAGTGCCGGCGAGCATGGCCGAGCGGCGCGAGATTGTCACCGTGGACGAGCGCTGAGTGGCGCAAGGCCCCGCCAGTGCAGCTGGCGGGGATGCAGACCGAGGGTGCTTGCCATGAAATTGCAGAGCTTGCTGGTTTACTGCGTACCGTTGTCCGTGGTGCTGATCATCGGCTTCACCTTGCTGGCCTCCGCGGCGCCGGAGTCGGCCGGGGCCAAGGCATGCAGGCATATTCCGGGGTGCCTGAGCATCCTGCCGAGTTTTCAGGGGCTGCCGGGGGTGAGGTAATTGGGCGCAGCCGGTGCCATGCGCCGCGTTGAATTCTTCGCGGCGCTACGCGGAGCGCCCAGCATCAGTACTCTGCGCGGCAGCGCAGCCCAATGGGCTGGGCAATCTCCTAAGGTTTCAGATGGTGGGCGAGGCAGCTTAGCTGTTCCAGTCTGGCGCAAATACCGGGCTCACCACCCGCTGATCCTTCGGCAAGCCGGCAATCGCCGCGCGGTCCTCGTCATCCAGCTGCACCTGCAGGGCCGCCAGGTTGGCCAGCTGGTTTTCGCGGCTGCTGGCCTTGGGGATTGCCGCCACGCCGTCCTGCTCCAGCAACCATCTCAGCGCTACCTGGCTGGGCAGCACGCCATGCTTGCGGGCAATCGCCTGGATCACCGGCTGTGCTGCCGCCTGGCCACGGGCCAGCGGGGTGTAGGCGGTGAGCAACAGGTCGTGGCGGCGGGCGTAGTCGAGCAGCGGTTGCTGGTCGAGCAGCACGTGGTATTCCACCTGGATCGCCGACAGCGGGGCCCCCAGGCTTTCCACCACCTGGCGCAGCAGCCCCAGCGGGAAGTTGGCCACGCCAATATGGCGTGCCTTGCCCTCGTCGCGCAGCGCTACCAGTGTGTCGATACTGCGGGCCAGATCCCAGTCCTGGCCAGGCCAGTGGATGTGGAACAGGTCCACCTGCTCGGTCCCCAGGGCGCGCAGGCTGTCCTCCAGCGACTGACGCATGGTCTTGGGCTCCAGCTTGTCCCACCACACCTTGGTGGTCAGGTGGATCTGCTCGCGCGGTACGTCGCTGTCGCGCAGGGCCTGGCCGACGGCGGCTTCGTTTTCATAGGCGGTGGCGGTGTCGAGGTGCCGGTAACCCAGGTCCAGCGCCTGGCGCACGGCCTGGGTGCATTCGGCGCCGGTCATTGGCCAGGTGCCAAGGCCGATCGCAGGCAGGTCCAGGCCGTTACGGGTGGTGAGCCTTTGCATGTAAATTCCTTGTAGGGTTGAGCAGGGTGGCGCTCGATGGTCGGCGATCAGCGCGGTGCGGGCCATGCGTTCGCAGCGCAAAGTGGTCGATCAGCGAACAGAAAATGCAATTGGCCTGGACAAGCGGCATTTGAACTTCCTTATGCTGGGCTATCTCTTCTAGAATCCGAGCAGTTGCATCCGCCAGGCCAGGCCTGTGCGGCCTTCCCTGGGCGTTGCAACCTGCCGCGCCGTCATCGAGAGAGCCATGAGTTCCAGTACACCGCTGTCCGGCGTCAACCAACCCCTGCGTGGCATTGGCCTGGTGGTGGTGGCGACGTTCCTGTTCGCCAGCCACGATGCCTTGTCCAAATTCCTCGGCGGCCTGTACCCGATCATCATGGTGGTGTGGGCGCGGTATGTGGTGCATACGCTGCTGATGGCCGGCATCTTCCTGCCCAAGTCGGGCCTCAATGTGCTGCGCACCCGTCGTCCGCTGTTGCAGACGCTGCGTGCACTGAGCCTGCTGAGCACAAGCCTGCTGTTCACCACTGGCCTGCAGTACCTGCCGCTGGCCGAGGCCACGGCGGTCAACTTCCTGGCCCCGGTACTGGTGACGGCGTTGTCGGCGCCGCTGCTGAAGGAGCGGGTGACGGTAGGGCAGTGGGTGGCAGTGGTGATGGGCTTTATCGGCGTGCTGGTGGTGGTGCACCCGGGTGGGGCGATGTTCACGCCGGCGATCCTGTACCCGTTCGGCTCGGCACTGGGCTTCTGCTTTTATCAGCTGCTCACGCGCATCCTGGCCGCCCATGACAGCCCGACCACCAGCAACTTCTATGCAGGGCTGTGCAATACCCTGGTGATGAGTGCGCTGGTGCCGTTCTTCTGGGAAGTGCCGCGCTGGGACCATGCGCTGCTGATGCTGGCACTGGGCGGCTTCGGCATGACTGCGCACCTGTTGCTGACCCAGGCCTTCCGGCATGCGGCACCGGCATTGCTGGCGCCGTTCAGCTATTGCCAGATCGTGTTTGCCGGGTTGCTGGGGTTGGTGGTGTACAGCCAGGTGCCGGATACGCTGAGTCTGGTGGGGATTTCCATCATCTGCCTCAGTGGACTGGGGGCGGCCTGGATGCAGCGGCGCAAATAAAAGCCTCTATCGCTATGACGGCTGGGGGCCTGCAGCCATGAACTGCAAAATTCGCTCGCGCAGCCAGCGCTCGGCGGGGTCGTTGTCCTGGGCACCGCTCCAGACCATCGACAGCTCGGCCTCGGTGATCTCGAACGGCGCCGGATCGGCGCGCAGGCTGCCGTCGTCGGCCAGGGCGCAGGCAGCGTAGTCCGGTACGGTGGCGATCATCTCGGTGTTGCGCAGCAGGGCCCGCAGGCTGCCGAACTGCGGCACCGCCAGCACCACTTTACGGCAACGGCCGATGCGCGCCAGGTCAAGGTCGATGTTGCCGCTCATGTCGCCCGAGAACGACACCATCACATGCGGGCGGGCGCAGTATTCATCAAGGGTCAGCGGCCCCGGGCGGTCGTCGGCGCGTAGCACTCGCACGCCGATGTCGCGCAGCTTGCGGCGCTTGGCGGTGGCCGGCAGGTCGGTGGTGTAGCTCACGCCCACCGATATCTCGCCGCTGGCCAGCAGGCCCGGCATCAGCAGGAAGTTGGCCCGCCGCACCACCACGCTGATGTCCGGGGCTTCTTCGCGCAGGGCCTGCAGCAGGGCCGGAAACAGGCCGAACTCGGCATCGTCGGACAGGCCGAGGCGGAACACGTTGCAGCTGTTTGCCGGCTCGAATTCGCGAGCACGGCTGATGGCGGCGGAAATCACGTCCATGGCCGGGCCAAGTTCGGCGAAGATCTGCATGGCCCTTGGCGTGGGCTCCATGGCCCGGCCATTGCGAATCAGCAGCGGGTCGTCGAACAGTTCACGCAGGCGGGCGAGGGCGGCGCTGACCGTGGACTGGGTGATGAACAGCTTTTCGCCGACCCGGGTCAGGTTGCGTTCGATCATCAAGGCTTCGAACAGCACCAGCAGGTTCATGTCGACGCGGCGCAGGTCGTTGCGGTTCATGAGGGCTCGGGTTCCGGAGTGAAAGGCAGGGCGGTGTATTGAAGCACGGCGCAGCCCCGTGTGCCTTGTATGGATGTGCGGGGGTGTTGGCGGCGGTACGCACCGCAGTGAAAGAGCCAGCCTATCAGCACGCAACAGCCACTCTATTAGAACTCTGCCCAAGCTCGGCTAGTCTTTCCCCTGGCCCCGCGAATTCCGCGAGCGGGCGGCCTGTCAGCACCTGCGTGCAAGACCGCGCCAACCCGCCGTGACAGCTTCGCAAGCCCCGTGTAGACCTGATGAGGGGTAGCACGAGCCCACACGCTCGGCTGAAAGAACACCTGGCATAGACCGGAAATCTGGATAACCGACCCAAAGGTACCCGCAGATGTCGAACGAATCGAAATGCCCGTTCCATCAAACCGCAGGTGGCGGCACCACCAACCGTGACTGGTGGCCTGACCAGCTCAACCTGAGAATTCTTCACCAGCATTCCTCCAAATCTGATCCGATGGACCCGGACTTCGACTATGCCAAGGCGTTCAAGAGCCTTGACTTCCAGGCCCTCAAGCAAGACCTCAGCGCCCTGATGACCGACTCGCAGGACTGGTGGCCCGCAGACTTCGGCCATTATGGGCCGTTGTTCATCCGCATGGCCTGGCACAGCGCCGGTACTTATCGTATTGGCGATGGCCGCGGTGGCGCGGGCGCTGGGCAGCAGCGCTTCGCCCCGCTCAACAGCTGGCCGGACAACGTCAGCCTGGACAAGGCCCGGCGCCTGCTGTGGCCGATCAAGCAGAAATACGGCAACAAGATTTCGTGGGCCGACCTGATCGTGCTCACCGGCAACGTCGCCCTCGAATCCATGGGGTTCAAGACCTTCGGCTTTTCGGGTGGGCGCGCCGATGTGTGGGAGCCGGACGAAGACGTGTACTGGGGCTCGGAAAAGGTCTGGCTGGGCGGTGATACCCGCTATGGCAAGGAACAGGTCAAGGCCCAGCCGCCAGGGCAGGGCGACCTGGTCGCCGAACCTGCCAAGCGCCCGGAGGAAGAAAGCCGCGACCTGGGTGGCGAGCGCAACCTGGAAAACCCGCTGGCCGCCGTGCAGATGGGCTTGATCTACGTGAACCCGGAAGGGCCTGAAGGCAACCCTGACCCGGTCGCCTCGGGGAAGGACATCCGTGACACCTTCGGCCGCATGGCCATGAACGATGAAGAAACCGTGGCGTTGATCGCCGGCGGCCACGCCTTCGGCAAAACCCACGGCGCCGGCCCTGCCGACAACGTCGGCCCCGAGCCCGAAGCCGCAGGCCTTGAATTGCAAGGTCTGGGCTGGCCCAACAAATTCGGTACCGGCAAGGGCGGCGATACCATCACCAGCGGCCTGGAAGTGACCTGGACCTCGACCCCGACCCGCTGGAGCAACGAGTACCTCAACAACCTGTTCAACTTCGAGTGGGAACTGACCAAGAGCCCGGCGGGCGCGCACCAATGGCGGCCGAAAGAGGGCAAAGGGGCAGGCACCGTGCCTGATGCCCACGACCCGGCCAAGCGCCATGCCCCGTCGATGCTCACGTCCGACCTGGCGCTGCGCTTCGACCCGATCTACGAGCCCATCGCCCGGCGTTTCAAGGACAACCCGGAGCAATTGGCGGATGCCTTCTCTCGCGCCTGGTACAAACTGATCCACCGCGACATGGGCCCGCTGGCGCGCTACCTGGGCCCGGAAATGCCCAACGAAGAGCTGCTGTGGCAAGACCCGATTCCCAAGGTCGACCACCCGCTAGTGGACGAGCAGGACATTGCCGCGCTCAAGGCCAAGGTGCTGGCGTCGGGCCTGACGGTTGGCGAACTGGTGGCTACCGCGTGGGCTGCGGCGTCGACCTTCCGTGGCTCGGACAAACGCGGCGGGGCCAATGGCGGCCGCTTGCGCCTGGCCCCGCAAAAAGACTGGCGGGCCAACGAAGGCACCGCCAAGGTGCTGGCGGCGCTGGAGCAGATCCAGGCCGGGTTCAATACAGGTGGGAAGAAGATTTCACTCGCCGACCTGATCGTCCTGGCTGGGGCCGCTGCGGTGGAAAAGGCGGCCAAGGACGCGGGGCACAACCTCAACGTCGCGTTCCGCCCGGGGCGTGCCGATGCCTCGCAGGCGCAGACCGATGTCGAGTCGTTCGCCGTGCTGGAGCCCCTGGCTGATGGTTTCCGCAACTTCAGCAAGGACCGATACAGC
>NZ_JABMCN010000325.1 GCF_013179515.1 Pseudomonas sp. CM27
TGGCGCAAAGGTCGCCAAGGCATCCGACGAAATGCTCGGCCGGTTCATCGATACTTACGCCTGACGGAACCCCTCGAATCAAACACAGCCCCCTGTGGGAGCGGGCGTGCCCGCGAATGCGTCAGGTCAGGCACCTCAAGCGTCTGGCCGGGCCCTTTCGCGGGCACGCCCGCTCCCACCGGGGCAGCGGTTTTTCTGAGCTTGGCGTAAAAGCCATTTTTCGTGGCGTAAATGGCACTATAGTCCATCCTTGACATAAGTCCGTGCTAAACGTAAGTTTCAAACAACTGTTTGATCGACGGCCGCCCTGAGCTCGTCACCCCACGGAACTGACACAGAGGTTCACCGCAATGCCTGATTACAAAGCCCCCTTGCGTGATATCCGCTTCGTTCGCGACGAGCTGCTTGGCTATGAGGCGCACTATCAGAGCCTCCCGGGCTGCCAGGACGCAACGCCGGACATGGTCGATGCGATCCTCGAAGAAGGCGCCAAGTTCTGTGAGCAGGTGCTGTCCCCGCTGAACCGTGTCGGTGATCTGGAAGGCTGCACCTGGAGCGAGTCCGGGGTTAAAACCCCGACTGGCTTCAAGCAAGCCTACGAGCAGTTTGTCGAAGGCGGCTGGCCGAGCCTGGCGCACGACGTCGAGCATGGCGGCCAAGGCTTGCCAGAGTCCCTGGGCCTGGCGCTGAGCGAAATGGTCGGCGGTTCGAACTGGTCGTGGGGCATGTACCCAGGCCTGTCGCACGGCGCGATGAACACCATTTCCGCGCACGGTACCGAAGAGCAGCAGCACACCTACCTGACCAAGCTGGTGTCCGGCGAGTGGACCGGCACCATGTGCCTGACCGAGCCACACTGCGGCACCGACCTGGGCATGCTGCGCACCAAGGCCGAGCCACAGGCTGACGGCAGCTACAAAGTCTCGGGCACCAAGATCTTCATTTCGGCCGGTGAGCACGACATGGCCGATAACATCGTCCATATCGTCCTGGCCCGCCTGCCGGACGCACCGGCCGGCACCAAGGGTATTTCGCTGTTCATCGTGCCGAAGTTCCTGCCCAACGCCGAAGGCGGCGTGGGCGAGCGCAACGGCGTGAGCTGCGGCTCGCTCGAGCACAAGATGGGTATCCACGGCAACGCCACCTGCGTGATGAACTTCGACAGCGCCACTGGCTACCTGATCGGCCCGGCCAACAAGGGCCTGAACTGCATGTTCACCTTCATGAACACTGCGCGTCTGGGCACCGCTCTGCAGGGCCTGGCGCACGCCGAAGTGGCCTTCCAGGGTGGCCTGAAATACGCCCGTGACCGCCTGCAGATGCGTTCTCTGACTGGCCCGAAAGCGCCGGACAAGGCCGCCGACCCGATCATCGTGCACCCGGACGTGCGCCGCATGCTGTTGACCATGAAAGCGTTCGCCGAAGGCAACCGTGCCATGGTGTACTTCACTGCCAAGCAGGTGGACATCGTCAAGTACAGCCAGGACGAAGAAGAGCGCAAGAAGGCTGACGCCCTGTTGGCCTTCCTCACTCCGATCGCCAAGGCGTTCATGACCGAAGTCGGCTTCGAGGCTGCCAACCACGGCGTACAGATTTACGGCGGCCATGGCTTCATCGCCGAGTGGGGCATGGAGCAGAACGTGCGCGACAGCCGCATTTCCATGCTGTACGAAGGCACCACTGGCATCCAGGCGCTGGACCTGCTCGGTCGTAAGGTGCTGATGACCCAGGGCGAGGCGCTGAAGGGCTTCACCAAGATCGTGCACAAGTTCTGCCAGGCACAGGAAGGCAATGCCACGCTCAAGGAGTTCGTCGAGCCACTGGCGGCGATCAACAAGGAGTGGGGCGAACTGACCATGAAAGTGGGCATGGCCGCGATGAAGGACCGCGAGGAAGTGGGTGCGGCCTCGGTCGACTACCTGATGTATTCCGGTTACGCCTGCCTGGCCTACTTCTGGGCCGATATCGCCCGCCTGGCGGCCGAGAAACTGGCAGCCGGCACCAGCGAAGAGGCCTTCTACACCGCCAAGCTGCAGACTGCGCGCTTCTACTTCCAGCGTATCCTGCCGCGTACCCGTACGCATGTGGTGACCATGCTGTCGGGTGCCAGCAACCTGATGGACATGGACGAAGAAAGCTTCGGCCTGTCGTACTGATCCACCCGCTGTAGCCAAAACCCGCCTGCCTTCATCGGCAGGCGGGTTTTGTGCGTTTTGGGGCCGCTGTACGGCCCACCCCGGCAAGCCAGTTCCCACAGGAATCAAGGTGGCCTTAAAGGCAGTGCAGTACCTGTGGGAGCTGGCTTGCCGGCGATGAGGCCATCTGATCCAACCGCAAATTCAACTGTTCATGTGCACTGCCGATGAAGTAAGGGCACAATGCCATCATTGATCTGCCGGGTTGGAGATTACCCTTGTTTCGTTTTAATGCTGTTCGGGCAAGCCATTTTCTGCCTTCGCTGTTCTTGTTGCTGGCAGGGCTTGCCGCAGCCTACGTTAGAGACCTCAGTGTCTTTTTCACTTCGCTGTTCAATGTACTACCCACCTTGGTCCTGCTGCTGGGCGGCGCTTACTGTGCGGTTTACCGGCGCCAGCGGGAGCTGTTCCTGATGCTCACGGTGTACATCGCCTACTTCCTGCTCGACGCCCAGACCGACTTCTACCGGGATCACGGCCGGGTGCGCGAGGACGCGGCGGTAATCTTCCATCTGGTGTGCCTGCTGCTGCCGGCCCTGTTCGGGTTGTACGGGGCCTGGCAGGAGCGTACCCACCTGCTGCAGGACCTGGTTGCCCGCGGCGCCGTGCTGTTTGCCGTGGGCAGCGTGGCGGTAGCCCTGGAGCAAAGCTACCCGCAGGCGCTGCTGAGCTGGTTGGCGGAGATCCGCTGGCCGGCCTTGCATGGCCAGTGGATGAGCCTTATCCAGCTGGTCTACCCGATGTTCATTGTCGTGTTCATCCTGCTGGTGGTGCAGTACCTGCGTGCACCACGGCCACTGCACGCCGCGCAAGTGACGGGCTTGCTGGGCATTTTCTGGATGCTGCCGCAAACGTTCATCCTGCCGTTCACCCTGAACATCATGTGCAGCCAGGTGATGCTGATGATCGCTGCGGCGGTAGCGCATGAGGCCTACCAGATGGCCTTCCGCGACGAGTTGACCGGCCTGCCCGGGCGGCGCGCACTGAACGAGCGCATGCAGCGCCTGGGGCGCAATTATGTGATCGCGATGACCGATGTCGACCATTTCAAGAAATTCAACGACACCCATGGCCACGACGTCGGCGACCAGGTGTTGCGCCTGGTTGCCAGCCGCCTGGCCAAGGTTACCGGCGGTGGTCGCGCCTATCGCTATGGCGGCGAAGAGTTCGCCCTGGTGTTCGCCGGCAAGACCGCCGAGGAATGCGTGCCGCACGTGGACGCCGCGCGCGAACTGATCGCCAACTACGTGATGCACCTGCGCGACCAGCATAGCCGCCCGCAGGATGATGCAGCCGGGCGTCAGCGGCGGGCCGGCAGCGCTGGGGGGACAGTTTCGGTCACCATCAGTATTGGCGTGGCCGAGCGCCAGATCGACCATCGCAACCCCGAGGCCGTGTTGAAATCCGCCGATCAGGCGCTGTACAGCGCCAAGGGCGCGGGGCGCAATTGTGTCATGGTGCATGGGCAACAATCGCAGCGTGGAGCAGTACGTACGGCGTGACCGAAACAGACCATGCGGTCTATTGATGACCCTATGTCTCGTAAAAGTTGTTCGGTTACACTGCCAGTAACCCCAGTGTCGCGGTTCTCCGAGACCGCGCCGACCCGATTAGCGAGAGGTTGTCATGGCTGACTATAAAGCGCCGCTGCGCGACATGCGCTTCGTACTGAATGAAGTCTTCAACGTGGCCGAGCAGTGGGCGCAGTTGCCCGGGCTGGCCGAGGTTGTCGATGCCGAAACAGCCATGGCTGTGCTGGAAGAAGCCGGCAAGGTCACCGCCAGGTCCATCGCGCCGCTCAGCCGCGCCGCCGATGAAGAGGGCTGCCACTGGGAAAACGGCGCGGTGCGCACACCGGCCGGTTTCATCGAGGCCTACAACACCTACGCCGAAGGCGGCTGGGTAGGCGTGGGTGGCGACCCGTTGTTTGGCGGCATGGGCATGCCCAAGGCCATCTCGGCGCAGGTCGAGGAAATGGTCAATGCTTCCAGCCTGGCATTCGGCCTGTACCCGATGCTGACCGCCGGTGCCTGCCTGTCCATCAATGCCCATGCCAGCGAGGCACTGAAGGAACAGTACCTGCCAAACATGTATGCCGGCGTGTGGGCCGGCTCCATGTGCCTGACCGAGCCGCATGCCGGCACCGATCTGGGCATCATCCGTACCAAGGCCGAGCCCCAGGCCGATGGCAGCTACAAGGTCAGCGGCACCAAGATATTCATTACCGGTGGCGAGCACGACCTCACCGAGAACATCATTCACCTGGTGCTGGCCAAGCTGCCGGATGCCCCGGCCGGGCCGAAAGGCATTTCGCTGTTCCTGGTGCCGAAATTGCTGGTCAACGCAGACGGTAGCCTGGGCGCACGCAACCCGGCCACCTGTGGTTCGATCGAGCACAAGATGGGCATCCAGGCCTCGGCCACGTGTGTGATGAACTTCGACGAAGCGGTCGGCTACATCGTCGGCGAGCCGAACAAGGGCCTGGCGGCCATGTTCACCATGATGAACTACGAGCGCCTGGGCGTTGGCATCCAGGGCCTGGCGTCTGCCGAGCGCTCCTACCAGAACGCCGTGGACTACGCTCGCGACCGCCTGCAAAGCCGTGCCCCGACAGGCCCGCAGGCCAAGGACAAGGCCGCGGACCCGATCATCGTGCACCCCGATGTGCGGCGCATGTTGTTGACCATGAAAGCGCTGATCGAGGGTGGCCGAGCGTTCTCCACCTACGTGGCGATGCAGCTGGACAGTGCCAAGTACAGCGAAGACGCCATCGTGCGCAAACGCAGCGAAGAACTGGTGGCGCTGCTGACGCCGGTGGCCAAGGCGTTCCTGACCGACCTGGGCCTGGAGTGCACGGTGCACGGCCAGCAAGTGTTCGGCGGGCATGGTTACATCCGGGAGTGGGGCCAGGAGCAGCTGGTGCGTGACGTGCGGATCACCCAGATCTACGAAGGCACCAACGGTATTCAGGCCCTGGACCTGATGGGCCGCAAGGTAGTGGCCAGTGGTGGGGCGTACTACAAGCTGTTCTCCGAAGAGATTCGCCAGTTCATTGCCAGTGCAGGGAGTGAGTTGCAGGAATTTGCCAAGCCACTCGGCGCTTCGCTCGACAAGCTCGACGGGTTGACCGAGTGGGTGCTGCAGCAGGCCAAGGGCAACCCGAATGAGATCGGCGCGGCTTCGGTCGAGTACCTGCATGCCTTTGGCTATGTCGCCTACGGCTATATGTGGGCGCTGATGGCTCGCGCGGCGCAGGCTGGCGAGGGGGATGAGGGCTTCTATTCGGGCAAACTGGGCACGGCGCGGTTCTACTTTGCGCGGTTGCTGCCAAGGGTGGATTCGCTGGTGGCTTCGGTGCAGGCAGGCAGCGAGTCACTGTTCCTGCTGGACGCCGAGCAGTTCTGACACTTCGGCGGATTTGCGAGTGAATCCCCCTGTGTAAGCTTTTTCCTACA
>NZ_JABMCN010000326.1:0-2432 GCF_013179515.1 Pseudomonas sp. CM27
AGCAAGCGTATTTGCCGCGCACCTACATATTGCCCGGCGAATCGCTAGTGCTTCGGCTGGACGCGGCAGCCCGACGGGATAGTCGCAGCGTAAAGCTGTTCCCGGCCACGGTGTACGGCTATGCCGTAGATGAATTCGAGGCACCGTTAGGCAGGGGGAACGGTTGAGTGGGGGCGCGGGAAAGTGCCGGGCGGTTGGCTGGCGTTGGCCAGTGGCGCTTTTCTTTGCTGTTTATCTTCTTGAGTGCAGCGCCAGTGACGGCGTCGCGTTCGACCTCGAACTATTGCGTCAGAGAGGCTTGAGTGAAGAGCTGGCGTCTTACTTTCAGGACATCGCCCGGTTTACCCCCGGCAATCACACCGTAAGCCTGGAGGTAAATGGCGATCGAGCAGGACAAGCACAGGCACGCTTTCTCGACGATGGCAGTTTGTGCATCGACTCCGCTTTGCTGGAAGCCGGAGGCATACAGGTGCCGGCCGGCGCGTCAGATACGGCTGCTGACTTGTGCATCGACCTGTTGGCGGATTACCCACAGAGCCAGATAAACGCAGACCCGCAATCCGCCAGTGTATCCATGGTCGTGCCGGCACAAGCGCTGCGCAAGTCCGCTGCAGGCCATGATTTATCGGCGTTTGCCACTGGTGGGTTAGCCGGCATGTTCAATTACGATGTGACGATGCTGGATACACGCTTCAAGGATGGCAGCAGCAGAGCCTGGACCGCGCTTACCGAGCCGGGTTTCAACCTCGGTGACTGGATCGTGCGCAGCCGTCAGGTTGCCAGCATTGGCCAGCAGTCCAGCCAGTTCAACGCGCTTGATGCCTACGCGCAACGAACGTTCGCCGGGCAGGCGGCGGTTTTGCAGGTTGGCCAGATCCACCTGGGCAACCCTGTGCTTGCTGGTGTTTCTGTTGACGGCTTTCAGGTGTTCCCTGAGCAGGCCTTGGGGCATCTGCAGCAGCGCCGTGCGGTTCAAGGCATCGCCAAGACCCAGGCGAGGGTGGAGATCTTTCAGCGCAATCGGCTGGTGTACGCGACAGTCGTGCCGCCGGGCCCGTTTTCCATCGAAAGCCCTGCGCCAGTCGATGCCTTTGCTGAACTGGAAATGACCATCCATGAAGCGGACGGCGAGCAGCGACGTGTGACCTTGCCCGCTACGCCCATGACTGGCAGCTTGTCGGGGGGGTACCAGTTCGGTGTCGGTCAACTGCGCCACAGCAGTGCGGCTTCGCCCTGGGTGCTGAGCGCCGGGTGGAGCGGGAGTGTGCTCGATGGCGTGGCCTTTGGTGGCGGCATGCTTGCAACCGATGGTTATCAGGCAACAGGGTTTGCACTGGGCGTTCAGCCATGGACGCAAGCTCAGATGCAGTGGTCAATCGGCTATTCGCAGCCTCGACGCCAGAAAGCAGGAATGCAAAGTCAGGTTACCCTCAGCCAGCAGCTAGCCGAAGGTTGGGCGGCAAGTTTCAGCTACGGGGTGCAGGGCCCGCACTATCAAGACATCCAACAGGCGCTGGAGCCGTCACGCAGCTTGAACGGGGTGCAGGATTACCTTGGCGTCGGCTTGTCATGGCAAGGGGGCGCGCTGGGGAACTTCAGTATTGGCGGCAGCCAGTCGCGTGCGGGTAGCGGTCAGGTCAGCACCCAGGCAAATTTCGGCTGGGGAACAACGCTGAAGCGGGTTTCGCTGAATGCGGGCATGGAATGGAGGCTCAGCGGGGCAGGTGAGCAGGGGCGCTTGCTGTATCTGAGCGCCAGTCTGCCATTGGGCAGCAAGCGCAGGCTGTACGCATCGAGCCGAGGTAGCGCCGGCAACTACCGCTCATCCATCAACCTGCGGGAACGTGTCAATGAATCGTTCAGCTATCGCCTGGGAGGCAGCCATGCAGGCAATGACCCGGTGTTGCGACCCAGCCTTGGCGCTTCATGGCTGGCGCCATTCGGCCAGATGCAGCTGGATTACTCGGCCACCGGCAGCAGTGCGCAAACGCTCGCTGCCAACCTGCGTGGCGGCGCAGTGGGGCATGCAGATGGCATCACGTTATCGCCTTACCCGATACAGGATACCTACGCACTCATCGAAGTCGGTGATCTTGCAGGTGTGAAAATCGACACGCCAAGTGGGCCCGTGTGGACCGATGGCGAAGGACGAGCAGTGGCCTCGCAGGTTCGCCCATACGCTGACAATCGTCTGCAAGTACAGCCCCGGAGCCTGCCACGTAGTGTCGATCTGGCCAACAGCCAAGGCATTGTAAGGGCCGGTCGAGGGGCATTTTCGCATTTGCGTTTCGCTGTAGAGCGCACTCGACGTGTCTTGCTACAAACACTGCACGTTGGCGGGCAGCCCGTGGCGGACAGCTCGATGGTAGTGGATGCCAACGGCAGCTTCGTGACGATGGTGCAGGCCGGTGGCTTGATATTCCTGCATGACT
>NZ_JABMCN010000326.1:2529-5639 GCF_013179515.1 Pseudomonas sp. CM27
AGCCCGTGGCGGACAGCTCGATGGTAGTGGATGCCAACGGCAGCTTCGTGACGATGGTGCAGGCCGGTGGCTTGATATTCCTGCATGACTTTCAGGAGAACGAGCGCTATCAGGTGACCTCGCCAGGCGGACCTGGCTGTGCACTGGAGTTTACCCTCAGCGACAATCCGGAGCCGGATCAATACTATGAAACGACCACGGCCCTTTGCCATGCGATATGAGTTCTTGTGCAGGACGCGCCCCTTTCGCGACCGCCGCGGCGCGCTGCTTTTGCTGAGCGGGTGCCTGGGGATGTTGTTGATGGGAGTGGCCGGATCTGTCGCCGCGCAGGGCTGTCAGATCTTGCTCAGCCAGCCCGTTATCGAGTTTGGCCAGATCAACAGGACTCAGTTGCAAAAGCATGGGAATCAATACCTGTTTGCCGCGAAACATCTGCAACTGACGGTTCAGTGCTCCAGAAGAACCGACATGCTCCTGAACTATCTGGCTGCCGGCACCTATGGTGATAGCTATGGCTTTGGCGAGCGAGGACAGTATTCAATGCAACTGTCTGACGCACAGCTCGATGGCCAACCGGTCATGCTGGGTGCAGCCAGGGACCCGCGTGGCCCCTGGATGCAAAAAGGCGACCGGATTCGCTGGGTGCCAGGCATGCAGGTCACGCCATTGCTTGCAGATGTAGCGCTTCAAGGCACAAATTTCACGGCTCGCCTTACAATCCAGGGCTGGCTCGATGCAGCGTCGAACTTGTCAAACGCCGACGAGTTGCACGCAGGTGGTGTGTTGGAAGTCGATGGCGCAACTGCAGCCTTGGCGTTACAGGCAAGTGTCGTCCCAGCAGCTTGCAAGCTGTTCTTGGGTCATGACGGTGTGGTGGACTTCGGCCTCATTGAATCTGGACAGCTATCGGCTGGCAAAACCACCACTTTGCGACGCTCGTTGCCTGCTGCCGTGACCTGCGACGGCCTCACTCGTTTCGCTCTGCGCGCGGTGGACAACCGCCAGCCCGGCTTGATCAGTCACGTCAAAGACGTAGCACGCTCCGCCCTGTTTGGCGCAGGTAAAAAGACCAGTGACGGCCTGGCATGGTCTTTACAGCTTGAGGGGCCGGCGCTAGGGGATGGGCAGGTGCTCCAGCCGCTCTACTCCCCGCAGAGTGGTGCAGGCTGGCAGCCAGGCCCGGGAGCTGCGTTCTTCCATAACGACGGTCGTTTGCTGGGGTTTGCCCTCAGTAACCGCGCAGCAGCCGGGCCTGCCTTGATCAGGCAGCTCGAGGCTATGCTGATGGTCGAGTTGTACATTGCTCCTTTGCGTCAACTCGACCTGCGCGACGAGACTGCCGTCGACGGGGCGGCCACGCTGGAGATCGTCTATTTGTAAGCCCGAACTATGCCAGGTGGCCGCAAGTTTCCGTTATGTGTGCGCCGTTTGCACCTCGGCCTCCGGCTTTGGCAGCGACGACAGCAAGGCCATCACCAACGCTGCCAGGTACGGCAACGACTGCACCAGCAACATCGCCACCCAGAAGCGCATGTCCGAGCTCGGCAGCCCCTGCACCAGGTAGATGCCCAGCGCTGCGCCCCACAGCAGCAACATGATGAACAGCTCCTCCCGCGCCTCGGAAATCGCCACCAGCAGCCCATGACTGTCAGCATGCTTGGGCGTGCGGATGAACGGCATGCTGCTGGTGAAGAAGCCATACAGCACTGCCTTGGCGATGGTATGCGACAGCGCCAGCCCGGCCAGCGCCGCAGCGAAGGCGTCTTTCAGATTCACCCCCACCGCACGGCGGTAGAGGAAGATGATCTTGCCCACCTTGAAGAAGAACAGCGCCAGCGGCGGGATGGCGAAAATCATCAGCGGCGGGTCGACCCGGTGTGGCACGATGATCATCGCCGCCGACCACAACAATGCGCCGATCGTGAAGAAGATGTTCATGCCATCGGCAATCCATGGCAGCCAGCCGGCCAGGAAGTGGTAGCGCTGGCCACGGGTCAGCTCGCTGCCCTTGCCGCGCAGCAGGGCGCTGGCGTGGTGCTTGATGATCTGGATGGCACCGTAGGCCCAGCGGAAGCGCTGCTTCTTGAAGTCGATGAAGGTGTCGGGCATCAGGCCCTTGCCATAGCTGTTATGGGCGTAGGCAGCCGACAGGCCCTTCTCGAACACCCGCAGGCCCAGCTCGGCGTCCTCGCAGATGCACCATTCGGCCCAGCCCAGCTCTTCCAGCACGCTACGCCGGGTCATGGTCATGGTGCCATGCTGGATGATCGCGTCACGGTCGTTGCGGGTGACCATGCCAATGTGGAAGAAGCCTTTGTACTCGCTGTAGCACAGCTTCTTGAAGGCGCTCTCGTGCTGGTCGCGGTAGTCCTGCGGCGACTGCACCACGGCAATTTTCGGGTCGGCGAAGTGCGGCACCATGTGCTTGAGCCAGTTGCGATCGACGCAGTAGTCCGAGTCGATCACCGCGATCACTTCGGCATCCTTGGCGGTATGCGGGATCAGGTAGTTCAGTGCGCCGCCCTTGAAGCCCGCCAAAGGCGCGACATGGAAGAACTTGAAGCGCTCGCCGAGCTTCTCGCAGTGGGCCTTGAGCGGCTCCCACACGGCCGGGTCCTTGGTGTTGTTGTCGATCACCAGCACTTCGTAATCGGGGTAGTCCAGCGCGGCCAGGGCATCGAGGGTCTGCTTGACCATCTCAGGCGGTTCGTTGTAGCACGGCACATGCACCGATACCTTGGGGCGGTAGGCGCTGTCGGCCTGCACGGGCAGGAACTCACGACGTCGCTTGTGGGTCCACACCGCCTCGGCCAGTTCGTGGGCCTCGGTGAGCAGAACGATGAATACCCCCAGCGCGCCCAGGGCCAGCAGCACACCCACAGTCAGGCTGAACCAGGTGCTGTATTGCTGGCTGTAGTCGTAGGCAATCCACACCAGCACCGACCCGCACAGGAAGGTGATGAAGGTCAGGAAGGTGCGACCACGCTGGCGCAGGGCCGAACCGTCGATGAACAGCACCATCAGCGCAATCATCGCCAGCACCACCGAGGCTACCGCCAGGGCACGCCACTGCGGGATTGCCACCACCGGGCCGTCGAAATTGAATTTCT
>NZ_JABMCN010000327.1 GCF_013179515.1 Pseudomonas sp. CM27
ATCGGCAGTGGCATCATTCAGCTGCAGAATGTGTGCCTTGATGGCGTTGCCAGCCATTTCGAACAGCTCGCAGCAAAAGGCGTCGCCCTGCTCCTGCAAGGGTGAGTCTTGCAACGCGTCGGCCGCAGCTTCCATCGCTACACCCTCGGCCGTTTCTGCAAAACCAGCGATATTGCGTGCGCGGAGTGCTGGGTCAGCCAATGGCTGCAGGTAATAGAAGGCAATCAAACAGGCAATACCGTTCTTTTCGAAACTTTTGCTCAACTGAGCTTTCAACGCCCCCACGCTATCGTCAATCTGGCTATTTTCGATATTGTGATGTTGCAGAAATGCTGCAATCGGACTTAGTACAGCCGCCAGTAAATCGTCGAGGGTATAACCTGCCATCGGAGGCAACACGTTCGGGGTAAGTTCGAACGGCGCGCTTACGTAATCCGAGTATTCGTCACGCACCAGTTCCGCCTTCTTCCCCATCAGCTCTTCAGGGTTGGTCAGCGTTTGGTCATTCAGCCTGACGATATGATCATGTATGCCCCACGCCGCCTTGTCGGTAAACGCTCGCACAAGATCATCGCCCTCGTTCATCAGCGGCGAGCCCTGCAACGATTCGAACGCCGACTGCGCGGCAAAGCTGCCCAGCTGCAGCGCCATGCTGCTGATATTGCGCGCGCGGGTTTCCGGGTGTTGATACGGCGTCTGGTACCAGGTCGAAATCTGGTACTCGATGCCCATCCGTTGCAAGTCGGCCCACAAGTGGGTGACCAGCGCGATGCTGGTTTCCCGAATGAACCCGGGGTCGGCTTGCAGCGCCTCAAGGAAGGCCACAACAGGCGTGTTTACAACTTCGAGCAGGTTTTCGTTGGTATACCCAGGCATCGGCGGGAAGACGCCATTCGGTAATTCGATATCTTGCTGGGCTGGTTTGGCCGGGTCTTGCATCCGAAACTCCATTTTCTTGAAGAACACTAATTGCCATTAAATTGGCATCACTTATGATGCCATTTGAATGTCGCCCGGAAATATTATCGACCCGGGTAATCAAGTGCAAAGCATGGCTTTGTCATCAGCCCTTGCGTACCGCCTGGCGGACTTTCCCAAGCAACTCTGCCAATTGAAACGGTTTCAACAGCATATCCATGCCAACCCCTAGAAACGCCTGGCGGTCGAGTGCCGCATCCGCATAGCCGGTCATGAACAACACCGGCAGATCCGGCCGGTAGCCCCGTGCCAGGTCAGCCAGTTCGCGGCCGCTCAACGTCGGCAAGCCGACGTCGGTCAGCATCAGGTCCAGGTTGGAGTCGCCGCCCAATAACGCCAGCGCTTCGTCGGTGGTCGAGGCCAGGCTGCAGCGATACCCCGCATCGGTCAGCGCCTCGGCCACCGACAGGCGCACGGAGGCCATGTCCTCTACCACCAGCACGTGCTCGCCGTTGCCTTGCAGGTCCAGACCGCTGTCGCGCTCGACGTGTACAGCGGCCTCGGCACTGGCGGGCAGCATCAGCGTCACTTCGGTGCCCTGCCCGACCACACTGCTCAATACCACATGCCCACCCGATTGGCGGGCGAAGCCATAGATGGTCGACAAGCCCAGGCCAGTGCCCTGCCCCACGGGTTTGGTGGTGAAGAACGGGTCGAAGACTTTCTCCAGCAGTTCGGGCTGGATACCGCTGCCATCGTCGCGCACGCTCACCGCAATGTACGGGCCATCCAGCAGGTTGGGGTTGCCGTGGGACCAGGTCGCGGCAGTGTTGACCCATATCTGGCCGTTCTTGCACAGCGCATCGCGGGCGTTGATGACCAGATTGAGCACGGCGCTTTCCAGCTGCACCGGATCGACCAGGGCAATGGCTGGCTGGGGCGACAATTCCAGGGTCAGCATCACCCGCTCGCCAATGGTGCGCGTCAGCAGCTCTTCCAGCGAACGCACGTGCCGGTTGACATCGATCGGGCGGGTGTCCAGCGGCTGCTGGCGGGCGAAGGCCAGCAGGCGGTGGGTGAGCGACGCGGCGCTGGTGGCCGAACTCAGCGCGGCCTCGGCGTATTTGGGCACCATCTCGACACGGTTTTGCGCCACCCGTTTGCGGATCAGTTCCAGGCTGGTGATGATGCCGGTAAGCAGGTTGTTGAAGTCGTGGGCGATGCCGCCGGTCAGGCTGCCCAGGGCGTCCATTTTCTGCAGCTGCAGCAGCTGCGCCTCGGTGCGCTCGCGTTCGGCCACCTCCCGCGCCAGCTGGCTGGTGGCAACGTCCAGGCGGGCCAGGTGCGAGCGCTCGCGGTGACGGTGCTCGGTGACGTCTTCGACGAACACCAGGCACAGCCCCGTCGCCTGGTAGGGTGACAGCTGCCACTCGGTCTCGCGCAAGTGCCCCCGCACTTGCATGCTCAGGGTGCCTTTCCATCGCTCGCCGGCCAACAGGTGCTGGCGCAGGGCGTCCAGGGCTGCCGCCTGGCCCTCGGCGAAGCACTCCCGAAGCTGCGCAGCATCACGGTTGTCCTGGGTAAGGTGGCTGAACGCCTGATTGCATTCATGCACCTTCAGTTCTGCATCGAGCACGGCGATGGGGGCCGACACGCTGCTGAAAATCTCCCGGAAGCGCGCCTCGCTCTCACGCAGCGCACGCTCGGCATCACGTACACGCAGCAGGGTGCGCAGGGTGGCGACCAGTACCTCAGGGTCCACCGGGTGGACCAGGTAGGCATCCGCGCCGGCGTTCAGGCCGGTGATGATATCGCCGCTCAGTATCGACGCCGCCGACACGTGGATGACCGGCAGCAGTGCGGTGCGCGCGTCCTCGCGCAGCAACCTGACGATATCGAAACCGCTCATGTCCGGCAGGTTCACATCCAGGATCAGTGCGTCCACCTGCTGGTCGCGGATCATCGCCAGCCCTTCGCCGCCCGTGCCCGCCTCCATCACTTCGTAGCCGTGCACCGCCAGGCGCCGGCGCAGGGCGTAGCGGGTGGCGACGTTGTCGTCGACGATCAGCAGGCGCACATCAGGTTTCATCGACGTTCTCCTGGGCCAGGGCCAGAGGAATGATCACGAAGAAGCATGAGCCGACCCCTGGCTCGCTGTGCACACCCACTTCGCCACCCAGCAGCATGGCGAAGCGTTTGCACAACGACAGGCCCAGACCCGTGCCGCGCAGGCGCTTCTGCAGCGGCGAGTCGACCTGGGCAAAGTCCTCGAACAAGGTCCCCAGCAGCTCCTGGGCAATGCCGATGCCGGTATCGTTGACCGCAAAGCGGATCATGTCGTTGCCCAGCAACTCGGCAGACACGCGTACTTCACCGCGGGTGGTGAACTTCAGTG
This sequence comes from Pseudomonas sp. CM27, assembly GCF_013179515.1. Classification (GTDB taxonomy): domain Bacteria; phylum Pseudomonadota; class Gammaproteobacteria; order Pseudomonadales; family Pseudomonadaceae; genus Aquipseudomonas. Next base: position 3,314 of record NZ_JABMCN010000327.1, read on the forward strand.
CATTGGAGATGAAGTTGCGCAGGATTTGCGCAAGTTTCTTGTCGTCGGTGTAAAGCCGTGGCAACCCCACCGGCTCTTCGAAAATCAGGTCGACCGCCGTGACATCGACAATCGGCCGGAACATCCCGCGCAAGGCTGCGAACAGGTCGAGCATATCGAACCAGGCGGGCGAAATGGTGATGCGCCCGGCTTCGATCTTGGCCAGGTCGAGCAGGTCGTCGACCATGTCGGACAGCTCGCGGGTGGCGGTGCTGATGAACGTCACCTGGCGGTGCTGCTCTTGCGACAAGGGCCCGTCCAGTTCATCGGTCAGCAGGCCGGTGATGCTCAGGATTGAGCCCAGCGGCGTGCGGAACTCGTGGCTCATGTAGGACAGGAAGCGGCTTTTCAGGTCCGACGCCTGGCGCAGTTGCTCGGCCTGGATGTCCAACTCAGCATACAACGCCAGCACGCCCTGGTTGGTTTCCTCCAGTTCGGCGCGCAAGGCGTCGTTCTCGGCCTGCAGCCGGGCTATCAGTTGTGCATCAGACATGCGCGGCCTCCAGGTCGACGGCCAGCACCGTCACATCATCGCGGCCTCGGCAGAAATCGCGGTGCAGCACGGCGGTGATCACGGCCGGGTGGCGGTGCACCAGGCCAGGGTAGTCCTTCAGGTTCCAACGGGACTGCAGGCCGTCGCTGTACATGATCAACAGGTTTCCATTCAGCTCAGCGTAGTCGAACACCTGGGCTTTCCTGAACTGCCCACCCACGATGCCCGGCAGCGAAGCCAGGCCGCGCACTTGTGCCCCGGCCACCAGGCTTGCACCGATGTTACCGATGCCGGTGAAGCTAAGGCGGTCATGGGCACGGTCATATTGCGCCACCGCCGTAGCCCCACCCCGGGTGCCGGACATGGCCTGGTGCATGGCCTGCAACAGTTGCAACGGGTCGCCATACGGCGCTTCGGCAAATGCGGCGGCGCCCGCCTTGGCCGCCACTTCGGCATCAGGGCCGTGCCCCAGACCATCGATCACCAGTGCACTGATGCATTGTCCATCGATAGCCAGGTGCCAGGTATCCCCGCAGGCGGGGTCGTTGTGCAGGGCATGCTGGCTGACGCCCCAGCGCAGGTCTGCGCCGCGGTCAAGCGTCCTGTGCAGGCGCGCCAGCACCACGGCTCCGCGAGCATCTGCGTACATGTCGAACACCTGGGCCTGACGCACCATGGCCCCCATGCCGATACCCTGGGTGCCCGCCGTCGAATAGCCATCGGCCAGGCAACTGTGGGCATCGAAGCCCTGGGCCCGGTCCACGGTGAGCAGCTCGATGGCGAAGGCGCCTTGCTTACGGGGCAGCACGCGCATGTGCAGCTCGCCATGGCGGGCATGCTTGAGGACATTGCTGCACAGCTCGGTGGCCACCAAGGCCACACGCCCTGCCTCTTCCGGCTCAAAGCCATGTCGCTCGGCCAGCTTTTGTGCAGTACGTCGGGCATGGCCGACGTCGCTGGGGTCGTCCAGGCGCAGTACTTGAGTCGCGGTAGCGTGAATATTCATGCCCATCGGGTGATCGTCACACGCGTGCCCAGGCCGGGGGCCGTGTCCAGCTCGAACTCGTCGACCAGCCGTCGGGCGCCGGTAAGGCCCAGGCCAAGGCCACTGCCCGAGGTCCAGCCATCGGTCAGCGCCAGCTTGACATCGGGAATGCCCGGGCCCTCATCGCGAAACAGCAAGCGCAGCCCTGCACGCCCGGCATCCTCCAACACCTGCCAGTCCATGTCGCCGCCGCCGCCGTAGACCACCGTGTTACGAGCCAGCTCGCTGACGGCGGTCACGAGCTTGGTCAGGTCCACCAGGCGCATGCCGCATTCACCGGCCAACTTGCGCGCCAATTGGCGCGCCAACACTACATCCTGCTCTATGCGCACAGGATGGCTGCCGCTTTCGCGAACATTCATTTTCGGCTCACACGTTGACGCAGCACTTGCATGCCGCGCTCCACATTCAGTGCCGTACTGACGCCCGGCAGGGTAAGGCCGAGTTCGACCAAGGTAATGGCCACGGCCGGCTGCATGCCGACCACCATGGTTTCGGCATCCATGATGCGCGACAGGCCGGAAATGCTGGCGATCATCCGGCCTATGAAGGAGTCGACCATGTCGAGTGCGGAAATATCGATCAGCACACCTTGGGCCGATGTATGGCTGATGCGGTCGGTCAGGTCTTCCTGCAGCGTCAGCGCCAGCTGGTCGTGCATGTCCACCTGAATGGTCACCAGCAGGAATTCGCCCATCTGCAGGATCGGAATGCGCTCCATAGGCTTATACCTGCTTGCCGATG